>NZ_JACART010000035.1:0-41407 GCF_013386445.1 Pseudomonas sp. P7759
GTTATGCCCCACCCCCGGCACCTCCACCAACTGATGCCCCAACTGCGGATGCCGCTGCTTGAGGTAGTCAAAATAGTTGTGCCCACGAATCAGGCGATACGCGCCCTGGGTTTCGGCCTCACAGCCTTTGTCCAGCGCATGATGGTTTGGGTCGATGTCCTGTTGGCCCAGCAGGTAGGTGATGTCGCGTGACACATACGCCTGTTCAAGCTGTTCGGCGCTCTGGCCTTGGGCGTAGGCCGGCAGGTTTTGCAGGCCGTATTTCCAGTCGTTGAAACCAGGGCAACTGGCAATGTCGAATTTCACCGGACGCTGCGGGGTGAAGTAGGCGTAGGAGGACGGGTTGGCCACCACGTAACGCAGGCGGATGCCTTCGGTTTGCAGTTTCGGATGGTCGTGGCTGGTGAGGGCAAACCGCTGTACCACCTGGCCACCCCCGGAATGCCCGGCCACCACGATTTCTTTCAACGCAGGGAACAGTTTGCGGTTGCCCAGGTGCTTGATGATCTGGTCGAGGGCGCCGTACGAGCTGATTTGGCCTGGGCCGGTGGACGGCTCGCCGGCCATCCAGCCATTGTCGGTCCAGCGCAGTAGCTGATTGTCCAGATGCTCGTGCCGCGCATCCGACTCAATGAGAAACCTTGGCGCGATCACCAAGGTGTTGGCCGCTTGCCCGGCATCTTGGGCGGCTTTCTCGCCGCTCTCCAGATAGGTCTGCGCATCGCGCAGGCGCCCATGCACGATGATCAACGCACGGGTGACGTTGGGCAGTGGCTGGCGCCAATCCTGGCTCAACCCCAGGCTCAAATCCCCTGCCTTCAGGGGGAAGCGATCGAGATTGGCCTCGTTGACGTTGTGCCCGGCGGCCAAAGCGGAACCGGTGACCAGCAAACCCAGCAGCAATCCCAATCGTTTATTCATCTAAAGGCTCTTGGCGGTAAAAGTGTCGCATTGAGTGATCTGGCCCTGGGCAAAGCCGGTCTTGAACCAGCGAACCCGCTGTGCCGAGGTGCCGTGGGTAAACGAGTCCGGCACGACGCGCCCTTGACCCTGTTGCTGCAACCGGTCATCGCCGATGGCGTTGGCCGCATTCAGTGCTTCTTCAATATCGCCCGGCTCCAGCCAGTTCAGACGCTTTTGCGCACGGTTGGCCCAGACCCCGGCGAAGCAGTCGGCTTGCAGTTCCTGACGCACCAGCAGACCGCCGTCACCCTGCATCTGCCGACCTTGCTGGCGTGCCGCCTGGATCTTCGACGAGATACCCAGCAGCGTCTGCACGTGGTGCCCGACCTCGTGGGCAATCACGTACGCCTGGGCAAAGTCGCCAGCAGCCTGGAAGCGCTGTGACATTTCCCGGAAGAAGTCCAGGTCCAGGTACACCTGCTGGTCCGCCGGGCAATAAAACGGGCCGCTGGCCGAGGTGGCACCCCCGCAGGCGGAATTCACCCGGCCACGGAACAAGATCAGTTTCGGGTTCTTGTACGCCAAGCCGTTTTCCTGGAACACCTGGGCCCAGGTGTCTTCGGTATCGCCCAGCACTGCGCGCACGAAATCCGCTTGTTCATCGTTGGCCGGCGGCGCCTGGCGTGATTGCGTGCTCACTGACGGCGCCTGTTCCATCTGGCCGGTCAACTGGCCGAGGATCTGCAACGGGTCCTGGCCGGTCAGCCAGCCGATGCCGACGATCAGCACAATGGCCGTCAGGCTCAGGCCCTTGCCGCCACCAAAGCGCATGCCGCCACCGCCACCACCACTGTCATCGCGGGCATCCACCACGTTGTCGCTGCGTCGGCCTTTTTTCCATAGCATGGTGAAATCCTCTCGATGAACTGTGGAACAGTGTTGTTGGTGCGTAGGAATGGCGCCAGCCCGGCTGTCCGACAGGAACGAGAGCTGCGTAGTATCGCCGCTCTCGACCCTTGCCGGCAGGGGTGCCAGATGAAACTTGTGTCAGCAAAACCGGGTCAGTCGCGGCAGTAACCTTCGCCGGTATCCACCACCAGGCAATCCTTTTTATCTGCCAGCCATTTCAAACCGGTGGCTTCACCGTTGCCGGCGCTCAGCTGCTGTGGGCCGTCCGGGCGGGTAAAGGCGATGCCGTCTTCGTTCGCCTCCCCTTTGAAGGTGCCGGCGTCGTCGTCATCAAGGCCGTACTTCATGGTCAGCAGGTAGTGACCACGGCCGATGCTGTCGTCCTTGGCGATGGTGAGGTAGAGGCCTTCGACGCCGATCCATTTACCCACCCATTTGTCGGTGGGCGGGGTTTCTGGCACCAACGTGGCTTGTACGGAAGCCGGCGCGGGTTTGGGCGCTTCCTGGGTTTCCTGATTGCAGGCGGTGAGCAGGGCAAGGGCAGAAAGAGCAAAGATAATTTTTTTCATAGCAGCAAGGCCTTGGTTGAAAAGTGTGCAACTGGGCGGTCAACGTGCAGCGTTGGACTCGAAACCGGTGATTTAGTGCGCTGTTCGCACGGTGTTTGGTTATGCTCTTGGGGCAGGCTCCGACCCGGCTGCTAGATTACCGGGTTGAGCTCGACCGCGCGCCACACACGAGAATCCGATGACCGTCAGTACCCCTTTATCCGGCGTCAACCATCCCTTCAAGGGCATTTTGCTGATTGTTTTGGCGACGTTTCTGTTTTCCAGTCACGACGCCTTGTCCAAATACCTCGCGGGGTTCTACCCGATCGTGATGGTGGTGTGGGCGCGTTACCTGGTGCACACCTTGTTGATGGCCGGAATTTTCCTGCCGCAGTCTGGCCTGCGGGTATTGCGTAGCAAGCGACCGGGGATGCAGGTGGTGCGGGCGTTGTGCCTGTTGGGCACCAGTCTGTTTTTTACCGCGGCGCTGCATTACATCCCGCTGGCGGAAGCCACGGCGGTGAACTTCCTGGCGCCGATCCTGGTGACTGCATTGTCAGTGCCGCTGCTCGGTGAGCACGTGACCCGTGGCCAATGGCTGGCGGTGATCTGCGGGTTTGTCGGCGTGCTGATCATCATCCACCCCGGCGGCGAACTGTTCACCCCGGCGGTGTTGCTGCCGCTGTGTTCGGCGTTGTTCTTCTGCTTCTACCAACTGCTCACGCGCATCCTCAGCCAATACGACACGCCCACCACCAGCAACTTCTTTGCCGGCCTGTGCAATACCTTGGTGATGAGTGCGATGGTGCCGTTCTTCTGGCAGGTCCCCACGCTGTGGCATGGCGCATTGATGCTGGCCCTGGGCACTTGCGGGATGACCGCGCACTTGATGCTGACCCAGGCGTTCCGCTTTGCGGCGCCGGCCTTGCTGGCGCCGTTCGGCTATTGCCAGATCGTGTTTGCGGGGTTGTTGGGCTGGCTGGTGTTCAGCCATACCCCCGATGTGACCACAGTGGTCGGCATCGGGGTGATCTGCATGAGCGGGCTGGCCGCTGCCTGGCAGCAGCGGCGTAGGTAGAGTTAGACGTCTACGGTAGGAATCTTGCGTGGCGCCATGAAGTACATCCAGGTCAGCGCAATGAAGTACATCGCCGGGATCAGGGTGAACAACACGGTGTAGTTGTTGTTGGTCACGGTCAGGATGTGGCCGACGATCTGGGTCATGAACATGCCGCCGATGGCCGCGCACATGCCCCCGAAGCCAAACACCGTGCTCATCATGTGCTTGGGCGTGTAGTCCATCACCAGGCTCCAGATGTTCGCGGTCCAGGCCTGGTGCGCGCCGATGGCCAGGGAGATTGCAAACACCGCGACCCACAGTTGGCTGGAGCCGGCCGCCATGATCACGCCGACGATGCAGCAGGCAAACAGCAGCATCGACAGCAACCGCGCCTTGATCGAGTTCATGCCACGACCGATCAGGAACGACGACAGGATCCCGCCACCCACGCTGCCAAAATCCGCCGTCAGGTAGATGATGATCAGCGGAATGCCCATTTGGGTCACGTTGATGCCCAGGTTGTATTGCTGGTTCAGGAACGGCGGCAGCCAGTACAGGTAGAACCAGAACACCGGCGCGGTGAGCGCATAGGCGATGGCGAAGGCCCAGGTGCCGCGCATGCGCAGGATGCGGCTGAACGGTACGCCCGGTTGTTCCGGTTCGACTTGCTGTTGCACGTAGTCCAATTCGGATTGCTTAACGGTCGGATGATCTTCGGGGTTGTAGTACTTCAAGCCCCAGAACACCAGCCAGATCGCGCCAAGCGAGGCCATGCACAGGAACGCCGCCTGCCAGCCCCACACGTGCAGGATCAATGGCAGCAGCATCGGCGTCATCATCGCGCCGACGTTGGTGCCGGCGTTGAAGATACCGGTGGCCACTGCACGTTCACCGGCTGGGAACCACAACCGCGTGGTCTTGACGCAGGCCGGGTAGTTGGCGGCTTCGGTCAGCCCAAGGATAAAGCGGCACACCATAAAGCCGACCGCCGACGTCGCCAGGCCGTGGGCGCCGGTGGCCAGGCTCCACAACAGCACGGCGCAGAAGAACACACGTTTCACGCCCACCCGATCGATCAAACGACCCTGCAGCACAAAACCGATGGCGTAGCCGACCTGGAACCAGAAGTTGATGTTGGCGTAGTCCATCGCCGTCCAGCTCATCTCCTTGGCGAGGATCGGCTGCATGACGCCCAGCGCGGCGCGGTCGATGTAGTTGAGGGTGGTGGCGAAAAACACCAGGGCCAACATGCCCCAGCGCGTTTTGCCCACGGCGAGGGCGCCGCGGATCTTGTCGCCGATGCCGGCGTGCGGGGTGCCGTGGCGCGCGGCCAGGGCGGAGTTTTGCAGAGGCATGAGGTCGTACCCGTTTTTTGAAATTTTTATGGTGTGTTCTGGGTCTGTTACGTCATCGATGGTGCGCAGTGGCTAAAAAATCGTCAATTCGCCAAAGGGGCATAGTGTTCGATAATCGCACCAAAAACTAACTGGTTCGTACATTTTAATTGCTGCGGTTAGGCTAGGGGCGAATAATTTGCCACAAACAACAATTGCCGGGAGTCGCCCATGCAACGTTCCATTGCCACTGTTTCCTTGAGCGGCACCCTGCCGGAAAAGCTCGAAGCCATTGCCGCCGCCGGGTTTGATGGGGTCGAGATCTTTGAGAACGACTTGTTGTATTACGACGGCAGCCCCCGCGAAGTTAGGCAAATGTGCGCCGACCTCGGCATTGCCATCACCTTGTTCCAGCCGTTCCGCGACTTTGAAGGCTGCCGCCGTGACCGCCTGGCGCGCAACCTGGAACGTGCCGAGCGCAAATTCGATTTGATGCAGGAACTGGGCACCGACCTGGTGCTGGTGTGCAGCAATGCCTCGGCCGACAGCGTGGGTGACGAGCGTATTTTGCTGGATGACCTGAGCCTGCTCGCCGAACACGCTGGCCGGCGTGGCCTGCGCATCGGCTACGAAGCGTTGGCCTGGGGCAAGCATGTGAACACCTGGCAGCAGGTGTGGAACCTGGTGCGTCAGGTCGATCACCCCAGCCTCGGCGTATTGCTCGACAGCTTTCACACCCTGTCGCTCAAAGGCGACCCGAGTGGGATTGCCGAGATCCCCGGCGACAAAATCTTCTTCGTGCAAATGGCCGACGCGCCGATCCTGGCCATGGATGTGCTGGAGTGGAGCCGGCATTTCCGCTGCTTCCCCGGCCAAGGCGAATTCGACCTGGCGGGGTTCCTTGCGCCGATCATCAAGAGTGGCTACACCGGGCCGCTGTCCCTGGAGATTTTCAACGATGGCTTCCGCGCCGCGCCGACCCGCGCGAATGCGGCGGATGGCTTGCGCTCCTTGCTGTACCTGGAAGAGAAAACCCGCGAGCGCCTGAAGCAAGAAGCGCCGGCGCAGCCTGTTGAAATTCTGTTCGACACCCCGGCCGCCAGCGAGTACGACGGCATCGAGTTCCTGGAGTTCGCCGTGGATGAAAGCCTCGGCGCCAAGCTGACTCACTGGC
Source organism: Pseudomonas sp. P7759 (assembly GCF_013386445.1). Taxonomy (NCBI): domain Bacteria; kingdom Pseudomonadati; phylum Pseudomonadota; class Gammaproteobacteria; order Pseudomonadales; family Pseudomonadaceae; genus Pseudomonas; species Pseudomonas sp. P7759. Next base: position 5,929 of record NZ_JACART010000035.1, read on the forward strand.
TGGAACGCCTGGGGTTCGTCAAGGCCGGGCAGCACCGCTCCAAGAGCGTGAGCCTGTTGCGCCAGGGTGATATCAACCTGATCCTCAATTGCGAACCCTATTCCTTTGCCCACAACTTCTTCGAAGCTCATGGACCGTCGTTGTGCGCCACGGCGATCCGGGTCAAGGACAGCGCCAAGGCCCTGGAACGCGCGGTGGCCTACAAAGGCCAGCCCTATCGCGGGTTGGTCGGGCCCAACGAGCTGGAGTTGGCGGCGGTGCGTGCGCCGGATGGCAGCCTGATTTACCTGGTGGACCAGAGTGAAGGCGGCCTCTACGACACCGACTTCAACCTGCGACCTGCCGCGTCGTCCAGCGGCGGCTTGCTGCGCATCGACCATATGGCCATGGCGTTGCCGGCCGACAGCCTCGACAGTTGGGTGCTGTTCTACAAGAGCCTGCTGGATTTCGAAGCCGACGACGAAGTGGTGCTGCCGGACCCTTACGGTCTGGTAAAAAGCCGTGCCCTGCGCAGCCGTTGCAGTTCGATCCGCCTGCCGCTGAACATCTCCGAGAACCGCAACACCGCGATTTCCCACGCGCTGTCGAGCTATCGTGGCTCGGGCGTGCACCACATTGCCTTCGACTGCGCGGATATTTTCGCTGAGGTGCGCCGTGCCAAAGAGGCCGGTGTGCCGCTGCTGGATATCCCGCTCAACTACTATGACGACCTGGCGGCGCGTTTCGATTTCGATGATGAGTTCCTCAGCGAGTTGGCGTACTACAACGTGCTGTACGACCGCGACGCCCAGGGCGGTGAGTTGTTTCACGTGTACACCGAACCGTTCGAAGGGCGGTTTTTCTTCGAGATCATCCAGCGCAAAAATGGCTATGCCGGCTACGGCGCGGCCAATGTGGCGGTGCGCCTGGCGGCGATGGCCAAATCGCGCAGCGGTGCGGTGCGCCAGGCGCGTTTATAACGGTGGGTCAGGTGCTTTCTTTCAGGCCGCATCGCGGCCCATAATCACGGCCTGCATAACACTGGCCGTGAGCGCACCATGACCACCGAGGCACCTCGCAAGAGTCGTAAGAACAATCCGGAAAAGACCCGCGAAAACATACTCCAGGAAGCCATCGTCGAGTTTGTCCAGCAGGGCCTTTCCGGCGCTCGCGTGGACGCGATCGCCGAGCGTATCCACACGTCCAAGCGCATGATCTATTACTACTTCGGCAGCAAGGAGCAGTTGTACGTCGAAGTGCTGGAGAAGCTCTACGGCGACATCCGCAACACCGAAACCCGCATGAACCTCACGGCGCTGGAGCCGCGCGAGGCGATCCGGCGGCTGGTGGAATTCACCTTTGATCACCATGATCAGAACGTGGACTTCGTGCGCATCGTCAGCATCGAAAATATCCACAATGCCGAGTACGTGAAGCGCACCGACACCATCAAGGCGATGAACAGCAAGATCCTTGAAGGGCTGGGTGAAACCTTGCGCCGGGGGGCCGAGCTGGGCTTGTTCCGGGAAGGGCTGGAGCCGTTGGACGTGCACCTGCTGATCAACTCGTTCAGCTTTTACCGGGTGTCCAACCGCCATACCTTCAGTGAGATTTTTCAGATCGACCTGTCGGATGAGGCGGTTAAACAGCGGCATCGGGACATGATTTGTGAGTCGGTGATGCGTTACTTGCAGGCTTGAGCAAGCGCGGCTCTCAAAATTGAAATGCAATCAATGTGGGAGCGGGCTTGCTCGCGAATGCGGCGGGTCAGGCAACCATGTTGCGACTGATCCACTGCATTCGCGAGCAAGCCCGCTCCCACATTTTTTGATCCGGTTTCGGCAGTTAGGTATTCATGGCCTGGAAATGCGCCAACATACGCTGCGCATCCGGCACTTCCCCACTGAACAGCTCAAACGCCTTCACCGCCTGAAACACCGCCATGTTGCCGCCATCCAAGGTACGGCAACCCAAGGCGCGGGCATCGCGCAGCAGTTCGGTTTCCAGCGGGAAATACACGATCTCCGCCACCCACAATTCAGCGCGTAGCCAGGTGGCCGGAACGGGTGTGCCCGGCAGCTTGGCCATGCCCATCGGTGTGGTGTTGACCAAGCCATCGGCCTCGGCCAGGGCATTTTCCAGTTGGCTGCCCACTTGGGCCCGACCGGCGCCGAAACGCTGGGCGAGGTTATCCACCAGGTCGCGGGCGCGGCTGGCGTCCACATCGAAAATACTCAACTGCTGCACACCTTCCGCCAACAGCGCATGCGCCACCGCCGCGCCCGCACCGCCGGCACCCATCTGCACCACGCGTTGGCGTGCCACATCCTTCAGGTTGCGCCGAAAGCCTTCGGCGAACCCCAGGCAATCGGTGTTGTGGCCGATGCGCTTGCCGTCCTTGAACACCACGGTGTTGACCGCGCCAATGCCGCGGGCCTCGTCGGACAGTTCATCGAGCAGCGGTAGGATTGCCTGCTTGCACGGGTAGGTAATGTTCAGGCCGGTGAAGTGCATCAGCTCGGCGGCGTCGAGCAGGTCGGGCAGGGCGTTGGTGTCCAGGTGCAGGGGCTCAAGGTCGATCAGGTGATACAGGTAGCGCAGGCCTTGGGCATCGCCTTCCTGTTCGTGCAGGGCGGGCGTGCGGGAAGCCTGGATGCCGGCGCCAATCAGGCCGGCGAGGATGCGCGGTTTCATCGGGCCGACCCTTTGAGCAACTGGCTGAAATGTTCCAGGGCCAGGTGATAGCCGTGGCTGCCGAAACCTGCGAGGACAGCCTTGGCAATCGGCGACACAAACGAGTGATGCCGGAACGCTTCGCGGGCATGCACATTGGAAAGATGCACTTCGATCACCGGCACTTCACTGGCCACCAGCGCGTCGCGAATCGCCACGGAGGTGTGGGTCCAGGCCGCCGGGTTGATCACGATGCCGGCGCAACGGGCGCGGGCGCCGTGGATCCAGTCGAGCAATTCGCCTTCGTGGTTGGTCTGGCGAAATTCGATTTTCAGCCCGAGTTGTTCGGCGCTGCGGCCACACAGGGCGGCAACATCGGCCAGGGTTTCATGACCGTAGGTGGCGGGCTCGCGGGTGCCGAGCAGGTTGAGATTGGGGCCGTTGAGCACCAGCACGATAGGCGGCATTGGGAGTATCTCCACAGTTCTTGTTAGTTGTGCAGATAAAATGTACTGGTTAGTTAATTTGGTCAATTGATGGCGGCGGATGTGTTCGATTATCGAACTGTTAATCCGACCTTTCGCACGAGCGGATCAGATTAGATATCAATTGAAAATCATTCTCGACAACGCTTAATATGCCCGCCTGTTTCCTTTACATTCCAGGGAGTCGGTTTGTCGGACGTGGATCTCAAAGGCCTGTTTCTCAAGCATGCCGATACCCTGCGCGGGTATCTGGCGCGCAAGGTACGGGACCCGCAGTTGGCCGCAGACCTGGTGCAGGAGAGTTTCCTGCGCCTGGCCGAAAAGCCCGCCGGCGAGCGCATCGACAACTCCCAGGGCTATCTCTATCGAACGGCGAGCAATCTGCTGATCGACCATATTCGCCAGGAAGCGCGGCGCAAGACAGACTCCGTGCCCCATGAGGCGCTGGCCGAGATTGAAGATGAAGTGGCCGGGTTGGAGGCTCAGGCAATGGCGCAGCAACAGCGACAGGCATTGAAGCAGGCACTGGCGGAGTTGCCGGAACGCACCCAGCAGATTTTCCGCCTCAATCGTATCGAAGGCATGACCCACGCCCAGGTCGCCCGCCACCTGGACATCTCCGACAGCTCCGTACAAAAGCACCTGGCCAAGGCGTTGGCCTACGTGATGCAGCGCTTGCAGGACGGCGAAGTGGCGCCATCCGACGAATGAGTTACCGAAATTCGCCACGTCAGACGTCACAGCGTTACATAACGAAAAATTCGAGATTCACACGTGAATAGCCAGGGTCCGCAACAGCACAGCATTACCGAGGCGGCCGCCGAATGGGCGGTGCGCCTGCACGCCGGTGCCCTGACCGAACAGGAGCAGGCCGAGCTGCAGCATTGGATCGCCTGCGACAGCCGCCATGAAGCGGCCTTGCGTTTTGCCGAACAGACCTGGGCGGCGTTGGGCGATGTGTACAAGGACGAGCCCGTGCACCGCCAGCGTCCGTCAGCGGCAACGATGCCCGTGCGCCGCTCCAGGCGGCGAAGCCCATGGCAACGCGCGGCCGCCGTCGCATTGGTCGTGATCGTGGCCGGTGTTGGCTGGGTGCGCGGGCCGGACGTGTTGCTGCGCGTGCAAGCCGATTACATCACCGCGAAAGGCGAGGTGCGCACCGTGCACCTGGCCGACGGCAGCAAGGTCGAGCTGGATTCCGCCAGTGCCATCCGCCTGGACTACGACGGTGTGCAACGGCGCATCAGCCTGCTCCAAGGCTCGGCAATTTTTGACGTGGCGCCGATGGTCGGTGAGGAAACCCGGCCGTTTGTGGTGCAAAGTGCCGGCGGCCAGACCCGCGCGCTGGGCACGCGGTTTGTGGTAGAGCGCGAAGACGACAGTCAGGCGTGGGTTGGCGTGCTGGAACACAGTGTCGAGGTGTCCCTGAACGCGACGCCGAAAAAGGGCCCGTCCGACAGGGTGATCCAGGAAGGCCTGGCCGTACGCTACAGCCCTCAGCAAGGCATCGTGCCCTTGGACCAACTCGATGTTGCGCGCGCCACCAGCTGGCGGCGCGGTGTGTTGATCTTTGATCGCCAGCCGTTGGCCACTGTCATCCAACAGCTCAACCGCTACCGTCCCGGGCGCGTGGTGTTGACCGACTCGGCCCTCGGTGAGCGTGAAGTCAGCGGCGTGTTCCGCCTCGACATGCTCGACACTGCCCTTGCCACGCTCACCCAGGAACTCCAGGTGCAACGCCTGGACCTGGCTGGCCTCAGCCTGATCTATTGATGACCCGGTGGGGGCCTGCTCCCACCGCCTGAAATCCCCCTTCCTGAAAAACTTTCAAAAAATCTTACTGACTTCCTGCGCGTCGCACGTCTTGCTAGGTGAGAAGCATTCGCATAAACAAAAAACGCTCAGCGCAGGGAACAACAGAAATGTCAGCACTCAACAAGGGGCGTATCACCGTTAGCCGGTTAGCCCTGGCCATCCACTTGGGCCTGTTCGCCGTTGCGGCCCCGGTGTACGCCGCGCAACCCCAGGTGAAGGCTGCACAGCCAGCTGTGTTGATGATTGATATCCCTGCGCAATCCCTGGGCAGTGCCGTGCTGGCGTTTGCCGACCAAGCCGGCCTGCAAGTGCTGTTCGACAGCCAGCGCCTGGAAGGTCTGCAGAGTACGGCGGTGAAAGGGCAGTACAGCGTGCAGGAAGGCTTGGCGCGGTTGCTGGGCAACGCCCCGGTGGAGTACCGCTTCAACGGCGAGCGTCAGGTCACCCTGACCCGCGTTGAGCAGAGCGGCGCCGCTTTGGCGCTGGGCACCACCACGATCACCGGCCTGCACCCCAACGATTGGGTGTACTCGTCGCCCCGCTCGGTGAGTGTGGTCGGGCGCGAGCAACTGGATCGCAACCCGCCCCGGCATGCCGCTGAAATGCTGGAGGAGGCGCCGGGCGTCTACTCGGCGGTCAGCCAGCAAGACCCCGGTTTGTCGGTGAATATTCGCGGCATCCAGGACTACGGCCGGGTAAACATGTCGGTGGACGGCATGCGTCAGAACTATCAACAAAGTGGCCACCAGCAACGCAATGGCACGCTGTATGTCGACCCGGAGTTGCTGTCTGAAGTGGTGATCGAAAAGGGCGCCACTTCCACGATGGGTGGGGCAGGAGTGATCGGCGGGGTCGCCAACTTTCGTACCGTGGAAGCGGCCGACCTGCTCAAGGACGGCAAGGAAGTCGGCGGGCGTATCCGCTTGACCACGGGCTTGGGCGGGCGCAGCAACGGCACGCACTTTATCGGCAGCTCGGCGTTTGCGGTGGGCACCGACGTGTGGGACATGTTGGTGGCGGCCAGTGAGCGTCACCTCGGTGACTATAAGCCCGGCACCCAGGGCAGCATTGGCGAGTTGCGCACTGGCAGTTCCTTCCTGCCGGCCAGTGAAGACCGGATCAAGAACTCCACTGTGGAATACACCGGTTCGGTGATGCGCTCGCGACTGCTCAAGCTAGGCCTCAACCTGCCGGTGGATCAGCGCCTTCAACTGAGCTACCTGACCACCGAAGTCGGCTATGACGACGTCAACATGATGACCGCCGAAAAAGCCCAGCTCTGGGAGAAACTCGGCAGCAGTGACGTCACGGCACAGAACTTCGCGCTGGACTACAGCTACACGCCGGACAACCCGCTGATCGATTTCAAGGCCAAGCTTTATTACGTCGATACCCGCAACGATCAGTCCACGCTGACCCGTGGCAGCAGCAAGGGTTACGAGGTCACCTACCAGACCAACACCTATGGTTTCCAGGCACAGAACACTTCGACCTTTGCCTTGAGCGAACTGTCCGTGATCAAGGCCAACTATGGCCTGGAGTTTTTCTACGACAAAGTCCGCCCGGACTCCAACCAGATGGTGGCCGCCGACTCGGCCGTCACCGCCTCGGCGGCGGAAAGCATCACGCCCAAAGGTGACCGGGCGATGGGTAGCCTGTTCGCGCGCCTGGATTTCGACTACGACAACTGGCTGAACCTCAACGCCGGGTTGCGCTACGACCGCTATCGACTGCGGGGCGAAACCGGTTTGAACACGCGTACGTTCATCATTGGCACCACCCGGCAAGTGGGCTTGCCCATGACCTATGACGTGGATCGGGAAGAGGGGCATTTCTCGCCGACCTTTGGCCTGTCGATCAAGCCGGGCGTGGATTGGCTTCAACTCTTCGCCACCTACGGCAAGGGCTGGCGCCCGCCGGCAGTCACCGAAACGCTGGTGAGTGGCCGGCCACATGGCGGGGGCTCGGAGTCGATTTTCCCCAACCCCTACTTGAAGCCTGAGACGTCCACGTCCTGGGAGGTTGGCTTCAATGTGTTGAAGGAGGACCTGCTGTTCTCCGAAGACCGCGTGGGCATGAAAGTGTCCTACTTCAACACCCGTGTGGACGACTTTTCCTATATGGCCCTGGGCGTGCAGCCGCCAGGTTATGGCATCGCCAATATCGGTAATGCGGCGTATGTGAACAACCTGGAGACCACGCGTTTTCGCGGCCTGGAATACCAGCTGGATTACGACGCCGGGTTCGCCTACGGCCAGTTCAACTACACACGCATGCTCGGCAGCAATAAGTTCTGCAGCAAGACCGCATGGTTGGGCGGTGTGACCAAGATCCAGAAAGGGCCGGGTAGCCGGGCGCCGGTAGACGCGATGGTGCCGGATGACGTGGCCAATGCGGGGCAGAGTTGCAGCGCGATCCTGGGCTCCTCAGAGCACATGCCGATGGATCGCGGCACCGCGACGCTGGGCGCGCGCTTCCTTGAGCGCAAGTTGGATGTGGGCGTTCGCGCCCGTTACAGCGGTGGTTACTACGTCAAGGGCGGCGTCGGCGTGACCACTTCGCAAACCGGTGTGTACCCGGCCGACTGGAAGCCCTACACCGTCTATGACCTCTACAGCAGCTACCGCGCCACCGACCAGTTGACCCTGCGCCTGGCCATGGAAAACGTCACCGACCGCGCCTATCTGGTGCCGCTGGGCGACGTGTTGGCCTTCACCCTGGGGCGTGGGCGCACGTTGCAAGGCACCGTTGAATATCAGTTCTGACCGATTTTGCCCAGTGACGGGCAAAACCACAGCAGGCAGTGGCTTGCTGTGGAGATACCACCCCATGACTTGGAGTTTTGCATGAGCATTTCTATTTCATACAGCACGACCTACGCCACTAACACCGTTGCCGAGTACCTGAGCGACTGGTCGGCTTACTTTGGTGACCTGAACCACCGTGAAGGGTCGGTCAAGGAGGGTTCGAACACCGGTGGTTTCAATCCTGGCCCGTTCGATGGCACCCAATACGGTGTGTCGAGCACTGAAAGCAACGCGGCTGTGGTGGCTAATGGTGACCTGCATTACACCTTGTTCAACCCGCCGTCGCACACCTTGTGGGGTTCGATCGACTCCCTGAACCTGGGCACTATCCTGACCGGCGGCGGGGCCGGCGGTAGCTACAGCCTCGCCGAGCAGGAAGTCAGCTTCGCCAACCTGGGCCTGTCGAGCCTGCAATCCGAAGGCCGTGATGGCCAGGTGCACAAAATCGTATACGGCCTGATGAGTGGCGACAGCTCGGCACTGGCTTCGGCGATCGACTCCCTGCTCAAGGACATCGACCCAAGCCTGTCGATCAACTCGACGTTCGACCAACTGGCGGCTGCCGGTGTGGCTCATGTGGACTCGGCTTCGGTCGCAGCGTCCGACGTTGCCCTGGTGGGCGTGCAAGACGTGCCGCAGGACTTCGCCCTGGCCGCTTAAGCAAAAAAGCGAATGGAAGATCGCTCTCCCATTCGCCGTTTTACACACCGCTGTCGCCAAGCCTTCTAACTCTTCAGCGACGGCGGTGCCGAATTCTGCGCAGCGTCGCTTTGCCTGTCAACGCGGCGGCGCTGCCCGCTCAACCCCATGAGAACCCCCAGATGCGCCACGTCGGCAACGAAACCTTGGCCGCCCTCAAGGCCTATAAAAGTGGCTTCTTCAACATCGGCCTGTTCTCGGCGGTGATCAACCTGCTGATGCTCGCCCCGGCGCTGTACATGCTGCAGGTGTACGACCGGGTGCTGGCCTCGGGCAATCAGATGACCCTGTTGATGCTGACGCTGATGATCCTCGGCCTGTTCGGCCTGATGGGCGCGTTGGAATGGGTGCGCAGCCAGGTGGTGATCCGCCTCGGTACGCAGATGGATATGCGCTTGAACCAACGGGTGTACGACGCCGCGTTTGAAGCGCAACTCAAGGGCGGTACCCAAGCGGCGGGCCAGGCGCTGCATGACCTGACCACGCTGCGTCAGTTCGCCACCGGCCAGGCGTTGTTCGCGTTCTTTGATGCGCCGTGGTTTCCGGTGTACCTGCTGGTGATTTTCCTGTTCCACCCCTGGCTCGGTCTGTTGGCGCTGGTCGGCGCGCTGTTGTTGATTGTGCTGGCGTGGGTCAACCATCACGTCAGTCAGGCGCCGATGGCCCTGGCCAGCCAACTGTCCATCAGCGCCAGCCAGCAGGCCACGGCCAACCTGCGCAATGCCGACACCATCGAAGCCATGGGCATGCTCGCCACCTTGCGTGCGCGTTGGTTTGGCCAGCATCAGGCGTTTTTGGCGCAGCAGAACCTGGCCAGTGAAAAGACCGCGACCGTTACCGCCTGGTCCAAGGGCGTGCGTCTGGCGCTGCAATCCCTGGTGCTGGGCCTGGGCGCCTTGCTGGCGGTGCAAGGCGAGATCACGCCGGGCATGATGATTGCCGGCTCGATCCTGATGGGCCGCGTGCTGAGCCCCATCGACCAATTGATCGGCGTGTGGAAACAGTGGGGTTCGGCGCGCCTGGCCTTTGATCGGTTGTCGCAGATGCTGGAGGCCAATCCCGCGCGTCCGCAGCGTATGACGCTGCCGGTGCCCAAAGGCCAATTGAGCGTCGAACAGATCAGCGCCTGTGCCCCCGGCAGCCGTCGGCCCGCGTTGGCCAATCTGGGTTTCAACCTGGCAGCCGGGGAAGTCCTGGGCGTGATCGGGCCGTCGGGCTGCGGCAAATCCACCCTCGCTCGGATACTGGTGGGCGCCTGGGCGCCCCTGACCGGCAAGGTGCGGCTGGATGGCGCCGACTTGGCCTTATGGGACAAGCAGCAGTTGGGCCCGCACATCGGTTACCTGCCGCAAGACATCCAGCTGTTCGCCGGCAGCATCGCGCAAAACATCGCGCGGTTTGCTGAGGTCGACGCGGATAAAGTCCTCGCGGCTGCACAAATGGCCGGCGTGCATGAGCTGATCCTGCAATTGCCCCAGGGCTACGACACGCAATTGGGGGAGGGCGGCAGCGGGCTTTCCGGTGGCCAGAAGCAACGCGTTGCGCTGGCCCGCGCGCTGTACGGCCTGCCCGCGCTGATTGTGTTGGACGAACCCAACGCCAACCTCGATGAAGTCGGCGAGCAGGCTTTGCTCCAAGCGATCACCCAGCTCAAGCAGCAGCGCCGAACAGTGATCCTGATCACCCACAAACCCAACGTGCTGACCCTGACTGACCAGTTGCTGATCCTCAAGGAAGGTCAGCTGCAGGCCTTTGGGCCGACGGCGCGTGTGCTGGAGGCACGGCAGAAACCGGCAGCGCCCAAACCGGTATCGACCATGAGCATGAGTTACCGCCTCGGTGAAGGAAAACAGGCATGAACCAGAGCAAACCTGTATTGATCAGCGATGCGCCCAATAATGTGCTGGCGCTGGATGACAAAAAGTACTCGCGCCTGGGATGGCTGTTGGTACTCGGCGGTTTTGCTGGCTTCCTCGGATGGGCGGCTTTGGCGCCACTCGATAAGGGCGTGGCCGTGCCGGGCAAGGTCATGGTCTCGGGCCATCGCAAGACCGTGCAGCACCCGGCCGGGGGTATCGTCGAGCGTATCGACGTGCGCGACGGTGACGTGGTGAGCGCCGGTCAAGTGTTGTTGCGCTTGAAGGAAACCCCGTTGCGCGGGCAGATGCAGTCCCTGCGCAGCCAGTACCTGGCGTCCCTGGCCAGCGAGGCGCGCTTGAGTGCTGAAAGCGAAGGGTTGGCGGCGATCACCTTCAACGCTGAATTGCTTAACGATCCGCAGGCGGCGGGCACCTTGAGCCTGCAACGGCAGTTGTTCAATAGCCGCGCCCAGGCACTGGCCACCGAGCAACAAGGCCTGCGCGAAACCATCGCCGGGGCCGAGGCGCAACTGCGCGGTACACGGGATTCGCAAGCGAGCAAGGTCCAGCAGCGCGCAGCGTTGAACGAGCAGTTGCAAGGCCTGCGCGAGTTGGCGCGTGAAGGTTATATCCCACGCAACCGCCTGCTCGACAGCGAGCGACTGTACTCTCAGATCGACGGCGCCATCGCCGAGGACTACGGTCGCATCGGCCAACTGCAACGCCAGGTGATGGAACTGCGCCTGCGCATCCGCCAGCTCGGCGAAGACTTCCAGAAAGACCTGCGCGGCCAGTTGGCCGAGACCCGCACCCGCAGCGACGACCTTCGCAATCGCCTGGCGTCGGCCGAGTTCGAATTGGCGAACAGCCTGGTGCGTGCGCCCGCAAGCGGCGTGGTGGTGGGGTTGGACGTGTACACCGAAGGCGGCGTGATCAAGCCCGGCCAGCCGTTGATGGACATCGTGCCCCAGGGCGAGCCCTTGCTGGTGGAGGCGCGGGTGCCGGTGCAGATGGTCGACAAGGTGCATCCCGGCCTGCCGGTGGAACTGATGTTCTCGGCCTTCAACCAATCCACCACGCCACGGGTGGCCGGTGAGGTGACGTTGGTCTCGGCGGACCGTCAGGTCGATGAACGCACCGATGAGCCCTATTACACGCTGCGTGCCCAGGTGAGCGCGGCCGGCATGCAGCAACTGGACGGTGTGCAGATCCGCCCAGGCATGCCGGTGGAAACCTTCGTCAAGACCGGGGAGCGCTCGATGCTCAACTACCTGTTCAAACCCCTGATGGATCGCACCCATATGGCCCTGGTGGAAGAATGAAGGCGCTGGTGTTTACCCTGTGTTTCGGTTGTACCTCGGCGGCACACGCCCTGGGTTTGCTGGATGCCTACGACTTGGCCTTGCGCAATGATCCGACGTTTCAGGCTGCCATCCAGGAGCGTGAAGGCGGTGAAGAAAACCGCGCGATCGGCCGTGCGGCGTTGTTGCCGAATTTGTCGTGGAGCTATAACAACTCGCGCAACGAGTCCGAAGTAACGGCGGGTGATGTCAAAAGCGACCGTGATTACCGCAGCTATGCGTCGACCCTGACCTTGCAGCAGCCGCTGCTGGATTACGAAGCCTATGCGCGTTTTCGCCAGGGCACCGCTCAGGCATTGATGGCTGATGAACGCTTTCGCGGCAAGAGCCAGGAACTGGCGGTGCGGGTACTCAATGCCTACAGCCAGGCGTTGTTGGCCCAGGAACGCATCGAGCTGAGCCGTGCACAGAAGCGTGCGTATGCCGAGCGCTTGCAACTCAATGATCGTCTTCTAAAAGGCGGTGAAGGCACACGCACCGATGTGCTGGAAACCCAGGCGCGCCTGAGCCTGGCCCAGGCCGAAGAAATCGAATCGCAAGACGCCCAGGACAGCGCCTTGCGCGAGCTGGAAGCCATCGTCGGCCAACCGTTGCAGATCGAAGAACTGGCGCCGCTGACGCGCCAATTCGAGATTGCGCCCCTGGAGCCCAATCGTTTCGAAGCTTGGCGCGAGATGGCCATGGCCAACAACCCGGAGCTCAAATCCCAGCACCATGCCCTGGACGTGGCCTCCTATGAAGTGGAACGCAAACGCGCAGGCCACCTGCCCAAGGTCAGCCTGTACGCCACCAGCCGCCAGACCAACTCCGACTCGGAAAGTAGCTACAACCAGAAGTACGACACCAATACCGTCGGCATCCAGGTCAGTTTGCCGCTGTTTGCCGGTGGTGGTGTGTCGGCGTCGACCCGCCAGGCGGCGAACCAGCTGTCCCAGGCCCAATACGAGCTGGACGCGCAAACCTCGGCCACGCTGGTGGAGTTGCGCAAACAGTTCAACCTCAACACCAGTGGCGCGGCGAAAGTGCGTGCTTATGAAATGGCCGTCAGCTCTGCCACGGCTTTAGTCGCTGCGACGAAAAAGAGTGTGGCCGGCGGTGAGCGGGTCAACCTCGACGTGCTCGACGCCGAACAGCAACTCTTCACCGCCCGCCGTGATTTGGCGAATGCGCGACATGCGTATCTGCTGGCAAGGATTCAGCTGAAGTATTACGCGGGGTTGCTGAGCGAGCAGGACTTGCGGGCCTTGGCGGGGTATTTCCAGCCCTCGGCATGAGTGGTTACAACCCGGCATTCGCCGGGTTTTTTGTGCTTACTAATCTGTGAATCAGCTCTGGGAAATGGAGCCGGTTGTCGGGTGACAAGGGAAAATTGTTACCTGGCGGAAAATAACCTAACGGATGGGTTACGATGCGAGTAGGCACTTACAAAGGCTATGTGATTTCGGTGTTTATCAGGGATGAGCATTGCCCGCCCCATGTGCATGTGCGGGGGAACGAATGGGATGCGCGTTTTCGATTCAGCTTTCTGAATGGGGAAGTGGAGTTGTGGGACGTAGAGCCTGAGCGGTGGCAGCCACCCATGGCGGTTTTGAAAGAAATACGTGGGGCGATCATGCAGCGGCACTACTTGGCGCGGGCACGCAGGATCTGGTGGGAATACCTGCAAACGGTCTGCCTGGAGAATCATTCCTGGGATTGGGAGGCTCGCGAAGTGTTGCCTGGGCTGATCATTCAGCCGGGTGTTTATGTGATCGCGCGTGCCCGGCACGATGTCGTGGGGCAGAAAACCATTTTGAATCTGGTCAGAGCGCCGGGTTTCGTGGAGATTGAACTATGAAGCAAATCGTAAAAGCCAAAGCTGTACCCTATAAACCGCTCACTGAGGCCGACGTCGAAAAGGCGATAGCCCGAGGGCGCAAGACACGGCACCTTTATGCCCGTGCCAGCTCTGTGCGTTATGAAGACAACTGCATTTCCATCGGCTTTAGCGACGGCAGTCGTGTTGTACTGCCAGTGGCTGGTCTGCCCGAGTTCGAGGGGTTTTCCCTGGAGGACTTTGCGCAACTGGAAGTTGGCTTTGGCGGCAAGGCGCTGTGCTGTGAGGCCCAGGACCTGGACGTTTCAGTCACGGGCCTGATCGCCACCAGCAAACCGCTGATGGACCTGGCCACCAGCCTGGTGGCCTCGCGCAACGGCCGCAAAAGCAGCGCCGCCAAAGCCGCCGCCGCCCGTGCCAATGGCAAGAAGGGCGGGCGGCCGCGCAAGAAGGAACCGGAAGACGTTGAGTTACCGCCGGGTCAATAACACCCCGGACTCCATATGGTGCGTCCACGGGAACTGGTCAAACATCGCACACTGGGTGATCTTGTGCGTGTCATGCAGTTGCGCAATGTTCGCCGCCAACGTCTCCGGGTTGCAGGAGATGTACAGGATGTTGTCGAAGCGCCGGGTCAACTCGCAGGTGTCCGGGTCCATGCCGGCGCGCGGCGGGTCGACGAAGACGCTGCCGAATTCATAGCTTTTCAGGTCGATGCCGTGCAGGCGACGGAACGGACGCACTTCGTTCAGCGCTTCGGTGAGTTCTTCGGCTGACAGGCGCACCAGGGTGACGTTGTCCACCGCGTTTTCATCGAGGTTGCTCAGGGCCGCATTCACCGAGGTCTTGCTGATTTCGGTGGCCAGTACTTTGCGCACGCGGGTGGCCAGGGGCAGGGTGAAGTTGCCGTTGCCGCAATACAGCTCCAGCAGATCATCCGGGCGATCACCCAGGGCTTCATAAGCCCAGTTGAGCATCTTCTGGTTCACCGTGCCGTTGGGCTGGGTGAAGGCGCCTTCGGGTTGGCGATAGCTGAAGGTGCGGCCGCCCACGTCGAGTTTTTCCACCACGTAGTCATGGCCGATCACATCGCGCTTGCCCTTGGAGCGGCCGATGATGCTGACATTCAAGTCAGCAGCCAGTTGGTTGGCGGCGGTGTGCCAATGCTCGTCCAGCGGGCGGTGATAGCACAGGGTGATCATCGCGTCGCCGGCCAAGGTGGTGAGGAACTCCACCTGGAACAGCTTGTGGCTCAGGGCTGCACTGGCTTGCCAGGCGGCCTTGAGTTGCGGCATCAACTGGTTGATGCGCAGGCTGGCGATGGGGAATTCTTCGATCAGGATCGGCGTGCGCTTGTCGTCCTGGGAAAACATCGCGTAGTGGCGCTCACCGCCCTCGCGCCACAGGCGGAACTCCGCGCGCAGACGGAAGTGCTGCAGCGGCGAGTCGAAGACCTGCGGCGCTGGCGCGTCGAACGGGGCCAGCAGGTCACGCAAGCGCGTGACCTTGTCTTGCAGTTGAGCGGTGTAGCTTGCGGCGTCAAAAGTCATGCGTTGAACCAGCCCAGCTTGATCACAAACAGAATCGACAGAATCACCAGTGCCGGGTTCAGCTCACGGTAGCGGCCCGAAAGCAGCTTGATGGCGGTCCAGGCGATGAAACCGAAGGCGATGCCGTTGGCGATGGAATAGGTGAAAGGCATCGCCAGGGCGGTGATCACCACCGGCGCTGCAACGGTAATGTCGTCCCAGTCGATTTCAGCCAGGCCCTGGGTCATCAGCACCGCCACGAACAGCAGTGCCGGCGCAGTGGCGAAGGCCGGCACGCTGGCGGCCAGCGGCGAGAAGAACAGTGCCAGCAGGAACAGGATCGCGACCACGATGGCAGTCAAGCCGGTACGGCCACCGGCGCTCACGCCCGCAGCCGATTCGATGTAGCTGGTGGTGGTCGACGTACCCAGCAGCGAGCCGGCCATGGCGGCGGTACTGTCGGCAATCAGCGCACGGCCCATTTTTGGCATGTGGCCGTCCTTGCCCATCAGGCCCGCACGCTTGGCCACACCGATCAGGGTGCCGGAGTTGTCGAACAGGTCAACGAACAGGAAGGCGAAGATCACGCTGACCAGGCCGATATCCAACGCGCCTTTGATATCCAGTTGCAGGAAGGTCGGTGCCAGGGAAGGCGGCATCGAGACAACGCCGCCGAACGCGGTGACGCCCAGCAGGATCGAAACGATGGTCACCGCCAGGATGCCGATCAGCACGGCACCGCGTACCGCCAAGGCTTCCAGGGCGACGATCAGGATAAAGCCGAACGTAGCCAGGATCGGCGCGGGTTTTTTCAGGTCACCCAGGCCCACGAGAGTGTTGGGGTTGCCGACTACGATGCCGGCGTTGTGCAGGGCGATCAACGCCAGGAACAGGCCGATACCGGCGGCAATCGCCGAGCGCAGGGGCAGTGGGATGGCGTTGATGATCCATTCACGAATACGGAAGATCGACAGCAGGAAGAACAGCACCGCCGAAATAAACACCGCACCCAGCGCCACCTGCCAGGTATGGCCCATGTGCAGGACCACGGTGTAGGTAAAAAAGGCGTTGAGGCCCATGCCCGGCGCGAGGGCGATCGGGTAGTTGGCGATCAGGCCCATCACGGTCGAACCGATGGCAGCGGCCAGGCAGGTCGCGACGAACACCGCGCCCTTGTCCATGCCGGTCTCGCCGAGGATGCTCGGGTTCACGAACAGAATGTAGGCCATGGCCAGGAATGTCGTGATGCCCGCGAGAATTTCGGTGCGCACGTTGGTGTTGTGTGCCTTGAGTTGAAACAGCTTTTCCAGCATGCCGGCTCCCTGTGACGCTCTGTGGCGTCGTGATTTGTTGACCTCTAAGTCAAAGCACAAACTGCGCCAAGCGCCTGTGGTTTCAGAGAGGATCGGAAAAAGCGGCGCATCATACCAGCAGCCGAGGCCTTGAGGCATACTGCGCCGACGTTTAAACGAAGGTCACTTGCCGCATGAAAAACCCCAGCCCGTGGAGTCTAGCCCTGATCCCCTGTATCGGCCTGTTGCTCGGCGCAGCACCGGCCTGGGGCGCGACTGCACCGCCGTTGAGCGAAGTGCGTGTGTTCCAGGTCGAGTCATCAGCGTGTAAGGAAAGCATCCCCGAGCGCGCTCAGAGCACACAGATGTGTACGCACCGTGGGCCTACCAAGGTTTCCGTGATGGAGGTGGGCCTGGGTAACAACCCCATGGGCCGCTTCGATGGCGCCGAATTGAATGGGCAACGCACGGCGGTTTGCCAGGTCGGCAACATCAGCGAAGTGTGCAACGGCGTGGGCACACTGATGGGCTACATCTATGTGTTCGACCTGAATGTCGAGGCCCAAGGCTGGTTCCAGTACAGCAATTCCTCGATCAACCCGCCGCAAAACACCCTGACCACGCAGCTCAATATCCGCTGATCAATCAGCTTGAACGCTCAATACCCTGGGAAGTCGTACCCCTTAAGACGGCGACTTCCCTGAACGCCGCGGACGTACACCAACCCGTGAGGTGTTTATGAGCGCGACCCCCAATGGCGCGGCGGCCCAGCCGTTCGTCAGCCACTCGATACGCCTGCGCCTCAACGGCCAGGACCGCCAGCTGGATGTGTTGCCCTGGACCACGCTGCTTGACCTGTTGCGTGAACAGCTCGACCTGGTTGGCAGCAAAAAAGGCTGCGACCACGGCCAATGCGGTGCCTGCACGGTGCTGCGCGACGGCAAGCGCATCAATGCCTGCCTGACCCTGGCGGTGATGTGCGACGGCGCCGAGCTGACCACCATCGAAGGCCTGGCCGACGGCGACCAACTGCACCCGATGCAGCAAGCCTTCATCACACACGACGCCTTCCAATGCGGTTACTGCACCCCCGGCCAGATCTGCTCGGCGGTCGGCCTGGCCAATGAAGGCCGCGCCCACGACCCTGCCCAGATCCAGGAGCTGATGAGCGGCAACCTGTGTCGCTGCGGCGCCTACAGCAATATCCGCGATGCCATTGCAGACGTCGTGGGAGGTGAGCGATGAATCCCTTCCACTACAGCAAGCCGGCCGATGTTCAGGAAGCGGTACACCTGAGCAGCGCCGCCTCGCGTTTTATCGCTGGTGGTACCAACCTGCTGGACCTGATGAAAGAAAACATCAGCCGCCCCGAGCATCTCATCGACATCACAGGGTTGCCGTTAAATGAGGTTCAGGCAACCGCCGAGGGCGGACTGCTGATCGGCGCCCTGGTGAGCAACGCCGACCTGGCCTGGCACCCGCTGATCGAACAGCGTTACCCGCTGCTGTCCCAGGCCATCCTCGCTGGCGCCTCGCCGCAGCTGCGCAATATGGCCAGTACCGGCGGCAACCTGTTGCAGCGCACCCGCTGCTACTACTTTTATGACGCCACTGTGCCGTGCAATAAGCGCGAGCCCGGCAGCGGCTGCCCGGCACGCACGGGGTTGAATCGCATTCATGCCATCCTCGGCGCCAGTGAACAGTGCGTCGCGACCCATCCTTCCGATATGTGCGTGGCGTTGGCGGCGTTGGAAGCGCGGGTGCATGTCGAAGGTCGTGCAGGCGCTCGTGTTATCGAGTTTGCCGACTTCCATCGCCTGCCCGGCGATGCGCCGCAGCGTGACAACCAGTTGGCTGACGATGAGCTGATCACCGCCATCGAACTGCCCGCCGACAATCTGGCGAGCCACAGCAACTACCTGAAAATCCGCGACCGCGCCTCCTATGCGTTCGCCCTGGTGTCCGTTGCTGCAGCGTTGGAGCTGGACGGCGACCGCATCGTCGACGCGCGCCTCGCCCTTGGCGGTGTAGCCCACAAACCCTGGCGTGATCGTGCCGTGGAAGCCGCGTTGATCGGCCAGCTCGTCAGCCGCGAAACCTTCAGCCACGCCGCCGACGCGCTGCTGCAAGACGCAGAACCCCTGGAACATAACGGCTTCAAGATCAAGCTGGCACGCCGGGGGATTATTCGTGCCCTGAGTGATGCGGCTGTCGCAGGAGAACGCCCATGACCGCTATCGGCAAACCCTTGGACCGGGTCGACGGTCTGCTCAAGGTCACAGGTAAAGCGCGTTATGCCGGTGAGTTTCCCGAGGAAGGCCTGCTGCACGGCAGCGTGGTCTCCAGTACCGTCGCCAAAGGTCGTGTGCTGCGCATCGATGCCTCCAAGGCGCTGGCGCTGCCGGGCGTGGTGGAAGTGATCCATCACCTCAATCGCCCCACAATCGCCAGCTACGATGACGCGTTCCAGGATGCCGACGCCGCCGACGGCTCGCCGTTTCGTCCGCTCTACAACGATCGCGTGCTGTACAGCGGCCAGCCTCTGGCCCTGGTGATCGCCGACAACCTTGAACTGGCGCGGCATGCGGGTTCACTGGTGGACATCGAGTACGAAACCGAAGCCTTCGAAACCGACCTGCTGGCCATGCAGGATCAGGCCCACGCCTCGCCGCAAACCCCGCCTGAACCGCGTGGCAACTTCCAGGCCGAATGGACCGCTGCCGCCGTCAGCCTGGATGTGCACTACAGCACGCCCATCGAACACCACAACCCAATGGAGCCCCACGCCAGTACGGTGCTGTATCAGCCGGACGGCACCCTGCATATCCATGACAAGACCCAGGGCCCGCAGAATTGCCAGGCGTATGTGCAAAAAGTCTTCGGCCTGGATAAAAGCCAGGTGCGCATCTTCGCCGCGTTCGTCGGCGGCGCGTTTGGTTCCGGGCTGCGTCCGCAGTACCAATTGCCGCTGGCTGTGATGGCCTCGTTGGCGCTCAAGCGTTCGGTGCGGGTCACGCTGACGCGCCAGCAGATGTTCACGTTCGGCTATCGCCCGCGCACCTTGCAGCGCCTGCAACTGGGCGCAGCCGCCAACGGGCGCTTGCTGGCATTGGGGCACACCGCCATTGGTCAGACTTCGCGCTTCGAAGACTTCAGCGAACACGTCGTGGAATGGAGCGGCATGCTCTACCACTGCGACAACGTGCAGCTTACTTATAAGTTGGTGCCCTTGGACGTGTTCACGCCGCTGGACATGCGTGCGCCCGGCGCAGCGCTCGGCGTGATCGGCCTGGAGTGCGCCATGGATGAACTGGCCTGCACGCTAGGCATCGACCCGGTGCAACTGCGGCTGATCAACTACGCCGAGCGCAACCAGAACGAAGACAAGCCCTGGTCGAGCAAAGCCCTGCGCGAGTGTTACCGCGAAGGCGCCGAGCGTTTTGGCTGGAGCCAGCGCAACCCGGAACCACGCAGCATGCGCGACGGCCGCCAGTTGATCGGTTGGGGCATGGCCGGCGGCGTGTGGGAAGCCATGCAGATGAAGGCGAGCGCCAAGGCGCGCCTCGATGCGCAAGGCAAGCTGACCGTCAGCAGCGCCACCACCGATATCGGCACTGGTACCTACACGGTGATGACCCAGATCGCGGCCCAGGCCAGTGGTGTGGCGGTCGACGACGTGGCGTTTCTGCTGGGTGATTCATCATTGCCCACCGCGCCGTTGCAGGGCGGCTCATTCACGGTGTCCTCCGTCGGCACTGCCGTGCAGCAAGCCTGCGAGGCCTTGAATGCCAAGCTGTTGAACATCGCCCGGCAGACGTACCCGGTGTTCAAGGACGCCGAAACCGTGCGCTTCGAAGAGGGCCAACTGCATACCGGTGACGTGAGTGTGTCGCTGGCACAGTTGGTCAAGGACAGCGGCGAAGACGCCTTGGAAGTGCAGGTCGACAGTGAGCCCGACAAAAAGCGCGAGGGCTACAGCACCGCCACCCACTCAGCGGTCTTCGTCGAAGTGCAGGTGGATGAAGACCTGGGCACCATCAAGGTTCGTCGGGTAGTCAGCGCGATTGCCGCCGGGCGAGTGGTCAACCCGAAGATGGCCCGCAGCCAGATCCTCGGCGGGGTGGTGTGGGGCATCGGCATGGCATTGCATGAAGAAACCCAGATCGACCATCAGTTGGGGCGCTATATGAACCATAGCCTGGCGGAGTACCACATTCCGGTTAACGCCGATATTGGCGACATTGATGTGGTTTTTGTCGAAGAACCCGACGAGATCGTCAATGCCTTGGGGTCCAAGGGCGTCGGTGAGATTGGTATCGTCGGGGTCGCAGCGGCGGTGGCCAATGCGATTTATCACGCCACCGGCAAGCGGGTGCGGGAATTTCCCATCACCCTCGACAAGGTGCTCTAGACCTTCGCAGGTTCTTCCACGGGCACATGCATGCGGTCACGGTTGGCCAGGGTCGGGAACAGCTTGATCCAGACCCCGGTCACCACCAGCGTACCGATCCCGCCCATGACCACGGCGGGCACGGTGCCGAACCAGTGGGCGGTAATCCCGGATTCGAACTCGCCCAACTGGTTGGACGCGCCGATAAACAGGCCGTTGACCGCACTGACCCGCCCGCGCATTTCATCCGGCGTCTCCAACTGAACGAAGGACGCGCGGATCACCATGCTGATCATGTCCGCCGCGCCCAGCACCACCAGCACCGCCAGTGAGAACCAGAACGAGGTCGATAGGCCAAAGGCGATGGTCGCCACGCCGAACACGCCGACGGCGGTGAACATCACACGGCCCACATGGCGGTCCACTGAAAAGCGCGCGAGCCACAGTGACATCAACAACGCGCCCACTGCCGGGGCCGAACGCAGCAGGCCCAGGCCCCAGGCGCCCGTCAGCAGGATGTCTTTGGCAAACACCGGCAGCAACGCGGTGGCGCCACCCAGCAGCACGGCGAACAGGTCAAGGGAGATGGCGCCGAGGATGTCCGGGCGGCTGCGGATGAAGCGGATGCCGGCGAGCAGGGAGTCCAGGGTCGCCTTGCCTTTGTTGAGTGGCGTCTGGCGGGCGGGCAAATTCAGGGTCAGCACGCAGGCGATAAGGTACAGCACCACCGTGGGGCCATAGACCCACACGCTGCCAAACGCGTAGAGCAATCCGCCGAGGGCCGGGGCGACGATGGTTGCCAGTTGCTGGGCCGACTGCGACGAGGCCACCGCTCGCGGGAATAGTGCGCTGGGCACGATGCTGGGCAGCATCGCCTGGGTGGTCGGCATTTCAAACGAACGCGCGGCACCGAGCAGGAAGGCGAGGATGAAGATCATCTCGCGGGTCACATTGCCGGTCAGCCCGCCGATGGCCAGGCTTAGGGCGATCAACGCCTGCACAGTCTGGCAGATGGCTGCGACCTTGCGCCGTTCATAGCGGTCGGCCACATGCCCGGTGTGCAGCATGAACAATACACGCGGCACGAATTCCACTAGGCCGACCAGGCCCAGGTCCAGCACATTGCCGGTCAGTTGGTAGAGGTTCCAACCGATGGCCACTGTAAGCATCTGAAAGCCGCTGGCGGTGAAGATACGCGCCAGCCAGAACGCGATGAAAGGGCGGTGGTGACGCAACAGCAACGCGGGTTCACTAGGCATCGGGGGTTCAGGTCAGGGCCGGAGGGAACGCCGAGATTATCATCAAGTTGTAACAGATAGTTGCAAGAACTGATCTGAGGCAGTCTGTCACGCGGCAAAAGACCACGCCGTCCTACCTCGAAAATGGGACTACTCTTTCACCAATGCTTGATCCAGATCAATGTCCGCCCGGGCATCGACCTGGCGGCCGCAAGGCCAGATTCCCTACGCGTGTGGTTAAAAAAAGAAACGAATTGAAATTCGCCAGACTCCATATCCGTGGGGGCAGTGGGTGCAGGCTCCCGCCAGCAGCCGGTATTACCTGACAGAGGAAGACTTATGTTCGGTTTGGAGGCGCTAGATCTCGCCCGAATTCAATTTGCGTTCACCATCTCTTTCCACATCCTGTTCCCGGCGATCACCATCGGCCTGGCCAGTTACCTCGCGGTGCTGGAAGGCTTGTGGCTCAAGACGAACAACGACACTTACCGTGACCTCTACCACTTCTGGTCGAAGATCTTTGCCGTCAACTTCGGCATGGGCGTGGTCTCCGGGTTGGTCATGGCCTACCAGTTCGGCACCAACTGGAGCCGCTTCTCGGACTTCGCCGGCGCCGTCACCGGGCCGCTTCTGACGTACGAAGTGCTCACGGCTTTCTTCCTTGAGGCCGGTTTCCTGGGCGTGATGCTGTTCGGCTGGAACAAGGTGGGGCGCAACCTGCACTTCTTCTCCACCGTGATGGTGGCTGTCGGCACCTTGATTTCCACGTTCTGGATCCTCTCGTCCAACAGCTGGATGCAGACGCCCCAGGGCTTTGAAATCATTGATGGCCGCGTGATCCCGACCGATTGGTTCGCCGTGGTCTTCAACCCCTCGTTCCCTTATCGCCTGGCGCACATGGCCACGGCGGCGTTCGTAGCAACTGCGTTCTTCGTCGGCTCCTCGGCGGCCTGGCACTTGTTGCGCGGCAAGGACAACCCGGCGATCCGCAAAATGCTTTCGATGGCGATGTGGATGGCGCTGATCGTCGCGCCTATCCAGGCCGTGATCGGTGACTTCCACGGCCTGAATACGTTGAAGCACCAGCCGGCGAAAATCGCCGCGATTGAAGGTCACTGGGAAAACATCGGCAACGAACCGACGCCGTTGATCCTGTTCGGCTGGCCAGACATGAAAGAGGAAAGGACCAAGTACGCCGTCGAGATCCCGTACCTGGGCAGCCTGATCCTCACTCACTCCCTGGACAAACAGGTGCCGGCGCTCAAGGAGTTCCCGCCTGAGGACCGCCCCAATTCGACTATCGTGTTCTGGTCATTCCGGGTCATGGTCGGCCTCGGCTTCCTGATGATCTTCACCGGCCTGTTCAGCCTCTGGCTGCGCCGGGGCGACAAGATGTATACGTCCAAACCGTTCCTGTACCTGGCGTTGTGGATGGGGCCTTCGGGCTTGATCGCGATTCTTGCTGGCTGGTTCACCACCGAGATTGGCCGTCAGCCGTGGGTGGTCTACGGCTTGATGCGCACGGCGGATGCGTCTTCCGGGCATAGCCTGGCGCAGATGACGATCACCCTGGTGTTGTTCGTGGTGGTGTACTTCGCGCTGTTCGGCGCAGGCCTGGGCTACATGATGCGCCTGGTGCGCAAAGGCCCTGTGACCCACGAAAGCACCGAGCCAACCCACGGTGGCCCTGGCCAGAAACGCACACCGGCCCGTCCGTTGTCGGCTGCCGATGATGATGGCAACGATGACGACCACACCCACATCCAGCACAAGGGGCATTGAGATGGGTATTGATCTTCCGCTGATCTGGGCCGTGATCATCATCTTCGGCATCATGATGTACGTGGTCATGGACGGCTTCGACCTGGGTATCGGCATCCTGTTTCCGTTTATCCCCGGCAAGACCGACCGTGACGTGATGATGAACACCGTGGCCCCGGTCTGGGACGGTAACGAAACCTGGCTGGTACTAGGCGGCGCAGCATTGTTCGGTGCGTTCCCGCTGGCCTATTCGGTGGTGTTGTCGGCGCTGTACCTGCCGCTGATCCTGATGCTGATCGGGCTGATCTTCCGTGGCGTGGCGTTCGAGTTCCGCTTCAAGGCCAAGGACCATAAGCGTCACCTGTGGGACAAGGCGTTTATCGGCGGCTCGCTGGCAGCGACGTTCTTCCAGGGCGTGGCACTGGGGGCGTTTATCGACGGCATCCCCGTGGTGAATCGCCAGTTTGCCGGTGGTTCACTGGACTGGGCCACGCCGTTCACGATGTTCTGCGGCGTGGCGCTGATCGTGGCCTATGCCTTGCTGGGCTGCACCTGGCTGATCATGAAAACCGAAGGCCCGTTGCAGGAAAAGATGCACAACCTGGCGCGGCCATTGGCCTTTGTGGTGCTGGCGGTGATCGGCATCGTGAGCATCTGGACGCCATTGACGCACCCGGAAATCGCCTCGCGCTGGTTCACCCTGCCGAACCTGTTCTGGTTCTTGCCGGTGCCGATCCTGGTATTGGTGACCATGTACGGGCTGATCCGCGCGGTCGCACGTAATGCGCACTACACGCCGTTCCTGCTGACGCTGGTGCTGATTTTCCTGGGCTACAGCGGTTTGGGCATCAGCCTGTGGCCGAACATCATCCCGCCGTCCGTGTCGATCTGGGACGCCGCGGCGCCGCCGCAGAGTCAGGGCTTCATGCTGGTCGGCACCTTGTTCATCATCCCGTTCATCCTGGGCTACACCTTCTGGAGCTACTACGTGTTCCGCGGCAAGGTCACCCACGAAGACGGTTATCACTAGGAGGGTCGTTCCATGTCCGGCAAACCTTCGTTGCACGAGATCGAACAGGCCGAGAAGCAGCCGTTGTGGCGGCGCCTGGGGTGGCTGGCGATGATCTGGACCGGCAGTGTGCTGGCCCTGTTCGTCGTGGCCAGCCTGATGCGCATGTTCATGAATGCGGCAGGCCTGACCACGCACTGACATCCCGATCCGGGCCTTGCGGCCCGGTTTTTCAACCCTGCTTTTCGCGAGAGAAGCAGGGTTTTTTATTTGCGGGCTTTATTTACGGGCTTTGAGGATCACGAATTTTGGCGTGGTGGCGACTTGCTCGACACCCCGGAACAACCGCGCCAGCTTGGTGTGATACCCCAGGTGGCGATTGCCGACGATATAGAGGGCACCGCCGACCACCAGCGCTTCACGTGCCTGCTGGAACATGCGCCAGGCGAGGAAGTCACCGACCACCTGTTGCTGGTGGAAGGGCGGGTTGCACAGCACCACGTCCAGCGAACCGGGCTCCTGGCCAGCCAGGCCATCGGCGGCACGTACGATGACATCGCGATCACCGAGGGCGGCTTGCCAGTTTTCGGCCGCCGATTGCACCGCCATATAGGACTCGTCCAACAGGGTGTAGTGGGCGTCGGGGTTTTGCAGGGCGCTGGCAATCGCCAATACGCCGTTGCCGCAACCCAGGTCAGCCACACGGGCGTTGCCCAGGTTTTTCGGCAGGTGGGGCAGGAACGCACGGGTGCCGATGTCCAGGCTTTCGCGGCAGAACACGTTGGCGTGGTTCAGCAGTTCGATTGCCGGCGTATCCAGGGTGTAGCGGGTGGGGTAGGGCGAAATGGCTGCTGGGCGGTCTTCAACAGTGGCGATCAGCAGTCGTGCTTTTTTCACTGCGAGCGACGCCTGCATCGGTCCGATATAGCGCTCCAGCAACTCGCCTGCCGCCCGTGGCAGATGCTTGATCATTGCCCCGGCGATGACTTGGGCTCCTGGCGCGAGTTGGCCTTGCAGGCGGATGAGTTGTTCTTCCAGCAGCGCCAGGGTTTTAGGCACGCGGATCAACACACAGTCAAAAGGGCCTGCCGGAACCTGGCTGGCGGGGATGAATGCCACTGCATCAAACGCCTTGCCGTTACGTACCAGATTTTTCTCCAGGCCCTGGGCCGCCAGGAACGAGTCACCGCTGGACGCGACCTGCACCTGCCCCTGAAGGCTGGCGGCCAGGGCGCCGAAGCTGTCATTGAGCACCAGCACGCGGGTTACATTCGTCGGTTTCTGTTCGGCCAGATGATTGAGCAGGTATTCGTCGGCGGCATCGAAGGCTTGCAGCGGATCGTTATGTTGCTCTGGCTGGCGGATCAGATCGAGCTGGGCGAAGGGGCTTTCGAGCAGGGGCATGGCGGGGGAGGCTCTGGGTCAACGATGGGTGGGTCGGCAGTCATGGGCCGAACCGTCTGAGTGTACTGCGCGCGGCACCTGGGGGGCTGCTCAACACTCAGAATGGGTCGTAAATGTTACGTTTTTTTCAAATGGAATACATGCGGTGTTTCTTGGGCGGTTAAATAATCCCTTCTTGCGCTGCACGAAGCACGGCGGCGATCTTGTTGTTGACGCCCAGCTTCTTGAGGCAACTGCACACATGAAAACCTACTGTCCGTTCGGACAAGCACAGGATGGCCGCGATGTCCGCCGCTGTCTTGCCCATGCCCGACCACATGAGCACTTCTATTTCCCGTGGGGTCAATTTGCTGGTGGGGTTGACGCTTTGGCCCTCGGCATACTTTTGCGCCAGTACCGCGTGCATCGCATGACAGAGCCACAGCAGCATGCCCGCCTTTTCGTACAGTTCCTCCGGACTCACTTCGCCCTTGTCGCGGCTGAGGGGCAACATGCTGAACACGCCCCGGAAATCATGCACGGTGAGGGTTACCGCCCTGTGCACCCCCCACGGTTTGGGCTAAAGACCAAAGGCTTGGTATCTCTTTGAATAATTTCTCCTCCCAGACAATCGGCAATAAACTTGCTTTGCAGTGTTTAACAATGGGATCAACTTCAAAGAATTTTGCGTCGTCGTAGATTTTTTTCCACTCGTTTGAGTGGTTGGTGAATTCAATTGGCTTGATTTGGTTTTTGGGTAGTTGGGAACTCATCTTGAAAGAACAGTGTTTGAAACCCAGTTCATACGTCTTGTTGGTCACCATTTCAAACACACTGGTGACCTCATTTTCACCTTCCAGCTTGGGAAGGCGCGTGGTTTGCCATTTAAGCATAGGTCACTCTCCATGGGGTTCTCCTTGACTTGGGGTACGTCCTGAACCCCCAAAACTGCACGAAAATCAGTGTAGGACAACGGCTACACAGCGAGAGGAAAATTTTGCTCTTGCGAACTGATGTTTAATAGTTTTTTGCAAGTCTGTTCTTTAGCTCTTTAACGAGTTAGTTTAAAAAGTGGCGGTTTATTAGTCAGTTGTAGGCCGTGTAACGATCGACTAACAGTCGCCTTCACTCTTTTACGTGAAGGCTAATAGCGAATGAGTTGGCGGTGCGACTACATAGCCACTACTGCGTCTATTTGCCGATACCACTACCAATCGCAGGTGTTTCCCCACGCGACTTTGAGGGACACTAGGGCACCTGTAGAACGGAGCCCCCCATGACGGCCAGTGCTGAGAAATTTACCCGCCAGACCTTGCTCGACGTGCAATCGCTGACCCCCAGCCTGTTTACCCTGCGCACCACCCGCGATCCGGGCTTTCGTTTCACGGCGGGGCAGTTTGTGCGTTTGGGGGTTACCAAGGCGGACGGCAGCACCGTATGGCGCGCCTATTCGCTGGTGTCCTCACCGTTTGATGAGCATCTGGACTTCTTCTCGATCGTCGTCCCTGGCGGTGAATTCACCAGCGAGTTGAGCCGCCTGCGGGTAGGCGATACCTTGATGGTGGAGCGCCAGGCCACGGGGTTCCTGACCTTGAATCGCTTCGTCGATGGCCGCGATTTGTGGATGCTGGGCACTGGCACCGGGGTGGCGCCGTTTTTGTCGATCCTGCAGGACTTCGAGGTCTGGGAGAAATTCGAACGCATCATCCTGGTGTACAGCGCACGGGAAGCCAAGGAGCTCGCGTATCAAACGCTGATCAAGGAGCTGGGTGAGCGTGAATACCTCGCCGAGTACGCACACAAGCTTACCTACGTTCCCATCGTCACCCGTGAGCAGCATCCCGGCGCGTTGAATGGGCGCATCACCACGCTGATCGAAAATGGAGAGCTTGAGCGCGCAGCCGGCGTCGAGTTGACCCCGGAACATTCCCGCGTGCTGATCTGCGGTAACCCGCAGATGGTCGATGACACGCGCCAGTTGCTCAAGCAGCGTGACATGAACCTGAGCTTGAGCCGTCGCCCCGGCCAAGTCGCGGTGGAAAACTACTGGTAATAAAAAAGGCGCCTCTAGCAGGCGCCTTTTTTCTCAAGCCGGTCTTTACAGGCGCGGCTTGTCGTTCTGTGCCTTGAGCAGATCACGGATCTCACCCAGCAACACTTCTTCCTTGGTCGGCGTTGGCGGCAGGCTTGGCGCCACGGCCTCTTCACGCTTCAGGCGGTTGATCGCCTTCACACCCATGAAGATTGCAAACGCGACGATCACAAAGTCGATGACGCTCTGGATGAACTTGCCGTAAGCCAGCACCACCGCAGGCACATCGCCCTGTGCCGCCTTGAGCGTTATCGCCAGGTCACCGAAGTCCACGCCACCGATCAACAGACCGATTGGCGGCATCACCACGTCGCCTACAAACGAGGAAACAATTTTGCCGAAGGCGGCGCCGATGATGATACCGACGGCCATGTCGACCACATTACCTTTGACCGCGAAGGCCTTGAACTCACTGATCACGCCCATAGGTTATTCCTTGTTACAGATGAGAAGGGTGGGACTCAGTGTAAGTCAGTCGTAGCGGGCTTGCCCGACACAACCGTTAACACTGTTAGTTTTTATCGACACATTAAAACGCAAATAGTTTGCAAAGTGCTATCAATCGCGCGCGAAATACGCCTGATATCAGTGACTTAACAGATTATTTTATTAATCGGGTTGTTGTGGCTTTTCTATTTATCTTCTGACTCTTGGGTCACTAGCCTCTGGCAAGCACAACTGAATGTGCATTAAAAAAACCAGAGGAAACCTCGATGAAGAACCCAATGAGCCGCGGGCCTGTTTCAGCGCGATACGCGCTGGTACTGGCGACCGCCAGCCTGCTTTCCCTGTCCGTACACGCTGCCAACCTGACCCGCGATAACGGTGCTGCGGTGGGTGACAACCAGAACTCGCAGACCGCCGGCGCCAATGGCCCAGTGTTGCTGCAAGACGTGCAGTTGATCCAGAAGCTGCAGCGCTTCGACCGCGAGCGCATCCCCGAGCGCGTGGTGCACGCCCGTGGCACCGGTGCCCACGGTACGTTCACCGTCACCGACACCCTCAGCGACCTGACCAAGGCCAAGGTGTTCGCGGCCGGCGAAGCCACCCCGGTATTCGTGCGCTTCTCCGCCGTGGTCCACGGCAATCACTCCCCGGAAACCCTGCGTGACCCGCGTGGTTTCGCCACCAAGTTCTACACCGCTGATGGCAACTGGGACCTGGTGGGCAACAACTTCCCGACGTTCTTTATCCGCGATGCCATCAAGTTCCCGGACATGGTCCACGCTTTCAAACCGGACCCGCGTACCAACCTGGATGACGATTCCCGTCGCTTCGACTTCTTCTCCCATGTGCCCGAGTCCACGCGCACGCTGACCGAGCTGTATTCCGACTCCGGCACCCCGGCCAGTTACCGGGAAATGGACGGCAACGGCGTGCACGCCTACAAGCTGATCAACGCCAAGGGCGAAGTGCACTACGTCAAGTTCCACTGGAAGAGCCTGCAAGGCATCAAGAACCTTGATCCCAAGCAGGTCACCGAAGTGCAGGGCCGCGACTACAGCCACATGACCAACGACCTGGTCACCCATATCAACAAGGGCGATTTCCCCAAGTGGGACCTGTACGTGCAGGTGCTCAAGCCTGAGGACCTGGCCAAGTTCGACTTCGATCCATTGGATGCGACCAAGATCTGGCCAAATGTGCCTGAGCGCAAAGTCGGGCAGATGGTGCTGAACCGCAACCCCGCCAACGTGTTCCAGGAAACCGAGCAAGTGGCCATGGCCCCGGCCAATCTGGTGCCGGGCATCGAGCCGTCTGAGGATCGCCTGCTGCAAGGCCGCGTATTCTCCTACGCCGACACCCAGATGTACCGTCTGGGCGCCAATGCCCTGCAATTGCCGATCAACGCCCCACGGGTGACCGTCAACAACGGTAACCAGGACGGTGCGATGAACTTCGGCAAGACCACCACCGGCGTGAACTACCAGCCAAGCCGTCTGCTGCCACGGGACGAGCCGCAAACCGCGCGCTACAGCCAGTCGGCGCTATCGGGCAGCACCCAGCAGGCGAAGATCCAGCGCGAGCAGAACTTCAAGCAGGCCGGTGATCTGTACCGCTCGTTCACCAAGAAAGAGCGCCAGGACTTGATCGAGAACTTTGGTGGCTCACTGGCGACCACCGATGACGAGAGCAAACACATCATCCTGTCGTTCCTGTACAAGGCCGACCCGGAATACGGCACTGGCGTGGCCAAGGTTGCCAAGGGTGACCTGGCGCGCGTGAAGGCGCTGGCGGACAAACTGACTGACTGATCCGTTGGTTCTGGTCGGCGCCCTTGATAAGGCGTCGACCTTTGGCAGGAGAATACCCATGCGAGTTTCTATCGGATTGCTGATGGCCATGCTGGCCTTTGTCGCCCATGCCGAGTCTCCCGACCCGGTCGCGCTCAAGGCCCAGTTGCAGGACTACTATTTCGACGCCGCCCGCCGAGGCGACCTCGACATGCTCAACACCTTCATCGACTCCGGCTACAGCCTCAACACCCAGGACGACAAGGGCTACACCGCGTTGATCCTCGCCGCCTATCACGGCCAGGGCCCGTTTGTGGAGCGCTTGCTCAGCGCGGGTGCCGACGCCTGCGTGCAGGACAAACGTGGCAACACGGCGCTGATGGGCGCGATCTTCAAGGGCGAGCTGAAAATTGCCCAGCGCCTGCTGGCGACCGACTGCAACCCCGATCAACGCAACGGCGCCGGGCAGACGGCGGCCATGTACGCCGGGCTGTTCAAGCGCGTCGAGTTGCTCGATGAATTGAAGGCCAAGGGCGCCGACCTCAACGCGCAAGACCCGATCGGCAACAGCGCTTCACGATTGGCCAGCGGTGAAATCCGGACCCCGGCGTCGCGCTGAGCTATCATCGCGGTTTTTCGGTTGGAGGTTCTCAAATGGCAAAGGCCAAGCGCATGTACGGCTGCACGGAGTGCGGCGCGACCTTTCCCAAGTGGGCCGGCCAGTGCACCGAGTGCGGTGCGTGGAACACCCTGACTGAAACCATGATCGAAAGCGGCGGCGCTGCGGCCCCCACCGGCCGTGCCGGCTGGACCGGGCAACAGGCGCAGATCAAGACGTTGGCCGAAGTCAGCGTCGAAGAAATCCCGCGTTTCTCCACGGCCTCCGGTGAATTGGACCGTGTGCTGGGCGGCGGTCTGGTGGACGGCTCGGTAGTGCTGATTGGCGGCGATCCGGGCATCGGCAAATCGACGATCCTGCTGCAAACCCTGTGCAGTATCGCCAGCCGCATGCCGGCGCTGTATGTCACCGGCGAGGAATCCCAGCAACAAGTGGCCATGCGCGCCCGTCGCCTGGGGCTGCCCCAGGATCAACTACGGGTGATGACCGAGACCTGCATCGAAAGCATCATTGCCACGGCGCGTATCGAAAAGCCCAAGGTCATGGTGATCGACTCGATCCAGACGATCTTCACCGAGCAATTGCAGTCGGCGCCCGGTGGCGTATCCCAGGTGCGTGAAAGTGCGGCGCTGTTGGTGCGGTATGCCAAGCAGAGCGGTACGGCGATCTTCCTGGTGGGCCACGTGACCAAAGAGGGCGCACTGGCCGGGCCACGGGTGTTGGAGCACATGGTCGACACCGTGTTGTATTTCGAAGGTGAATCCGATGGCCGTCTGCGTTTGCTGCGGGCGGTGAAGAACCGTTTCGGCGCGGTCAACGAGCTGGGCGTGTTCGCCATGACGGACCGGGGGCTTAAAGAAGTCTCCAACCCTTCGGCGATTTTTCTCACACGCGCCCAGGAAGAAGTCCCTGGCAGCGTGGTGATGGCAACGTGGGAAGGCACTCGCCCGATGCTGGTGGAAGTGCAGGCGTTGGTGGATGACAGCCATCTGGCCAACCCGCGCCGCGTGACGTTGGGCCTGGATCAGAACCGCCTGGCGATGTTGCTCGCCGTATTGCACCGTCACGGCGGCATCCCGACCCACGACCAGGACGTGTTCCTCAACGTGGTCGGCGGGGTCAAGGTGCTGGAGACCGCATCCGACCTGGCGTTGATGGCGGCAGTCATGTCCAGCCTGCGTAACCGACCGTTGCCCCATGACTTGCTGGTGTTCGGTGAGGTGGGCCTGTCGGGCGAGGTGCGTCCGGTGCCCAGCGGCCAGGAACGCTTGAAGGAGGCCGCCAAGCACGGCTTCAAACGCGCGATCGTGCCCAAAGGCAATGCGCCGAAGGAGTCGCCGCCGGGGATAAAGATCATTGGCGTGACGCGACTGGAACAGGCATTGGATGCACTATTCGAGTAGGGCGCCCAGCTCGCGCTCCAACTCCTGCTGATCACCCAGGTTCAACTCGATCAGCCGCCGCAAATGGCTGATCGAGTCCAGGTCGATGTGCTGGCACACAAACCCAAGCTGCCCGTGATCGTCATGGGCCAGCTTTACCTGCATCTTTATATGCGCCCGTGGGTCCAGCCGGATGTCCACGTCAAATAGCCGCTTGCCATTACCTCGCCAGTCGTCAGGGCGCTCCACCAGCAAGCCCCGCAGCGATAAATCCAGCAGTTGCACCGGCCAATTCCAGCTGTCCTGGGCAATGGTCGTCTTGGCATCAAAGGCGATGCGACGGAAACGGCGGCGGTCAGACGGTTGTTCGGTCATGGTGAAACCCTCTGGAGATACGGGGATTGTAGCCCTGCGCCATCATTGGTCCGGTATTTCTGCTTTTTTTGTGCGCAGGAGGCTCTAGACCAACGTAGGGGGGTGGCCTTTGAGGCCAACAGCGCTAAACTCGGGATGGCTGTCCTTTCTGTCCACCCTGGCTGGAATATAAAAATGAAAAATAATAATAGCCTGCTACGCCACCTACCCTGGCTGGTGCTGGCAATCGTAGGAGCGTGCGCCCTGGGCGTAGTGGCTTTGCGCCGCGGCGAGGCGATCAACGCCTTGTGGATTGTGGTCGCTGCTGTGGCCATCTACCTGGTTGCGTACCGTTACTACAGTCTGTTCATCGCTAACAACGTGATGCAACTCGATCCACGGCGGGCCACCCCCGCAGTGCTCAATAATGACGGTCTGGACTATGTGCCGACAAACAAACACATCCTGTTCGGTCACCACTTTGCGGCGATTGCCGGTGCAGGCCCGCTGGTCGGCCCGGTGCTGGCGGCGCAAATGGGCTACCTGCCCGGCACGCTCTGGCTGATTGCCGGCGTGGTGCTGGCCGGTGCGGTGCAGGACTTCATGGTCCTGTTCCTGTCCACCCGTCGCAACGGCCGTTCCCTGGGGGACATGGTTCGCGAAGAGATGGGCCGTATCCCAGGGACCATCGCGCTGTTCGGCTGCTTCCTGATCATGATCATCATCCTTGCGGTGCTGGCGCTGATCGTGGTCAAGGCCCTGGCCGAGAGCCCATGGGGCATCTTCACGGTGATGGCGACCATCCCGATTGCGATGTTCATGGGCATCTACATGCGCTACATCCGCCCGGGCCGCATTGGTGAAATCTCGATCATCGGCGTGCTGTTGCTGCTCGGTTCGATCTGGCTGGGCGGGCAGATTGCCGCTGACCCGGTCTGGGCCAAGGCCTTCACCTTCACCGGCATTCAAATTACCTGGATGCTGATCGGCTACGGTTTCGTCGCTGCAGTGTTGCCGGTGTGGCTGATCCTGGCGCCGCGTGACTACCTCTCCACCTTCCTGAAAATCGGCACCATCATCGCCCTGGCGATCGGCATTCTGGTCACCATGCCCGACCTGAAAATGCCGGCCCTGACCCAGTTCATCGACGGCACCGGGCCGGTGTGGAAGGGCGGCCTGTTCCCGTTCCTGTTCATCACCATTGCCTGTGGCGCGGTCTCGGGTTTCCACGCGCTGATCTCCTCGGGCACCACGCCCAAGTTGCTGGATAACGAAACCAACGCCCGCTACATCGGTTACGGCGGCATGTTGATGGAATCGTTCGTCGCCATCATGGCCATGGTTGCCGCTTCGGTGATCGAGCCTGGCGTGTACTTCGCCATGAACAGCCCGGCCGCCGTGGTGGGCAGTGATGTGGTGACGGTGGCGCAAACTGTCAGCAGCTGGGGCTTTGCCATTACCCCGGAAGCGCTGACGGCCGTCGCCCATGACATTGGTGAAACCACCATCCTGGCGCGTGCCGGCGGTGCACCGACCCTGGCGGTCGGTATCGCGCAGATCCTGCACAGTGTGCTGCCGGGTGAAAACACCATGGCGTTCTGGTACCACTTTGCGATCCTGTTCGAAGCGCTGTTCATCCTCACGGCCGTGGACGCGGGCACCCGTGCCGGTCGCTTCATGCTGCAAGACCTGCTGGGTTCCTTCGTGCCGGCGTTGAAACGCACCGAGTCCTGGACCGCCAACCTGATCGCGACCGCCGGTTGCGTGGCGATGTGGGGTTACCTGCTGTACCAAGGCGTGATCGACCCACTGGGCGGCATCAACACCTTGTGGCCGCTGTTCGGTATCTCCAACCAGATGCTGGCAGGTATCGCACTGATGCTGGCTACCGTTGTGCTGATCAAAATGAAACGCCAACGCTACATCTGGGTGACCATGCTGCCGGCTGTCTGGCTGCTGATCTGCACCACCACTGCGGGCTTCATCAAGCTGTTCGACGCCAACCCGGCGATCGGCTTCCTGTCGCTGGCGAAGAAGTACAGTGATGCATTGGCCAATGGTCAGATCCTCGCCCCGGCGAAGAACATCGACCAGATGCAGCACGTGATCTGGAACGCCTACACCAACGCAACGCTGACGGCGCTGTTCCTGTTCGTGGTGTTCAGCATCCTGTTCTATGCGCTCAAGGTCGGCGTCGCCGCCTGGGGCAACAAAGAACGTACGGATAAAGAAGCCCCGTTCCAGGCTGTTCCGGACGCGTAATCGAGGATTGCAACCATGTTCAATGACATCAATCGCCTCGGTAAATACCTCGGTCAGGCCGCGCGCCTGATGGTCGGCATGCCCGACTACGATACGTACGTCGAGCATATGCAAACCAAACACCCGGACAAGCCGATGATGGACTACAAGGCGTTCTTCCGGGAACGCCAGGAAGCCCGTTACGGCGGCAAGGGTGGGCCCAAGTGCTGCTGACCCGGTAGTTCGGGTGGCGGCGATCCCTTGTGGGAGCGGGCTTGCTCGCGAAGGCGGTTTGTCAGTTGATGTATGTGCTGACTGATACACCGTATTCGCGAGCAAGCCCGCTCCCACATTTGTTTGTGTTCCTTCAGTTATAAGGAGAACTGCTTTTGTCCTCTCCCATTCCGGTTACCGTCCTCAGCGGCTTCCTCGGCGCCGGCAAGACCACCTTGCTGCGCCAC
>NZ_JACART010000036.1:0-8774 GCF_013386445.1 Pseudomonas sp. P7759
TCCTTCCAAAAGTGACCCGCCGTAAGGGCGGAACCCTAAGCAGCCGTTACCCAAACAACGGATATGTACCCGGAGCCCAAAAATGCCGCAGCTAACAAAAATCCTGATCGCCAACCGCGGCGAAATCGCCTGCCGCATTCAACGCACCGCCCAATCCCTAGGCTATCGCACCGTCGCCGTCTACAGCGAAGCCGACACCCAAGGCCTGCATGTGCAGATGGCCGACGAAGCCGTCCCCATCGGCCCGGCCCCCGTCCACCAGTCATACCTCAACATCGAAGCCATCCTCAACGCCGCCAAACGAACAGGCGCCGACGCCATCCACCCCGGCTACGGCTTCCTCTCCGAAAACCCCGACTTCGCCCGCGCCTGCCAACACGCCGGCCTCACCTTCATCGGCCCCAGCGTTGAAGCCATCGAACTGATGGGCAGCAAACGCCTGTCCAAACTCGCCATGCTCGAAGCCGGCGTGCCCTGCATCGCCGGCTACCAAGGCAGCGCCCAGGACGACCTCACCCTGCAACAGGAAGCCGACCGCATCGGCTACCCGCTGATGATCAAGGCCAGCGCCGGCGGCGGCGGTCGCGGCATGCGCCTCGTGCACCAATCGAAAGACCTGCTGGACAACCTGCACACCGCCCGCTCGGAAGCCAAAAACGCCTTCGGCAGCGACGAACTGATCCTCGAACACGCCCTGATCGACCCGCGCCACGTCGAAATCCAGCTGTTTGGCGACAGCCACGGCCACCTCATTTACCTCGGCGAGCGCGACTGTTCGATCCAGCGCCGCCATCAAAAGGTCATCGAAGAAGCCCCCTGCCCTGTCATGACGCCCGAGCTGCGCCAAGCCATGGGCGAAGCCGCGCTGAAGGCTGGACGTGCGGTGAACTACGTCGGCGCCGGCACCGTGGAATTCCTGCTCGACCGCCACGGCCGTTTCTACTTCCTGGAAATGAACACGCGCCTGCAAGTGGAGCACCCGGTGACCGAACTGATCACCGGCCTCGACCTGGTGGACTGGCAACTGCAGATCGCCGCCGGCCAGCCGCTGCCCCTGACACAGGCCGACGTCACCCTCAGTGGCCACGCCATGGAAGTGCGCCTGTACGCCGAAGACCCGGCCCAGGGCTTCCTGCCGCAAACTGGCGATGTAGTGCGCTGGGAGCCAGCCACTGGCGTGCGTATCGACCACGGCGTGATCGAAGGCCAACGCATCAGCCCGTTCTACGACCCGATGCTGGGCAAGCTCATCGCCCATGGCACCACCCGTGAAGAGGCTCGACGCAAATTGCTCCGGGCGGTGGAAGACACGGTGTTGCTGGGGGTCGCGACCAACCAGCCGCTGCTGGTGGATTTGCTCAAGCATCCGGATTTCGTCGATGGCGATTTCAGCACCGGGTTTATCGCTGAGCACTTCAGCGAAATCCCTCCCCTGACGCCGTCACCCGAACAACTCGCCCTGGCCGCCGCGCTGTTTTACCAGCACAGCGCCAACCAGCATCCCAAAGGCCTGGCGGGATGGTGCAACAACGCCAGCGCGCCTTGTATTTATCGCTTGGAGGTCAACGGAGACATCCACACCGTCAGTGCCGACCCCCTGCAACTCATCACCGACGGCCGCCATGCCACCCTGGTATTCAACGGTATCCGCCGCCGCACCGCCTATCACCTCGACGGCAACCAACTATGGGTACCCGGTCTCAGGGTGATCGACTGCACCCAGCAAGTCGCCAACCGCCAGGCCGACGCCCGCAGCGGCACGGTCAAGGCGCCGATGGACGGTGCAATTGTCGATGTGCGGGTCAGTGCCGGCGACAGCGTGACCAAAGGCCAACTGCTGCTGGTGCTCGAAGCCAT
This sequence comes from Pseudomonas sp. P7759, assembly GCF_013386445.1. NCBI lineage: Bacteria > Pseudomonadati > Pseudomonadota > Gammaproteobacteria > Pseudomonadales > Pseudomonadaceae > Pseudomonas > Pseudomonas sp. P7759. The sequence continues at coordinate 1,858 of NZ_JACART010000036.1, forward strand.
GAAAATGGAGCATCCGCTGACGGCCGGTATCGACGGCGTGATCAAAGGCGTGCAAGTGATTGCCGGTGATCAGGTGCGCAATCGTCAGGTTCTGCTGGAGATCGTCTGACCCCTAGGCGGAACTACAGGGCCGGGCTACGCTCTATCCCCAACAGAAAGGGAAGAGTACGGGAACCTGCACGATGCCTCATTGGCTGATTATTGACCTTGAAGCCACAACGGATGAAGGCGGCTGGCCCGTGACGGAGATGGAAGTCATCGAGATCGGCGCGAGCCTGGTCAACCGCCAGGGCCGCGAGCTGGACCACTTCCAGCGCTTTGTGCGGCCGCTGCGCCGGCCATTGCTGACGCCCTTTTGCCGCCAACTGACCCACATCACCCAGGCCAACATCGACGGTGCGGCGCCGATTACCGAAGTGTGGCCGGCGTTCGAACGCTGGCTGGGCCAGCATCAGCCGCGCCTGGAAGGCTGGGCCAGCTGGGGCGACTACGATCGCCGGCAGCTGGAACTGGAATGGCAGCGCCATGGCCTGGCCAGCGCGCTCGCCACCACGCCTCATGTGAACCTCAAGCAGCGCTTCGCCAAGGCTCGGCGCCTGGACAAGCCCCTGGGGCTCAATGGCGCCCTGCAATTGGCGGGGATGCAGTTCCATGGCCAGCAACATCGGGCGCTGGAGGATGCACGCAATACGGCGCGCCTGCTGCCGCTGATATTGCCGGTCTAGGCAGCTTCCCTGCCCTTGGGCATACTGGCCGACCTTTCCAGACCCTTTTCCGAGGAATCGCCCATGTTTAAAGTCAACGAGTACTTCGACGGCACCGTCAAGTCGATCGCTTTCGGCACCGCAGAAGGTCCGGCGACCATCGGCGTCATGGCCCCCGGCGAATACGAGTTTGGCACCGCCCAGCGTGAAATCATGCACGTGGTGTCCGGCGCCCTGACCGTCAAACTGCCGGATGCCAGCGAGTGGGAAACCTTCGCCGCCGGCAGCCAGTTCAACGTGCCGGCCAACAGCAAGTTCCAGCTGAAGGTCGCCGTGGACACCGCTTACCTGTGCGAATACCGCGGCTAAGGGTTTCCCGGCAGCAAAAAAATGCCCGTCTCGCAGGAGACGGGCATTTTTTATGCGTGAAGAAAACTATTCAAGGATCGTCACCGGCATCCCGACTTCCAGGCGGCCAATGCCATCGTTGACCAGGTTCTGGCCGAAAATCGCGCCGTCTTCAGTCTTGCGGTAAGCCTCCAGCGTGGCGAAGGGTTCGCGGTCAACGCTGCGCTCGCCGGTTTGCGGGTCGATGGTGGTGAGGATGCAGCGCGAGCACGGCTTGACCGCGCGGAACTCCACGTCGCCGATACGCAGGCGTTTCCAGCCATCTTCGGCGAAAGCTTCACTGCCCTCGATGACCAGGTTGGGACGAAAACGCAACATTTCCATGGGGCGGCCGATGCGTTGGGAAAGGTCGTCCAGCGACGCCTGGCTGATCACCAGCAGCGGGTAACCGTCGGCAAACGCGACCTGGTCGTCATCCTTGCCGTAACCGGCCTGGGTGGTGCGGGCACGCTCGACGGGGATCTGCACCAGGCGCGTCGGTTTGCCAATAAAGTCGCTGACCCAATCCGCCGCTGCGTCGCCCGCATCGGGCACGCGCAAGGTGTCGCGCCAGATGGTCACGCCACGCAACTCGGCGTCGTTGCCGGGCAGCGCCACATCCAGCGGCGTGTAGCCCGGCGAACTCAGGGTGAGGCCGCCGCTGCTGTTCCACAGCGCCGACAGTTGGCTCATCTTCGCCACCGCACGCTGCGTGAGGAAACGCCCACTGCCTTCATCCACCAGCATCCAGCGTCGGTCCCCGTCCACCCCGAGCTTATCCAGGCCGACCTGTTGCAGGATTTCGGCCTTGCCGGACTTCAAGGGGTAACGGTACAACGCGCTGAGACGAAGCATGGGCCTGCATTCCTGAGGGGCAAAGCCATCACCCTAAGGTCAAGCGGGCACTTCGTCCAGCATCAGACGCTGACGCACCACATCCACCAGCTTGTCGGGCTGGAATTTGGACAGGAAGTTGTCGCAACCGACCTTCTTCACCATCGAGTCGTTGAAGCTGCCCGACAACGAGGTGTGCAGCACCACATACAGGCCACGCAGGCGCGGGTCGTTGCGGATCTCGGTGGTGAGGCGGTAGCCGTCCATCTCGGGCATTTCGGCGTCGGTGAAGATCATCAGCAGCTTGTCGGTCATCACCTGGCCACTGTCGGCCCAGGCCTTGAGCATGTTCAGTGCCTTGAGGCCGTCGCTGGCGATGTGCATCTTCACGCCCAGTTGACCGAGGGTGTCGCGCAGTTGCGAGAGGGCCACATTGGAGTCATCCACCAGCAGGACCTCACGGCCACGGGCACGCTCCAGCACCGGGTCTTCGAGTTTTTCCCGGGAAACCTTGGCGTTGTACGGCACGATCTCGGCCAGGACTTTTTCCACGTCGATGATTTCCACCAACTGGTCATCGACCTTGCTGATGGCCGTGAGGTAATGCTGGCGACCGGCGCTGGTCGGTGGCGGCAGGATGGCTTCCCAGTTCATGTTGACGATGCGGTCCACGCCGCCCACCAGGAACGCCTGCACCGAGCGGTTGTACTCGGTGACGATAATGGTGCTGTTGGGGCCCGGCACCAGTGGGCGCATGCCGATGGCCTGGGACAGGTCGATCACCGGCAGGGTCTGGCCCCGCAGGTTGACCACGCCGCACACGAACGGATGGCGCTGCGGCATCAAGGTCAGCTTGGGCAGTTGCAGCACTTCCTGCACTTTGAACACGTTGATCGCGAACAGCTGACGCCCGAACAGGCGGAACATGAGGATCTCCAGGCGATTCTCACCCACCAGTTGCGTGCGTTGATCTACCGTGTCGAGAATGCCGGCCATTAAAAGCTCCTGATGCGCTAAGGGATTGTGCAGCTCACTTAAGGCTTGTTATCGGCGGCAAGCGCCAGACCTTGACCCGTGTAAAATGCCACGTAAATTCATTGATGTCACACTGACATCATGGTTTACTGCGCTGGCCTCTCCAGACAGGGGTACAGCGACGTTGCGCGACATTCAATTCGACGCAAGGTTCCGCCATGTAAGGGATTCCCCTACGCACAATCAGGCCCAACCTGATATTCGCAATATCTAATAGCCATTAATGTGACGCCATTCTCAATGCATGAATGGAGTCAGGCTTTTGTTTGCCATCCCAAGCCCTCGGCCCACGGGCCTTCCAGACATTCAACTGTCGGCAATTGAAGGTGTGCAATTGACCCCGCTCATGAGGGCCGCGCACAGCCGTCGCCGTCACTCTAATAAGCTTCCTACTGATTATTCAGAAGCGACCTACAGATTCCAGTCATATTTCAGCGCTAGTTTTAAGCCATTCACCCGGTGCGACATCTCATCACCCGACCTTATGTTGTGGAGACTTGCATGATGAACGACGGTAACGAGTGGCAACTTGCACTTCCCGAATTCCTTCAGGAAGCTGAAAAGCTGCTGATCAAATCGGAAGAGTGCCTGAGCCACCTGCATTTGATCCGAAACGACAGTGACGCTATCGACTGCATGAAAATCAGCCTGATCAAGCTCGCCGAAAGAGCCGATTGCCTTGCCCTGCAGGCCATCAGCGAATTCTCGCGGCACATCCAGTACCTGATCGCCAATGCCGAAAGCCCGCTGCAACTGCATGATCAAGCCTTGGACGCCTTGGAAGAATGCCTGAAGTTACTGGCCTGGCAGTTGGAGTTGATTGATGTAAAGACAGGCCAACTGGCATTGGATGAAGCGGAGCAAACGACATTGATCGCCACAGTGACACTGCATATTCCGCAGAAAGACTTCGCCTTTAAACCGCAGCAGCGGGTGCATCACGTGTCTTGAGCGGATATCAGGTCGCATTTAAATCAGAAGTTATCTGAAAACGACTCATCCAGTGGAATTGAATCACGCAGGCAAAGATATCAATTAGCCATTAACGGTAATAACGATACAACCGAACAGAAATAATATAACTACCCACTCCATGAACTCTGGGAATACCGCCCGGAGCATTTGCGCGGCTAATAACCCAGTCGAACACAGCACCAGGCGACCAACGGTAATAGTGGTGGTACTATGCCCCGCTCGAAGTGACTCAACTTCATCATGCATAAAAACGATTCGATAACGCATTCCAAACAAAGCCCTGTCAGCCGCCGTGACCGGACTTCCCGCAGCGAACCTTCATTGGCTCCATCCGCTATGTACGCCAACCTCAAGACACTCATCGCAAGGTCCGCGTCCCGCAGCAATGCACGCCGTTTGATCCTCGCCCTGTGCCTTGGCTCGCTGCTGCTGAGCCTGTGGGCCTATAGTTTTTCCGCCGCCCTGCCGCTGCTGGTGCTGCTCAACCTGGCCACGCTGGTGGTGGTTGGCCTGCAACAGTGGCACTCGCGCAAATCCATCAAGTTCCAACCCCAGGAACTGGCCGATCGCCTGCTGCAAGTGCAGGAAAACGAACGCCACCGCCTGAGCCGCGAGCTGCATGACGATATCGGCCAGTTGCTCACCGCCGCCAAGCTGCAAAGTGAATGGCTCAAGCGCCGCCTGCCCGAAGACCTGCAAAGCCAGTGCACAGTGCTGTGCAACACCCTGAATGAAACCCTGGCCAAGGTGCGTGACGTCTCGGCCATCCTCAACCCTCGCCAGCTGGCCAGCCTGGGCCTGGAAGCCAGCCTGCGCGCGCACCTGCTCAAGACCCTGGAAAACACCCCGATTCACTGGAGCCTGGAATGCCAACAGCGGCTGACCGGCATCCCGGAAGAAATGGCCGTTGCGGCCTTTCGCATCACCCAGGAAGCGGTGACCAACATGCTACGCCACGCCCAGGCGCGCAATCTGTTGGTACGCCTGCAACGCCTGCCCGAGGGCCTGTCGCTGAGTATCTGCGATGACGGCCAGGGTTTTTCGCCGGCCATCAACCCGGGCCTGGAAGGCCAGCGGGGCATGGCCGGCATGTCAGAGCGGATTGATCAACTTGGCGGTTCGTTATCCGTCAACAGCCAGCCAGGCAAAGGGACACGGATCGACGCGCTTTTCCCCTGGGCGCCCCGCGCCCTCGAACGGGCCAGCTCCCCTAAGGTTCTCGAGTGACCTGCACATTACTCCTGGTGGATGACCATGCTCTGATCCGGGCCGGCGTACGCGCGCTGGTCCAGGACATTCGCGGCTACACGGTGGTCGGTGAGGCCAGCGATGGCGCACAGTTGCTGGAGCAGTTCAGCGCCCTGCTGCCCGATATCGTGCTGCTGGACCTGTCGATGAAACACACCGGTGGGCTGGATGCCTTGCAACAACTCAAGCGCGCCTACCCCAAGAGCCGCGTGCTGATCCTGTCGATGCACACCGACCCGGAACTGATCATGTGCGCGCTCGAATCCGGCGCCCATGGCTACCTGCTCAAGGACACCACCGCCAACGAGCTGGAACACGCGCTGCTGGCCCTGCGCAACAACGAGCGCTACCTGAGCCCGGCGATTGCCCACACGGTGATCAATCAGGCGCTGGTACGCAACCAGGGCCCCACCACCCCGGCTGGCCACAGCCACAACCTTACGGCGCGGCAGTTGGAGATCCTGCGGTTGATTGTGCGCGGCAAGTCCACCCGGGAAATCGCCCACGGCTTGGGCTTGAGCATCAAGACCGTGGAAGCGCACCGCTCGCAAATCATGAAACGCCTGCAGATTTTCGACGTGGCCGGCCTGGTGTTATTCGCGGTGCGCGAGCAGATCATCAGCCTGGACGACTAACGGCGAATCCACCGGCAAGTGCACGCGCAAGGCCTTGGGCAGGGCCTCGAAGTGCAGGTCATCGCCCTCCAGCGGTTCGCCATCCAGGTTGATGTAAAGGCCCTGTGCGACCTTGATATTCACCCACGGCAGGCGCGCACGAACGAACATGGTGTCCAGGCCCCAGCCGTTGTTCATCAACTCACGCAAGGTACCGACCACCTCCTGAGGCGCGGGCAGGATGCTGACATCCAGCAAGCCATCATCGGCCATGGCGCCTGGACATAGCTCATGGCCGCCGCCTGCTTGGCGACCGTTGCCGATGCCCAGGGCGAGCAGCTCGCCTTTCCAGTGGAAATCGGGGCCATCGAGTTCGGCGTAGGCAGCCTTCAGCTCGCTGAAACGGGTCAGGCCGGTGAACAGGTAGGCGGCGCCGCCCAGGACTTTTTTCAGATCTTCCGAGGTGTTGGCGGTGACTTGGCTGCCGAAACCGCCGGTGGCCATGTTGAGGAAGATTTGCCCGCCGACCTGGCCGAGGTCGATGGCCCTTGGCGGTACATCCAGCAGCGCCAGGGCCTGGGCGGGTTCAAGCGGCACGCCGGCGGCCTTGGCGAAGTCGTTGGCGGTGCCCAGGGGCATCAGTACCAGGCTGGCGTCGGTCTTGGTCTGGGCCATGGCTTCGGCGACGTCGCGCAAGGTGCCGTCGCCGCCGCCGGCGATGATGTGGGTGTAGCCGTCGGCCAGGGCTTCGTTGACCAGGCGTTGGGCGTCGCCGCCTTCCCATGTGACCCGCACCGCCAACTCGCCGCCCTGCTTGCGTCGGGCCTGCACGGCAGAGCGTACGTCCTCGTTGAGGGCTTGCTTGCCGTGGAGGATCAACAGGGCTTTGGGGGTGGTCATTGCGGGAATCTCCTGATTCAAGGGTGCTTGGAGGATGTGGACCTTGGGCGGGGAGAAAAAAGCCATTGGGGTTGGAAATTATTTGTTGGTCTATGCGGGGGCATATCCGTTTATGCGGTAACGGCTGCTATTGGTTCCGCTCTTACAGCGGGTCACTTTTGGAAAAGAGCCCGGAATGCCGGCCCAGCCAAAAGTAACCAAAAGGGCTCTTGCCCCAACA
>NZ_JACART010000036.1:8797-9036 GCF_013386445.1 Pseudomonas sp. P7759
CAGTGATTTGGGGGGCCGCCTAAGATCAAAATCAAAAACAAAGCCAGAGCCAGAGCCAGAGCCAGAGCAGGTTGATATATGCCTGATATAGGAGATCTAAATTGTGGGAGCGGGCTTGCTCGCGAAGGCGGTGGATCAGTTAGAGATGTAATCGCTGACACGCCGCCTTCGCGAGCAAGCCCGCTCCCACATTTGGACCGAGAGCGGCTTCCAGAAACCGGTCGGCTACCAGGCCGCCG
>NZ_JACART010000037.1:0-70820 GCF_013386445.1 Pseudomonas sp. P7759
CAAGCCCGCTCACCACAGAAAGACAGCTCACCACAGCAAGCCCACCAGCCACAGTAGCGTTGTCAAACTTGGGACTGTGCGCCTTCAAACCACTTGAGCTTCTCGCGCAACACCACCACCTCACCGACGATCACCAGTGTCGGCGCATGCACTTCATGCTCCGCCACCATGCGCGGCAGGTCCGCAAGCGTGCCGGTAAACACGCGCTGGTTGGACGTGGTGCCCTGCTGGATCAACGCTGCAGGGGTATCCGATGCTCGGCCATGCTTGATCAGCTGTTCGCAGATGATCGGCAAACCAATCAAACCCATATAGAACACCAGGGTCTGCGAGGGCCCCACCAGGTCATCCCAGGGCAGGTCCGACGTCCCGTCCTTTAAATGCCCGGTAATGAAACGTACGGACTGCGCATAGTCTCGGTGAGTCAACGGAATCCCGGCATACGCCGCGCAACCGCTGGCCGCCGTGATCCCCGGCACCACCTGGAACGGGATGCCGTGGGCCGCCAATTCCTCGATCTCTTCGCCACCCCGTCCAAAGATGAACGGATCGCCACCCTTGAGGCGCAGCACGCGCTTGCCTTGCTTGGCCAGGTCCACCAGTTGCTGGTTGATCTGGTCTTGCGGCACGGCGTGGTCGGCGCGGCGTTTGCCGACGTATACACGTTCGGCGTCACGGCGGCACAGTTCGAGAATCGCGGGGGCTACGAGGCGGTCATACAGCACCACATCGGCTTGCTGCATCAGCCGCAGTGCACGGAAGGTCAGGAGGTCCGGATCACCCGGGCCTGCGCCCACCAAGTAGACTTCGCCGGGTGCATTCGGCGGCGCGCCGTTGACCTTTTCGATCAACAGGCGCTCGGCTTCAGCACCCTGCCCGGCCAATTGACGGTCGGCAATCGGGCCCTGGAACACGTCTTCCCAAAATGCGCGGCGCTGCTGCACATCCGGGTACAAACCTTTGACCTGAGCACGAAACCGCGCCGCCAACCCGGCCAACTGGCCGTAAGTAGACGGAATCCAGGTTTCCAGCTTGGCGCGGATCAGGCGCGCCAGCACCGGCGCATCGCCGCCGCTGGACACCGCGATCACCAAAGGTGAACGGTCGACAATCGCGGGGAAGATCACGCTGCACAAGGCCGGTGCATCCACCACGTTGACCGGCACGCAACGACGCTTGGCATCGCTGGACACTTGCGCGTTCAACGGCTCATCGTCCGTGGCCGCGATGATCAGGGTGCAGCCGTCGAGGTCCGCCTCCTGATAACCACGCAAAATCAGTTCCCCGCCACTGCCCAGTACCAGTTCACGCAACTGGTCCTCGATCTGGGGAGCAACCACCCGCAGCAACGCACCGGCATCGGCCAGCAGCCGGGATTTGCGCAAGGCAATCTCCCCGCCACCGACGACCAACACACGACTGCCGCGCAGGTTATGAAACAGCGGCAGAAATTCCATTTAGCGGATGACCTCGACGCCCGCCATGTAAGGCTTGAGCACTTCCGGTACGCGGATCGAACCGTCCGCCTGCTGGTAGTTTTCCAGCACCGCCACCAGAGTACGACCTACGGCCAAACCGGAACCGTTGAGGGTGTGCACCAGCTCGGGCTTGCCGGTTTCCGGGTTACGGAAACGCGCTTGCATGCGACGGGCCTGGAAATCACCGCAGTTGGAGCACGACGAAATCTCGCGGTATTTGTCCTGGCTCGGCACCCACACTTCGAGGTCGTAGGTCTTCACGGCGCTGAAGCCCATGTCGCCAGTGCACAGCGCCAGCACCCGGTACGGCAGCTCCAGCAGTTGCAGGACGCGTTCGGCGTTGGCGGTCAGGCCTTCCAGGGCTTCCATGGAAGTCGACGGCTCGACCACCTGTACCATCTCGACCTTGTCGAACTGGTGCTGGCGGATCATGCCGCGGGTGTCACGACCCGAGGCACCGGCTTCGCTGCGGAAGCACGGGCTGTGGGCCACGAACTTCAACGGCAGCTCTTTAGCGTCGAGGATCTCACCAGACACGATGTTGGTCAGCGACACTTCAGCGGTCGGGATCAGGTACAGGTCGGCTTCGCCGTCGCGGCTGATCTTGAACAGGTCTTCTTCGAACTTCGGCAACTGGCTGGTGCCCATCAGCGCCGGCGCCTGCACCAGGTATGGGGTGTAGGCTTCTTCGTAACCATGTTCGCCGGTGTGCAGGTTGATCATGAACTGCGCCAGGGCACGGTGCATGCGCGCGATCGGGCCGCGCAGCAAGGCAAAACGCGCGCCGGACATCTTGGCGGCAGTTTCGAAATCCAGGCCGCCAGTCAATTCGCCCAGGGCAACGTGGTCCTTGATCTCGAAATCAAACGCGGCTGGCGTGCCCCAGCGACGTACTTCGACGTTGCCGTCTTCGTCTTCGCCAATCGGTACCGACTCATGCGGGATGTTGGGGATGCCCAGCAGGATCGAATCCAGCTCGGTCTGGATCTTGTCCAGCTCGACCTTGCCGTCGGACAGCTCGGTGCCCATACGCTCGACATCCGCCATCAGCGGGGCGATGTCTTCGCCGCGCTGCTTGGCCTGACCGATGGATTTGGAACGCGCATTACGCTCAGCCTGCAGTGCTTCGGTGCGGGTCTGGACGGTCTTGCGCTGTTCTTCCAGCGCTTCGATGCGCGCAACATCCAAGGCAAAGCCACGGGATGCCAGGCGGTCCGCTACGTCCTGAAGGTTGCTACGTAACAGTTTGGAATCGAGCATGTCGGTCTCTCGTTTATCAAAGTTTGGTCAAGGACAGGCCGGCCCAGGTGGCGAGCAGCCCGCCGAACACGCTGATGCCCAAGTACCCGAAGGCTATCAGGGCCTGCCCGCTTTCCAGCAGGCGCAGCGTATCCAGTGAAAAGGATGAAAAGGTCGTCAGACCGCCTACAAAGCCGACAATCAAGCCGGCGCGAATTTCAATCGGTACTTCCGGGCGCAACAGGAACCAGCCGTACAAAAGCCCGATGATCAGGCAACCGACCAGGTTGACCGCCAGGGTCGCCGCATAAAAATGCTTCGGCCAGTTGGCGCTGACCCATGTGCCAGCGGCGAAACGCAATAATGTACCAGCGATGCCGGCTGCGGACACGGCAAGAATCGTCTTGAACACTACTTTCTCCGCTGTCTGGGGCTGAGTCGATCGAGTTGGGCGAGATGATTGAGCTTTTCGCCGATCTTCAGCTCCAGGCCACGGGGCACCGGCTGATAGAGCGGGAGTGGCTCAAGGTCATCGGGGAAGTAGTCTTCACCGGCCGCATAGGCGTCCGGTTCATCGTGGGCGTAGCGGTATTCATCTCCGTAGCCTAACTGTTTCATCAGCTTGGTCGGCGCGTTGCGCAGGTGCATCGGCACTTCGAGGGAGCCGTATTCGGCGGCAGCGCGCAGGGCCGACTTGAAGCCCATGTACACCGCGTTGCTTTTCGGCGCACAGGCCAGGTAGGTGATGGCCTGGGCCACCGCCAACTCGCCTTCCGGGCTGCCGAGGCGCTCCTGCACATCCCAGGCGGCGAGGCACAGGCTCAAGGCACGCGGGTCGGCGTTGCCGATGTCTTCGCTGGCCATGCGCACCACACGGCGGGCGAGGTACAGCGGGTCGCAGCCGCCGTCGATCATGCGCGCGAACCAGTACAGCGCGCCGTCCGGGTTGGAGCCGCGCACGGATTTATGCAGCGCCGAAATCTGGTCGTAGAAGGCTTCGCCGCCCTTGTCGAAGCGCCGGCGCGTGTCGCCGAGCAGGCTTTGCAGGAGGTCGACGCCAATCTCGCTGCCGTCTTCGGCCAGGTCGGACGCGTTCTCCACCAGGTTGAGAAAGCGGCGCCCATCGCCATCGGCGGCGGTGAGCAGAATCTTGAAGCCCTCTTCGCTCACACTCAGTTGCCGCTTGCCCAGCCCTTTGTCTTCACTCAGGGCGCGGTGCAGCAGCTTCTGCATCGCTGCTTCGTCCAGGCTTTTGAGCACATAGACCCGCGCCCGCGACAGCAAGGCGTTGTTCAATTCAAACGAAGGGTTTTCCGTGGTGGCGCCGATAAAAATCAGCGTGCCGTCTTCCACATAAGGCAGGAACGCATCCTGCTGCGACTTGTTGAAGCGGTGCACTTCATCGACAAACAGGATGGTGCGCTTGCCATACTGCCCGGCCTGCTGCTTGGCGACTTCCACCGCCTGGCGGATCTCCTTGACCCCCGCCAATACCGCCGAGACCGTTTCGAAGTGCGCATCCGAGACCTTCGCCAGCAGCCGCGCCAGGGTAGTCTTGCCCACCCCCGGCGGCCCCCAGAAAATCATCGAGTGCAGCGCACCCTGCTCCAGGGCTTCGCGCAACGGCTTGCCGCGAGCGAGCAGGTGTTCCTGACCGACGTACTCATCCAGGTTGGTCGAACGCAAGCGCGCGGCCAGGGGCTGGGCAATCGGGTCACTTCGAAACAGGTCCATGGGCAGCGATTTATTCCTGAATCACATCGGCACCCTTGGGGATGTCGAACTTGAACTTGGAGGCAGGCACCGGCTGGTTGGCCTTGACCCCGGAAAACAGGATGTCGGTGCGTTGGCCGACGCTGTCGACCAGGCGCATGTTGTTGATCACGCCATTGCCAAACGACAGGGACAGCGTGTCGAACAGCGTGTCCTTGGATTTCGGCTTGAGGGTGAACTCGATCACGTTGCTGGTTTGCTTGGAGGTGATGTCGAAGCTGTCATTGATCTTCGACACATCACCCGACAGCAGCAGCGCCGGAGTCTGGTTCAGGCGCGGGTCGAGCTTCTTGATGGTGGCTTGTTCCAGGTCCGGGTCCCACAGGGTGACCTTCTGGCCATCAGACACGATGGTCTGCTCAGCCTTGCCTTCGGTGTGCCAGTAGAACAGGCCAGGACGCTGCACGGCCATTTCGCCTGCGGTTTCCTGCAACTGGGTGCCGCCGGCATCCAGGGTCAGCTGGGAGAAGCGCGCGGTCAGGGTCTGGGATTTGTCCAAAAGGTTCTTCAGGCTGGCCACGGAAGCCGGGTCAGCGTGGGCCGAAACAGCGGTCAGGGCCAGAGCTGGCAACAACAGCATGCGGATAAGGCGCATGGGAGTCCTCATTGAGTGTTCAGGGCGTGCCGCGTGTTGCCACGCGGCACGGGATCAGTCGCGCATCTGCCCGGGGGCGATGACTTCACGCGAGCCGTTGGTGTTCATTGCGGTCACGACGCCGGCCATTTCCATGGCTTCGATCATGCGGGCGGCGCGGTTGTAGCCGATTTTCAATTTACGTTGCACCGCGGAAATCGACGCGCGACGGCTTTCCAGCACGAAGGCCACGGCCTCGTCGTACAGCGCGTCAGTTTCAGCATCGTCGTCACCACCGCCGCCGCCGTTTTCAAAGCCGCTGCCGGCTTCTTCGACGCCGTTAAGGATGTCGTCGTTGTACTCGGGTGCGCCACGCAGTTTCCAGGCTTCAACGACACGGTGCACTTCATCATCGGACACGAAGGCGCCGTGGACCCGGATCGGCAGGCTGGTGCCCGGTGGCATGTAGAGCATGTCACCGTGGCCGAGCAGTTGTTCGGCGCCGCCCTGATCGATGATGGTCCGCGAGTCGATCTTGCTCGATACCTGGAACGCCATTCGCGTAGGAATGTTGGCCTTGATCAACCCCGTGATCACGTCCACCGATGGACGCTGGGTGGCGAGGATCAAGTGGATACCGGCGGCACGGGCTTTCTGGGCAATACGTGCGATCAGTTCTTCGACCTTCTTGCCGACGATCATCATCATGTCGGCAAATTCGTCGACCACCACCACGATGGTCGGCAGCTTGGTCAGCTTCGGTGCTTCGTCATGGATGCTTTCGCGCTTGTACAGCGGGTCATCAATGGTCTCGCCACGCTCTTGGGCTTCCTTGATCTTGGCGTTGAAGCCCGACAGGTTACGCACGCCCATCTTCGCCATCAGTTTGTAGCGGCGCTCCATCTCGGCCACGCTCCAGCGCAGGGCGTTGGCGGCGTCCTTCATGTCGGTGACCACCGGGCACAGCAAATGCGGAATGCCTTCGTAGATCGACAGTTCCAACATCTTCGGGTCGATCATGATCAGCTTGGCGTCTTCCGGGCCGGACTTGAACAGGATCGACAGGATCATCGCGTTCACACCCACCGACTTACCGGAACCGGTGGTACCGGCCACCAGCAGGTGAGGCATCTTCGCCAGGTCGGTGATCACCGGCTTGCCGCCGATGTCGTGGCCTAGGGCCAGGGTGACCGGCGATTTGAAGTTGTCGTATTCCGGGGTCGACAGCACCTCGGAGAAGCGCACGATCTGGCGGTCTTCGTTGGGAATCTCGATACCCACGGTGGTCTTGCCGGGGATGACTTCCACCACGCGCACGCTGGTCACGGCCAGAGAACGGGCCAAGTCCTTCGCCAGGTTGGAAATACGGCTGACCTTGACGCCGGCGGCCGGCTGGATTTCGTAACGGGTAATCACCGGGCCGGGATGGATCGAGTCCACCGACACCTCGACGCCGAACTCCTTGAGCTTGATTTCCAGCAGGTGGCCGACGGCCGCCAGGGATTCCGGGGAATAGTTGAGTTGTTTCTTTTCGGCCGGGTCGAGGATCGAGATCGGCGGCAAGGTGCCTTCGACGGCACTGTCGACGAACAGCGGCGCCTGTTTCTCTTTCTGTACACGATGGCTGGGCTCAGGAGCCTTGGGCGGTGCCGGGGCGATCACCGGCGGCACCTGCTTCTCGCGGTCCGACATGTGTTTGCTCAGGGCCTGCTCGCGCTCAATGAGGCGCTCCTTGACCTTGGCCTGTTCGCGCCGGTCCGGCGTGGTCGGGGCCACCACTTCGTTGACGCGGGTGTCCACCTCACGCAGTTGGGCAACCATGCGCTTGCGGTCGACACGAGCCGCCCACCAGCGGTTGGCGGCGCCCTGGAACAGCTCCAGCAGGTCGAGGGTGATCTTGCCGGTCACGTCCATCACCTTGAACCACGACAGGTCGGTGAACACGGTGAGACCGAACAGGAACAAGGCAATGAACATCAGGGTGCTGCCCTGGATGTTCAGGGTCCTGCGTGCCAGATCACCCAGGCTTTCGCCCAACGCCCCGCCCGCGCCCGCCGGCAAGCCGGTCGGTGCATGAAAATGGATATGCGCCAGCGCCGCGCCGGACAGCACCAGAAACACCAGGCCAATCAGACGCCAGGAGAACAACCAACCGCTCCACTGCCACGGCTCATGACGCTGGCGGAAGATCTGCCAGGTCTTGATCGCCAGCAGCAACGGGAAGATATAGGCGAAGTAACCCAGCACCATGAACAGGATATCGGCGCTGTAGGAACCGGCAGGCCCACCGAAGTTCTGCACGTCTTCGATCTTGCTATTGTGGCTCCAGCCCGGATCGTCCTTGCCGTATGTGAGCAAGGCCATCATCAGGAACAGGCACAGGGCGCCGATGGCGATCAGCGCGCCTTCCTTGAGGCGATAATGCAGGTGCTGGCGCCAGGCCGGCACGACTGCTGCTTTAGGTGTTGCGGCGGATTTCTTCAAAACGGGTCTTTTCCTGCGCCTTTAGCGCGTCCATCTGTTGAATGACTGCAAATACTGCCCAATCCGAGCAGCTGAAAAATGAACGTGCGTCGTTGAATCTACTTTTAACATTGGGCGCTTGCTGGATGAAATGACGAAAGCGCCACAATGCCCGCATTGTACGGGTTTGTGCCGGCGATGCCACGCCCCTGCCCTTCACTCGGCAGCATAGCCAATTTAGTGTCACAACATGTTCAATTTGAGCATGCATTGTCTTTGCTGACAAAGGCTTATGCGCTGTTTTTATCAATCCAGGCAAGCTTGGCAAATGGCCTGCATGGCACAGACCCGATTACGACCACGCCGCCGAGGCAGAGTTGCAGAAACACCTGCTCACGCTAATCCACCTCGATAGCCGATTCGGGCTGGCCCGATGGCGCCATGTCGACAATAATCAGCACTGCGCAAGCAGGTGTCATACCTGCCACCCCCTCCCCTTCCGTAAGCCTGGATGCCATGCTGACCTGGTTACAACGCGACTCACTGACATTCCCTCCCCTGGCCAAGGCCATGCGCGAACCCAATGGCCTGCTGGCTGCCGGCGGCGACCTTTCGGCGGAACGCTTGGTACACGCCTATCGCCATGGCTGCTTTCCGTGGTTTTCGGAGGGCCAGCCGATCCTCTGGTGGTCGCCCGACCCGCGCACCGTCATATTCCCCGACGAACTGCATGTCTCCCGCAGCCTGGGCAAGCTGTTGCGCCAACAGCGCTACACCGTGACCTTCGATCAGGACTTTGCCGCCGTCATCCAGGCCTGCGCAGCACCGCGCGCCTATGCCGACGGCACCTGGATCACCGAAAGCATCCAGAGCGCTTACCTGGAGTTGCACCAGCGCGGCTACGCGCATTCGGTCGAGGTGTGGGACGACGGCAAACTGGTGGGTGGCTTGTATGGCTTGGCGATGGGCCAGCTGTTTTTTGGTGAGTCCATGTTCAGCCGCGCCGACAACGCCTCGAAGTTCGGCTTTGCCACGCTGACCCGCCAGCTACAGGAATGGGGTTTTGTATTGATCGACTGCCAGATGCCCAACGATCACCTCCACAGCCTGGGCGCCCGCGCCATATCCCGCAGCGACTTCGCAGGTTTCCTGCGCGACCATCTGGATCAGCCCAGCGCTGGACCGTGGGTTTCCTAGGCGACTTCCGCGCTCCTGGCTTACACTTATTTCAAAGCTTATCCGAGGGTTGATCATGACCGAGTTGGCGCGTTTGAAGTTTTATGCCACTCAACCCCACTCTTGCAGCTATCTGCCCGACGAGCAGGCCACCACACTGTTCCTCGACCCCAGCCAGCCTATGGACGTGCATGTGTATGCCGACCTGTCGGAGATGGGCTTTCGGCGCAGTGGCGATCATCTGTACCGGCCTCATTGCCAGAACTGTAATGCCTGCGTCCCGGCACGTATTCCCGTGGCGCAGTTTCTGCCGGACCGTAACCAGAAACGCATCCTCAAGCGCAATGCCGACCTGACAGTGATGCCGGCCAAGCCACGCTTCACCGAAGAGTATTTCGACCTTTACCAGCGCTACATCGAAGAGCGCCACGCCGACGGCGATATGTTTCCGCCCAGTCGCGACCAATTCTCCACGTTCCTGGTACGCGACCTGCCCTTTTCACGCTTCTATGAATTTCGCGCCGACGGCCGGTTGGTGGCAGTGGCCGTGACCGATTTGCTGCCTAACGGCCTGTCGGCGGTCTACACCTTCTACGAGCCTGCCGAGGAGCGCCGCAGCCTGGGACGCTTTGCAATCCTGTGGCAAATCGGCGAAGCACTGCGCCTGGAACTGGAGGCGGTGTACCTCGGCTACTGGATCAAGAACTGCAAAAAGATGAACTACAAGACCCAATATCGGCCCATAGAACTGCTGATTAATCAAAGATGGGTCGTGCTTAACTAGAACCCCTTGGCTTAAACACCCTTTTTCGGGCACAATGCACGCCGCTTTTGCCTGGCGCAGTTGCACCGGGCCATTCACTGGATACCGAGGGCTTTACTGCATGTCGAAAGAAGACAGCTTCGAAATGGAAGGCACTGTCGTCGACACCCTGCCCAACACCATGTTTCGTGTGGAGTTGGAAAATGGGCACGTCGTAACCGCGCATATCTCCGGCAAGATGCGCAAGAACTACATTCGTATTCTTACCGGTGACAAAGTGCGCGTCGAGCTGACGCCCTATGACTTGAGCAAAGGGCGCATCACTTACCGCGCTCGCTAAGCAAGTCAATACAAGACGCCCGGTTATGCCGGGCGTTTTTGTGTGTGCGCTATTTGACAATCACCACAGTCCCCACAGACAGCAAAAAGGCGCCTTTCGGCGCCTTTGCTTTATTGCAGCTATCGATCAGGCCATTTCAGCCGTGGTTTCGAACTCGAAGGTCAGCTCGCCATCCTTCAGGTCGATATGCACCACGCCGCCATGGTCGGAAAGTTCGCCGAACAGGATCTCTTCGGCCAATGGCCGCTTGATCTTGTCCTGGATCAGACGCGCCATTGGGCGTGCACCCATTGCCGCATCGTAGCCACCCTCGGCGATCCAACTGCGCGCCGCTTCCGTGACATCCAACTGCACGCGCTTGTCTTCCAACTGCGCCTGAAGCTCGGTGAGGAACTTGTCCACCACGCTTTTGATGACCTCATGACTGAGGCGACCAAACTGGATAATGGTGTCCAGACGGTTGCGGAACTCCGGCGTGAAGCTCTTCTTGATCACTTCCATTGCATCGGAAGAGTGATCCTGATGGCTGAAGCCGATCGAAGCCCGCGCGGCCGTTTCGGCACCGGCGTTGGTGGTCATGATCACGATCACATTGCGGAAGTCCGCCTTGCGCCCGTTGTTGTCGGTCAGGGTGCCGTGGTCCATCACCTGCAACAGCAGGTTGAAGACTTCCGGGTGAGCCTTCTCGATTTCATCGAGCAGCAGCACGCAATGCGGTTGCTTGGTGATCGCCTCGGTCAACAGGCCGCCCTGGTCGAAACCGACATAGCCCGGAGGCGCACCGATCAGGCGCGACACGGTGTGGCGCTCCATGTACTCGGACATGTCGAAACGTACCAGCTCAATGCCCATGGCCTTGGCCAACTGCCGCGCCGCTTCGGTCTTGCCGACGCCGGTCGGACCAGCGAACAGGAACGAACCAACCGGCTTGTCCGGCGACTTGAGGCCCGCACGCGACAACTTGATCGCGGTGGACAGCGCATCGATGGCCGCATCCTGACCGAACACGGTCAGCTTGAGGTCACGCTCCAGGTTACGCAGCAGTTCCTTATCGGAACTGTTGACGTGTTTAGGCGGAATGCGTGCGATCTTCGCCACGATGTCCTCGACCTGAGGCACGTCGATGCGCTTCACACGCTTCTCGACCGGCTGCAGGCGCTGGTAGGCACCCGCCTCGTCGATCACGTCGATGGCCTTGTCCGGCATGTGCCGGTCGTTGATGTAGCGCGACGCCAGCTCAGCCGCCGAACGCAGGGCTTCATCGGTGTACTCGATGCCATGGTGCGCTTCGAAACGCCCCTTAAGCCCACGCAGGATGCCGATGGTGTCTTCAACCGAAGGCTCGGACACGTCGACCTTCTGGAAGCGACGCGCCAGGGCACGGTCTTTTTCGAAGATGCCGCGAAACTCCTGGAACGTGGTCGAACCAATGCAACGGATATCACCCGACGACAGCAGCGGCTTGAGCAGGTTGGAGGCGTCCATCACCCCACCGGACGCCGCACCGGCGCCAATGATGGTGTGGATTTCGTCGATGAACAGGATCGCCTGCGGGCGTTTTTTCAGCTCGCCGAGCAGCGCCTTGAAGCGCTTCTCGAAATCGCCACGGTACTTGGTCCCGGCGAGCAACGCGCCGAGGTCCAGGGAGTAGACGACGCTGTTGGCCAGCAGGTCCGGCACCTGGTTGTCCACGATGCGCTTGGCCAGGCCTTCGGCAATCGCGGTTTTACCCACGCCCGCCTCACCCACCAGCAACGGGTTGTTCTTGCGACGACGTGCAAGGATCTGCGCCACGCGCTCAACTTCAAGCTCACGCCCCACCAGCGGATCGATCCGCCCCTGGCGCGCCAGTTCGTTGAGGTTGCTGGCATAGGCATCCAGTGGATTGCCCGAAGAAGAAGACTCACCGCCCTCGTCGTCCTGCATATCCTGCTCACCCTCGGAATGATCGCCGTGCCCAGGCACCTTGGAGATACCGTGGGCGATGTAGTTGACGACATCGATACGGGCAACGCTCTGCTGTTTGAGCAGGAACACTGCCTGGCTTTCCTGTTCGCTGAAAATCGCCACAAGCACATTGGCGCCTGTGACTTCACGCTTACCGGAGCTCTGAACATGGAACACGGCACGCTGGAGCACCCGCTGGAAGCCCAGGGTTGGCTGGGTTTCACGGTCTTCATCGTGGACTGGAATAAGTGGCGTCGTGGAGTCGATAAACTCCTGCAGGTCATGCTTGAGTTTGTCGAGGTTGGCGCCGCACGCACGCAAAACGGTGGCGGCAGCTTCATTGTCCAAAAGTGCCAACAGCAGGTGTTCGACGGTCATGAATTCATGACGCTTCGAACGAGCCTCCTTGAAGGCAAGATTGAGGGTGACTTCGAGCTCGCGGTTTAACATAGCTTCACCTCATACCCAAGTGGTCGGCGTTAACCGTCCTTCTCGATTTCACAGAGTAGCGGATGCTGGCTTTCCCTGGCGTACTGGTTGACCTGCATGGCCTTTGTCTCGGCGATGTCGCGGGTAAACACTCCACATACTGCCCGTCCTTCTGTGTGAACGGCCAGCATTACCTTGGTCGCCAACTCGCGGTTCAGGTTAAAAAACACCTCGAGTACTTCGACCACGAAATCCATCGGTGTGTAGTCATCATTGAACAAAACCACCTTGTACATCGGCGGCGCCTGTAAAGCAGGCTTGGCCTCCTGAACAGCAATGCCTGCAGAACCGTCGTCATCATGTTCCTGATCCGGTCGATCCTGATTGAATGTTAGTCGAATCTGGCTGTTTGCATGCATGGAAAGAAAGGTTCGTCAGTGGTTCAAATACAGTGGTGGGGGCGACCTGTCAGAATTTCAACTCTGACCGACTGGTCGCCTTGACTATCGGCGAAACGGTGTTACAACCAATAGAACCCACAGTGGGTAAAAAAGGTCCGCGCAGTCAACCTTATTTATTCGGGTTAGGACGGATAAACTGGATGATACTCCAGTGATGGAGTCTGGTGCAGAGGGATATGGGCATGGCAAGCGGTAAGGTCAAGTGGTTCAACAATGCCAAAGGGTACGGCTTCATTATTGAAGACGGCAAGGATGAAGACCTTTTTGCGCATTACTCAGCGATCAAAATGGACGGTTATAAAACGCTGAAAGCGGGGCAGCCGGTCTCCTTTGACATTATTCAGGGGCCCAAAGGCAAGCACGCAGTCGAAATCAGTGCGCCAGTCACCATCGGCACAACCAAAGTCGCTCATAATTCAAAAGAGCAATTAGCCTATTCGGCTACCGAATAGACGCCCAATAAAAAACCGGCCATTCCGTTTACGGTATGGCCGGTTTTTTTACCCCCCGTCGCCTTACATATGCGAGATCAGCGCATCCCCGAAGCCAGACGAAGAAACCAGGGTGGCACCGTCCATCAGACGCTCGAAGTCATAGGTCACCGTCTTGGCCGAAATCGCGCCATTGGTGCCCTTGATGATCAAATCCGCCGCCTCGGTCCAACCCATGTGCCGCAGCATCATCTCGGCCGACAAAATCAACGATCCCGGATTCACCTGATCCTTGCCCGCATATTTAGGCGCAGTACCGTGGGTCGCCTCGAACATCGCCACGGTGTCCGACAGGTTCGCGCCCGGCGCAATACCGATACCGCCCACCTCCGCCGCCAAGGCGTCAGACAGGTAATCACCATTCAGGTTAAGCGTCGCGATCACATCATACTCGGCCGGACGCAGCAGGATTTGCTGGAGCATGGCATCAGCAATCGCATCCTTGACCACCACGTTCTTGCCGGTCTTGGGGTTCTTGAACTGCATCCACGGGCCGCCATCCAGCAGCGTCGCGCCAAATTCTTCAGCTGCCACTTCATAGGCCCACTCCTTGAAGGCCCCTTCGGTGAACTTCATGATGTTGCCTTTGTGCACAATGGTCAGCGAGTCGCGGTCGTTATCCACTACATATTGCAGGGCTTTACGCGCCAGACGCTGGGTCCCCTCTTTAGAGACCGGCTTCACGCCAATTCCGCAATCCTGGTCGAAACGGATCTTGGTCACGCCCATTTCTTCCTTGAGAAACTTGATCACCTTGATCGCCTCGGGCGAACCGGCCTTCCACTCGATCCCGGCGTAAATGTCTTCGGAGTTTTCACGGAAGATGGTCATGTCCACATCGCCAGGCTTCTTGACCGGGCTGGGTACGCCTTCGAACCAACGCACCGGGCGCAGGCATACATAAAGGTCGAGTTGCTGACGCAGGGCCACGTTCAGCGAGCGGATGCCGCCGCCGACAGGGGTGGTCAGCGGCCCCTTGATGGAAACCACGTAATCCTTGACCGCATCCAGGGTTTCCTGGGGCAGCCAGGTGTCCTGGTCGTAGACTTGAGTCGCCTTTTCGCCGGCATATACCTCCATCCAGGAGATTTTGCGCTTGCCGCCGTAGGCCTTTTCAACAGCTGCATCGACTACCTTGATCATCACCGGACTGATGTCGACGCCGATACCGTCACCTTCTATATAAGGGATGATCGGTTGGTCAGGAACATTGAGAGAATGGTCTGCATTGACGGTGATTTTGTCGCCGACTGCCGGAACCTGAATCTTCTTGTATCCCATGCTGAACTCCATCTATGGATTGAACATCTGGCTGCGTTCGAGCCTACTCCAGATAAATGGCGACTGAAACCTCACGCCATGCTCATTTGCATCGAAAACAGCATAATTTGTCGCCTACAAGCCTGAAAGCAAAGGCAAAATCGCCAATCTTGAGCACATCGTGCGACTTTGGTAGCAACCTCTGCCCTGCGACCTTTAGACCAATGGACGACACACCTTTTGTATGAAGGCTCGGCGTAAGCATAGCGACCTATGTATAATGCCGCCGCTGACCAAAGAGTCACGACGGTTGACCGCTCTAGACAGAAGCCCTCAGCCAGAAAGCAGGACTATTACAATA
Organism: Pseudomonas sp. P7759; assembly: GCF_013386445.1. Classification (NCBI taxonomy): domain Bacteria; kingdom Pseudomonadati; phylum Pseudomonadota; class Gammaproteobacteria; order Pseudomonadales; family Pseudomonadaceae; genus Pseudomonas; species Pseudomonas sp. P7759. The sequence continues at coordinate 14,756 of NZ_JACART010000037.1, forward strand.
GTCCAAACGCTTGACGCTCGACTGATGCAACCCAACATCACCGCGAAGAAACCTCGACATTTCGCTCATGGATGACTTTGAACGAACGCGCTCCACCCGGCGCATCTCGAGTTTCTGCGCACGCTTTCAGCAAAGAAGAGAGTTAATCCGAATATGCCCACCCGCTCGAAGATCATCTACACCTTCACCGACGAAGCCCCGGCCCTCGCCACCTATTCACTGCTGCCTATCGTAGAGGCCTTCACCGCTTCCGCTGATATTGCCGTGGAAACCCGCGACATCTCCCTCGCCGCGCGCATCCTCGCAAGCTTCCCCGAGCAACTGGGCGCCAAGGCTATCCCGGACCACCTCGCCGAACTGGGCGACCTGGCCGTTACGCCTGAAGCCAACATCATCAAGCTGCCTAACATCAGCGCCTCGACCCCGCAGCTGCAAGCCGCGATCAAGGAACTGCAGGCCCAGGGCTACGCCCTGCCGGACTACCCGGAAACCGTAACCACCGACGCGGAAAAAGAAACCCGTGCACGTTACGACAAGGTCAAGGGCAGCGCCGTGAACCCGGTACTGCGCGAAGGCAACTCCGACCGCCGCGCACCGCTGTCGGTCAAGAATTACGCACGCAAGCACCCGCACAAGATGGGCGCCTGGGCTGCCGACTCCAAGTCGCACATTGCCCACATGAACAGTGGCGATTTCTACGGCAGCGAAAAAGCCGTGCAAATCGAAGCCGCTGACGCTGTCAAAATCGAGCTGATCGCTCAAGACGGCACCGCGACTGTCCTGAAAGAAAAGACTTCGGTACAGGCCGGCGAAATCATCGACACCGCCGTACTGAGCAAGAAAGCCCTACGTGCGTTCATCGCCGCTGAAATCGAAGACGCCAAGAAGCAAGGCGTGCTGCTGTCGGTTCACCTGAAAGCCACCATGATGAAGGTCTCCGACCCGATCATGTTCGGCCAGATCGTTGCCGAGTTCTATAAAGACGCCCTGACCAAGCACGCTACCGTGCTGGAGCAGATCGGCTTCAACCTGAACAACGGCATCGGCGACCTGTACGCTCGTATCAAGGCCCTGCCGGCCGACCAGCAAGCGCAGATCGAAGCTGACATCCAGGCCGTATACGCGGCTCGCCCTTCCCTGGCGATGGTCAACTCCGACAAAGGCATCACCAACCTGCACGTGCCGAGCGACGTCATCGTCGACGCCTCGATGCCGGCCATGATCCGTGACTCCGGCAAGATGTGGGGCACCGACGGCCAGCTGCACGACACCAAGGCCGTGATCCCGGATCGCTGCTACGCCACTATCTACCAAGCGGTCATCGAAGACTGCAAGGCCAATGGCGCCTTCGACCCAACCACCATGGGCAGCGTGCCGAACGTTGGCCTGATGGCGAAAAAAGCCGAAGAGTACGGCTCCCACGACAAGACCTTCCAGATCAAGGCTGACGGCGTAGTCCGCGTCACCGACAGCAAGGGCAACCTGCTGATGGAACAGAAAGTCGAAGCCGGCGACATCTTCCGCATGTGCCAGACCAAAGACGCGCCGATCCAGGACTGGGTCAAACTGGCCGTCAACCGTGCCCGCGCCAGCAACACCCCGGCTATTTTCTGGCTGGACCCTAAGCGTGCTCACGACGGCGTCGTGGTCGAGAAAGTTCAGGCTTACCTGAAAGACCACAACACCGAAGGCCTGGACATCCGCATCATGTCGCCGGTCGACGCGATGAAGTTCACCCTGGAGCGTACCCGCAAGGGCCTGGACACCATCTCGGTGACCGGCAACGTACTGCGCGACTACCTGACCGACCTGTTCCCGATCATGGAACTGGGCACCAGCGCCAAGATGCTGTCGATCGTGCCGCTGATGAACGGCGGTGGCCTGTTCGAAACCGGCGCCGGCGGTTCGGCTCCAAAGCACGTGCAGCAACTGGTGGAAGAGAACTTCCTGCGCTGGGATTCCCTGGGCGAGTTCCTGGCCCTGGCCGCTTCCCTTGAGCATTTGGGCGTGACGTACAACAACCCGAAAGCCCTGGTACTGTCCAAGACCCTGGACCAGGCCACCGGCCAGTTCCTCGACAACAACAAGTCGCCATCGCGCAAAGTCGGCAACATCGACAACCGCGGCAGCCACTTCTACCTGGCGCTGTACTGGGCTCAAGCCCTGGCCGCCCAGAGCGAAGACACTGCACTGCAAGCGCAGTTTGGCGAACTGGCAAAAACCCTAACCGCGAACGAAGCGACCATCGTCGCCGAGCTCAACGCTGTACAGGGCAAGCCAGTGGACATCGGTGGCTACTACGCGCCGAACCCAGAGCTGACCAGCAAGGCCATGCGCCCAAGCAACACGCTCAATGCGGCGATTGCCAAGTTGAAGTAAGGTTGTGAGGTGACATCATAAACCCCGGCCTGGTGCCGGGGTTTGTGTTTTCAGGCCTTAATCAAAGGGGGCCATCGACATACTCAGAAGCCCATGCCGTGCGGATCAAGTCCAGCATCTGCTGCCGACAACCAGGATTCCAACCTGCTCGCTCCCTCAGCATCACGGCAAACTCGGGCAACCTCGGCAGATCAGAGACACCCTCGAGGCTTCTCAGCCCCACCACTTGTGCAACATAAGGAAGTAACGTCACCCCCACTCCCGCTTGCACCGCAGAGCGTAACGACATCAAGTCCTCCGACTCATAGACGCAGTGCCATTTGAGTCCACACGCCTCCAAACTCCTGATCGCCAAACTGCGGAATCCACAAGGGGGTTTGAACAACACTAAGGGTACATCTTCCAAATCATTGCCTATGCCGACTTGCGCACTAGCGAACCATTTTACCGATAACGTATGCCAAGGCGGCTCGTTCGCGATATCCAGTTCATCTATAACCAGACACAGGTCGATCTTACCGCCCTTTACGGCCTCCAATAACGCGCCAGACCTTGCGACCTTTACCACTATCTGCGTAGATGGAAATTGGATGGACATATTAGAAATTATGTGCGGAAGCACACGCTCACAAAAATGTTCAGGCATACCCAGTACAACTGTTTCTCTTCTTTTTTCCTTCTCAAACAGCCCGCCTATCTTGTCATTGCAAGCAACGATATCCATGGCATAGCCAATTAGCTTTTCACCCTCGAGAGTAAGCAGCACCCGACCCCGTCCCCTTACGAAGAGCTCTACACCCAGTAAGTCTTCGAGGCGCCTGATCTGCTGGCTGATCGCAGGCTGAGTCAAACTCAACGCTTGCGCAGCACGCGTAAAGCTTTTGGTTTCACCCACCTTGATAAAACTACGTAAGGACTGAACATCAAGATTGACCCTCATAACACACCACCCACCGAGGAATACATTTCGAAGTGTGGCAAATTCCTGCAGCAATCACCACTGGCTGTTCGGCTAGGTAACGATGTTACTCGCGTAGAAAGATCAAACTTAACGTGTATCCCCGTATATTTTCCTACGCCCTATGCAAACAAACGCGTCGCTAAACTGTAGGAACCTCTATCATGAACAAGTGACAGCCTCGATAGAATATCGTTAGCTCGACTCGCCGAATGACGGGAATTGATATCCAGCGCGCTGGTAAAAAAGAATGCGCCGCTCGTGAGCTCACCTAGCACTGTAATTCTATCGTCCACACAACCTAGCTGATTAATCAGTCCGCCGGTTTTAGCAGAAATCCTTACACCCCCAAACGGATCAATACAAGCGAGACCTTGATTAAGCATATTTTGCACAAGAGGGTTGTCGAACATTCTGACGTCGCGAGGCGTACCAGTCGCAATGACCACTGCGTCATACTCGCAGCGGCGAACGTCTGAACAATCACCCACTACCAAGGTAAACCTTGCGCCACACTCCACTGTTTTAAGCTCACCCTTGCAGATCGACAACTGTTCCGTCTCTAGCAACACCTTTATCTTTATTGCATTCTCAACCGGGATGGAAACGCGGTAAGCCATCCACCAACGTGAATATCCTAAAAATCTTCGCCTGTCCTCATCAGGCATTGCAGGCCAAATCAGATCAAGTACCGCATTCGTAGAATAAAGCACCGACTGCCAGAATCGGGGGTGTTGTGCCTGTGCGATTTCATCCGTCAGAAACTCAATGGCGGGCTTCTGGGCGCACTTGGACGACCAATCAATCGCGCCAGTTGCCTCTCCGCCTAAAGCTAACTCCTGCAACGTCCAGCGCGCCACATCTTCAAGTCGGACCACCCCATAGCTGGAAATGCAAGACTTGACCGTCTCAGGCGCCAGGATTTTCGGTTTGTAGCGTGCCTGAGTTCCCCGAACATAGGGCAATGCGCCTGTACGCGAATGCAATGTGATCGGCCCCACATGCCCATTGGTCGTGAGCCCGATCAGTGTATCAATGGCGCTCAGCTTTGAGCCGACAATGGCCACACTTGCGTGCTTTGGAATCAAGCGACATGTACGCCTTAGAGGATAAGGACTGTTGAAAAAGCCCTCTGACGTCGCCAGATGCTGATATTCCAGACTGCGAGCATTGCCGCAACTGAGCACCACGTGATCACTAGGAAAGGAAAGATTTCCTCTGGTTAAAACCACAACTTTTCCGTCGTGAGCGAAACTCAGGCTGACCGCCTCATCATGAACCTGAATCAACTGGCAGCCGAGTGCCACCGCCCTATTAACCAGACACCGAACCATATGCGCAAGGTAAAGCCCGAACAGCGGCCTTGGCAGAAAGGCTTGAGGCAATAATTCAATACCGGGAAAGGCATCCTCCCAAACATCCCGATTATCCGACAACCATTTATAGAAACGTCCAGGCTGATCGGCGAAAGGCGAGATGAACTCGGCCCGAGTATTTAAAAGATTAGTGATACAGTCCTCTGAATAGGCGAGCCCGCACCCACACTGGGACTGCCTGTCGATTAAAAACAAAGAGAGACTCGAGTGACAACCCGATCTACTCAGACCCTCCAATAGGGAGTAGATAAACGCGACGCTTGATGCGCCACCGCCAATGACTGTAATCACGGTATTTGCCATAACAGCCTCCTCGCAATCGAATTGATCACCCCACTCGACACCTCACATTTCCAACTAAACTTAAACCTTACGATGACACATAAACCTAAACTAAAAAAACATCATCTTTCATGCGCTTGCAATTAGCCGAGATCACAAATCCGCCTTCGATGCACGGCGCAATGTCGCGTGCGACATCAATACCCGGCGCTACCTCATCCAAATAGAGCACGCCATTACGCAACGAAAAAACGGCGCGCTCTGTAATAAACATTACGCGCTGACGCAACAATTCAGAGTAGCCACCATTAAATGTCAGGTGCGAAACTTGACGAATAAATTTTTTAATGCGCCCCTCCTGGACGATTCTCAGCCCCTCTGGACCCATTTTCACATCTAGCCCAAGCGTCGTTAAAGTTCCACAAAATATAACGACCCGTGCGGACTGAGAGATATTTATAAAGCCGCCAGCCCCCTGCAACTTGCTGCCAAACTGCGAGACATTGACATTACCAAAAGCGTCAACCTCAGCAAAACCCAAGCACGCCACATCAATGCCTCCACCCTCATAAAAATCAAACAAGGCTGCCTGCTCGATCACAGCACTTGGTCGATAGCTGGCTCCAAACGACAATCCAAAAGCCGGTCTGCCCCCCATGACTCCAGACTCAACAGTAAAAGTCTCACTCCCTAGTAAGCCGCTCTCTTCAGCCATTCGACCAATAACAGTGGGCATACCAATACCGAGATTGATTACTTGAGCCTTTTCCTCGCGAATTTCCTGGAGCGCGCGCTTAGCAATAATTCGCTCGGCACAGGAAATCGCCTCCCTATCGAGCACCGGAACTCCCGGACTTAAGAATGCAGAGTTGTAGGCTTCCGCATAGGTTTGAGGATGCTCTCCAGGGCGAGATACGGTGACGTAGTCCACTAATACACCCGGGATCTTTACATGGTGTGGCTCTATCTCGTGCAGCCCTACCAAACTTTCAACTTGCACTATTACAGTACCGCCGCAATTCTTGACAGCCATTGCCTGCGCCAGCGAGTCACTATAAGAAACCTCCCTTTCCATTGAGATATTTCCATCAGGATCGCAGCAGGTACCTCTCAGCAACGCACAATTAACATCAAGCGAGGGATAGAAAAGTGTCGTCACCCCCTTTATATCAACTCTTTGAACAAGCGGACCGCCCCCTTGATCATTTAAACGGCCCCCGTCATTATTGGGATCAACGAAAGTATTGAGCCCGATACTGGATATTACTCCAGGCTTTTTGGCTGCTATCGCACGAAAGAGCTGACTGATGACACCTTGCGGCCAGTTATGCGCCTCTATTTCGCTGCGTCGCGCCATCTCGCCCAGTCGCGGAACCAGCCCCCAAAAACCGCCAATCACCTTGGCCACCAACCCTGGCTGAGCAAATAGATCGACACCTCGCCCCTTTAGGTCCCCGGAGGCCGATGCAAAGAGCAGACCAATTTGGCGCGGTCGCCCTTCGCGCTTGAAGCGCTCACTGATTGCGCGCGTGAGACCATCCGGATGCCCGCAACTTCCAAAGCCACCGGGGATGATTGTCCAACCGTCTTCGATCAAGTCCGCCGCTTGTTGCTCGCTAATGACTTTCATAGGTCCGCCTCAGCAGTTGAGGCAGCGCCCGCTCTGCCTTCGGGCGACGTAACAACCTGAACGGGTTGTTCCCAAACAACCAGGAACGTACAGCCGGCCACCGAAGAGAGCTCATGTGAAGAACCTGGCGGATAAACCTGCAACACACCCTCCGCATGACGCCCCCTATCATCAAGCAGCTCGCCCTTTAACACCAAAACCAACTCCCACCCCAAGTGCATATGTCTTGGGGTGAAGGCCCCCGCGTTGTAACGAACCAAGGCCGCAACGGGCCCCCGATCATTTTGCCGGGCGTCATACAGATGAAATATCGAAACGCCCTCCCGACCATCAATTTGATAAGGTTCAAACTTCAAACGCTCGAGATCGTCTGTAGATAATCCACCGCCCAACTTGCTCATCTGAATATCAAATATTCCGCTGCCGCTTATTGTATGCATGGCCGTTCTCCGCCTTGTCACGAATGAACTATTTATCAATCACTTCGCACGGGCATGATTCATCAAATAAACCCCAACCGCCGACACAACAAACCCCACAATCGCCACCGCACTCGGCACTTCACCCAACACTAGCGACGCCATGATCTGCGTGACCGCCGGAATAACATGAAACAAGTTAGTCGCCTTACTTGCCTCCCCCCGGCGAATCATCAAATACAGCAGCGTCAGCGCCCCAACGGAGTTCATCAACGTGATCCAGGCTATCGACGCTGCAAATGGCGCCCATTCGGTCACGCGCATGGTTTCGGTGGTGTAGGCCAGCAGCAACATAACCAGCGACGCGACAACCATCTGAATGAAGCAGCCCACCCACAGGTTCACGCCACCTAGAAAACGCTTCTGATAGAGCGTGCCTAACGTGATGCCCAACAACGCCAGGCCCACTGCGCCATACCCGCCTAATGACGCCTCGGTGCCGAAAAGGCTGCTGGCCACGACAATAACCACACCGCCGACTCCCAGGATGGACCCCGGCAGGTCGCGCCAACTCAATTGCTCACCTAAAAAGAAAAAAGCACCGATCACGACAAATACCGGCATCAGCCCGACGATCAGCGCGGCCTGCCCTGCTGGAACGCCCTGACTGATGCCGGTGTACAAGCCACCGAACTGCAACGCCTGCAGAAGCAACCCAACTGCAGCAGCGTGAAGGTAAGGCGTAAGCTTTTTCGGCCATTGCGCATTAATCGCGAGAGCAACTCCCAGGAAAACCAGCGCCGCCAGGGCAAATCGGTAGAACGTCATGGTGAACGGCTCGCCATAACGCACGCCGAAGGCGCCGCCGATATAACCGGAACTCCACAGCAGAATGAAGGCAATGGGTAGCGGCGAGGTGAGACGTACTTCGTAGCTTTTGTGGGCAACCGGACTCATGACACTCTCCAAATCGACTTGAAGAGGTAAACTGCGCCAGGCCCTGGCATCCGTAAAATCATAAAATGTCAGGCGCATCATGCAGAACGCTTATGCAGACTTCCTGAAGAACCCAATCAAAATGTGGGAGCTGGCTTGCCTGCGATAGCTGTCTGCCAGCCGATATAGCTGCAACTGACCCACCGCCATCGCAGGCAAGCCACACATTGACCAAGTTTCTCCAGCCACATCATCCTTGAGGCCGCTTATGACCTGGCAACCCCACATCACCGTCGCCACTATCGTCGAAGACAACGGCCGCTTCCTGATGGTCGAAGAACTCAAAGGCGGCCGCGCCGTGCTCAACCAGCCCGCCGGCCACCTCGACCCGCATGAAACCCTCACCGAAGCCGCCGTGCGCGAAACCCTCGAGGAAACCGGCTGGGACATCGAGGCCACCGGCATCGTCGGCATTTACCTCTACACCGCCCCCAGCAACGGTGTGACTTATCAACGTGTCTGTTTCATCGCCAAGGCCTTGAAACACCACCCAGACTATCAACTCGACGAAGGCATTCTGCGGGCCCGCTGGCTGACCCGCGACGAGCTGATGGAGCTGCGCAACGACTGGCGCAGCGAACTGATCATCCGCTGTATCGATGATTATCTGGCCGGCCAGCGCCACAGTCTCGAATTGATCCGCCCTTCTCTTTAGCCTTGAAGGCCTGAGCCTGATAGAATCGCGTCCTTTTTCAAGACACCCGTTGAAACCCTATGCGTGATCCAGCCCCTTCTGACACACAAAAGAAGCGCGTCATCGTCGGCATGTCCGGCGGCGTGGATTCTTCCGTTTCCGCCGTTCTGCTCATGGAGCAGGGTTATGAGGTGGAAGGCCTGTTCATGAAGAACTGGGAAGAAGACGATGGAACGGAATACTGCACCGCCATGGACGACCTGGCGGACGCCCAGGCCGTGTGCGACAAGATCGGTATCAAGCTGCACACCGCCAACTTCGCCGCCGAGTATTGGGACAACGTGTTCGAGCACTTCCTGGCCGAATACAAGGCCGGCCGCACGCCGAACCCGGACATCCTGTGCAACCGTGAAATCAAGTTCAAGGCGTTCCTCGACTACGCCATGATGCTCGGCGCGGACCTGATTGCCACTGGCCACTATGTGCGCCGCCGCGACATCGATGGCCGTACCGAACTGCTCAAGGGCCTGGACCCGAACAAGGACCAGAGCTATTTCCTGCACGCCGTCGGCGGTGAACAGATCGCCAAGACCCTGTTCCCGGTGGGCGAGCTGGAAAAACCCGAAGTGCGCAAGATTGCCGAGAAACACGGCCTGGCCACCGCCAAGAAAAAAGATTCCACCGGGATCTGCTTTATCGGCGAGCGCCGCTTCAGCGACTTCCTCAAGCAGTACCTGCCAGCGCAACCGGGCGAAATCCACACCACCGAAGGTGAAGTCATCGGCCGTCACCATGGCCTGATGTATCACACCATCGGCCAACGCCAGGGCCTGGGCATCGGCGGCTTGAAAGACGCCGGTGAAGAGCCGTGGTACGTGCTGGTCAAGGACCTGGAAAACAACGTGCTGATCGTCGGCCAAGGCAACGAGCATCCACTGTTGTTCTCCGGCGCCCTGCTCGCTTCGGAAATCTATTGGGTCAACCCGATTGACCTGAGCACCCCGCGCCGCCTGACTGCCAAAGTGCGCTATCGCCAGAGCGACCAGCCCTGCACCCTGGAAAAAACCGCCACCGGCTACCGCGCCACCTTTGATGACCCGCAACGCGCGGTCACGCCTGGCCAGTCCGTGGTGTTCTACGACGGCGAAATCTGCCTGGGCGGCGGCGTGATTGAAGTGGCCGAAGCCTGGAGCAACCCGGCATGAGCCCGACCCAGGAGCAATTGACGGCACTCGGCGGGGTTTTCCTCGCCGCTGTCTTGGTGGACAAGATCGCCAAGACCGGCCAGGTCACCGAGGCGGGCCTGACCTGCATGCTCGGCAGCCTGCTGATCCGCGACCCCAAGGACACGCTGGAAGTCTACGGCGGCGACGATATCGCGCTGCGTGAAGGTTACCGCGCACTGATCGGCGCCCTGGAGCGCGACCCAAGCACGTTGCAGCGCGAGCCGTTGCGCTATGCCTTGTCAATGCTTGGCCTTGAGCGTCAGTTGGCCAAGCGCGACGACCTGCTGGAGGTCATCGGCAAGCGTTTGCCACAGATTCAATCCCAGGTGGAACACTTCGGCCCGGCCCACGAAAACGTGATCGCGGCCTGTGGCGCGCTGTACCAGGACACCCTGAGCACCTTGCGCCAACGCATCCAGGTGCACGGCGACATGCGCAACCTGCAGCAACCGAACAACGCCTCGAAAATCCGCGCCCTGCTCCTGGCCGGTATTCGTTCGGCGCGGTTGTGGCGTCAGTTGGGCGGTCATCGTTGGCAGCTGGTGATCAGCCGCCGCAAATTGCTCAAAGAGCTTTACCCGTTGATGCGCAACGAATAAGTCGCACCGACAGGCTATTTTCAAGCCGTTACGCGTAATACGCCGGTCAGTTGGCGACGGACCGGCGGATTTTTTCATGTATGATACGCGCCCCATTTCGTTGCCCGACTGTCCGAGAACACCCCATGCAGCTCTCTTCGCTCACTGCGGTTTCCCCTGTTGACGGCCGCTACGCCGGCAAAACCCAGGCCCTGCGCCCTATTTTCAGCGAATACGGCCTGATCCGTGCTCGCGTGCTGGTTGAAGTGCGCTGGCTCCAACGCCTGGCCGCTCACCCTGCCATCAGTGAAGTGCCGGCGTTTTCCGCCGAAGCCAACGCTGTATTGAACACCCTGGCGGAAAACTTCTCCCTGGAGCACGCCGAGCGTGTGAAAGAGATCGAGCGCACCACCAACCACGACGTAAAAGCCATCGAATACCTGCTCAAAGAGCAAGCGGCCAAGCTGCCGGAACTGGCCCAGGTCAGCGAGTTCATCCACTTTGCCTGCACCAGCGAGGACATCAACAACCTGTCCCACGCCCTGATGCTGCGCGAAGGCCGTGATGACGTGATGCTGCCGCTGATGCGCCAGACTGCCAACGCTATCCGCGAACTGGCCATCCGCTTCGCCGACGTGCCAATGCTGTCGCGCACCCACGGCCAGCCGGCGTCGCCGACCACCCTGGGCAAAGAATTGGCCAACGTGGTGTACCGCCTGGAGCGTCAGATCGCTCAAGTGGCGGCCGTGCCGCTGCTGGGCAAGATCAACGGCGCCGTAGGCAACTACAACGCCCACCTGTCGGCCTACCCTGAGATCGACTGGGAAGCCAACGCCCGCGCCTTCATCGAAGACGAGCTGGGCCTGGGTTTCAACCCGTACACCACGCAGATCGAACCGCACGACTACATCGCCGAGCTGTTCGACGCCATTGCGCGCTTCAACACCATCCTGATCGACTTTGATCGCGATATCTGGGGCTACATCTCCCTGGGCTACTTCAAGCAGCGCACCATTGCCGGTGAAATCGGTTCGTCGACCATGCCGCACAAGGTCAACCCGATCGACTTCGAAAACTCCGAAGGCAACCTCGGTATCGCCAACGCCCTGTTCCAGCACCTGGCCAGCAAGCTGCCGATCTCCCGCTGGCAGCGCGACCTGACCGACTCCACCGTACTGCGCAACCTCGGCGTGGGCTTCGCTCACAGCGTGATCGCGTACGAAGCCAGCCTCAAGGGCATCAGCAAGCTGGAACTCAACGAGCAGAAGATCGCCGCTGACCTGGACGCGTGCTGGGAAGTCCTGGCCGAGCCGATCCAGACCGTGATGCGCCGCTACAACATCGAAAACCCGTACGAGAAGCTGAAAGAGTTGACGCGCGGCAAGGGCATCAGCCCTGAAGCACTGCAGACTTTCATCGACGGCCTGGACATGCCAGCCGCGGCCAAGGCCGAGCTGAAACTGCTGACCCCGGCCAACTACATCGGCAACGCTGTAGAGCAAGCCAAGCGCATCTGATCGCTGCTTGACCCTTTGAAACGCCCGGCCGCGCCGGGCGTTTTTATTCCAGTCTGAAAAGTGCTTTTTTTCAATAGGTTACACATGAATCCTGATATCCCTCTTCAACTTCTGGGCGGCATCACGGCACGGGAATTCCTGCGCGACTACTGGCAGAAAAAGCCGCTGCTGATCCGTCAGGCCATCCCTGACTTCGAAAGCCCGATCGACGCCGACGAACTGGCCGGCCTGGCCCTGGAAGAAGAAGTCGAATCGCGCCTGGTGATCGAACACGGCGAGCGCCCGTGGGAATTGCGTCGCGGCCCGTTTGCTGAAGATGCCTTCAGCACCCTGCCTGAGCGCGAGTGGACCTTGCTGGTGCAGGCTGTCGACCAGTTCGTACCGGAAGTGGCCGAACTGCTGGAGCAGTTCCGCTTCCTGCCAAGCTGGCGCATCGACGATGTGATGATCAGCTTCGCCGCACCCGGTGGCAGCGTCGGTCCGCACTTCGACAACTATGACGTGTTCCTGCTGCAAGCCCAGGGCAAGCGCAACTGGAAGATCGGCCAGATGTGCAACTCGGAAAGCCCGCTGCTGCAACACGCCGACCTGCGTATCCTCGCCGAATTCGAAGAAAGCGCCGAGTGGGTCCTGGAACCGGGCGATATGCTCTATCTGCCGCCACGCCTGGCGCACTTCGGCATTGCCGAAGATGACTGCATGACCTACTCCGTGGGTTTCCGCGCACCGAGCGCTGCTGAAGTGCTGACCCACTTCACCGACTTCCTCAGCCAGTACCTGACTGACGAAGAACGCTACACCGACGCCGACGCCCAGCCGGTCAGCGACCCGCACCAGATCCAGGGCGACGCGCTGGACCGCCTCAAGAGCCTGCTGGCCGAGCACATGAGCGACGAGCGCATGCTGCTGACCTGGTTCGGCCAGTTCATGACCGAACCACGCTATCCTGAACTGGTAGCCGGCGAGGAACTGGGCGAAGAAGACTTCATCAGCGCCCTGCAAGACGGCGCGATCCTGGTGCGCAACCCGAGCGCGCGCATGGCTTGGTCGGAAGTCGACGACGACGTGCTGCTGTTCGCCAGCGGCCAGAGCCGCTACCTGCCGGGCAAGCTGCGCGAACTGCTCAAGCTGATCTGCGCCGCCGACGCCCTGCACGCCGAAAACCTCGGCCCATGGCTGGCGGACGAAGACGGTCGCGACCTGCTGTGCGAATTGGTCAAGCAAGGAAGCCTGGGATTTGCCGATGAATAAGATTCACGTAAGTGTCGCGGACTGGCAAAAGGATATCGCCGAGATTCGGCGCATTCGTGAAGCGGTGTTTATCGCTGAACAATCGGTTCCGCCAGAGCTGGAGTGGGACGCGGACGACGCCGGCGCGGTGCATTTCCTTGCATTCGAAGGTGATTTTCCGATTGGCACCGCGCGCCTGCTGCCCAGTGGCGAGATCGGACGCGTGTCGGTACTCAAGGACTGGCGCGGACTGAAGGTCGGCGACAAGCTGATGGAAGCGGTGATCGGCGTGGCCGAGCAACGCGGCCAGGCCAAGCAGTTCCTGAGTGCGCAGGTGTATGCGGCGCCGTTCTATGAGCGACTGGGCTTCAAGATCGTCAGTGACGAATTCCTTGAAGTCGGGATTCCGCATGTGGACATGGTGCGCGAGCACTGAGCTGTCTCGTTCGCGAGCAAGCCCGCTCCCACATTTGACCGAGTGCACTCTTTGGAATGCGGTCGAATGTGGGAGCGGGCTTGCTCGCGAAGGCTACTTCAGCAACACCCAAAATGCCCTGCACTGCCAGGGCATTTTGCCGTCTACGATTCAATTTGCGACCTGCCAGGCCGACAAACTGGCACTATCCAGCCTAAATGACTCGCAGAGATAACGGACATGTCCCTACGCACCCTGCTCACCGCCCTCCTCCTGACCGCCAGCGTCTCGGCCATGGCCGACACTGAAGTCGTCAACCTGAGCAACCGCACCAGCGCCGACCTGCTGCCCGTGGCGCAGAACTTTATCGGCAAGGACGGCACCGTCAGCGCCTACGGCAACCAACTGGTTATTAACGCTGACCCAGCCAAGATCCAGAATCTGCGCGCCCTGCTCTCTCAACTCGACACACCCGCCAAGCGCCTGCTGATCACCGTCGACACCAACGAAAACAACCAACAGAACAGCGGCGACAGCCAGACCCGCATCATCAGCTACGGCACCGCCAGTCGTGACGGTGGCATCCAGCAGATCCAGGCCAGCGAAGGCGTGCCCGCGCTGATCCAGGTCGGCCAGAGCGTGCCGCTGACCACCACCCAGCAAGACAGCTACGGCCGCCTGCAGAACCAGACCCAGTATCGCAACGTCACCCAGGGGTTCTACGTGACGGCCAGCGTCACTGGCGAAACCGTGCACCTGGCGATCAGTACCAACCGTGACCGCATGAGCCAGGAACGTCCCGATGTAGTGAATGTGCAAAGCACCGACACAACTGTCAGCGGGCGACTGGGCGAGTGGATTCCCCTGGCTGGCATCAATCGTGAAACCCAGGCCGACAAATCCTCTACAACCCGCAGCTACTCTACTCAGGGACGCGATGACCTGACTGTGCGGGTCAAGGTCGACACCCTGAACTGAAGCACCAAAAACTGACTGATGAGTCGTATTAGACTAAAGATGTAGTGCTTTAAAAAAAGCACTACAAAACATTTGACGATCCAAAAAAGCATGGGCATGATGGCCTCGCTCCCGCTAATCAGGGGCCCTGGCAAGGGCCTTCGGATCGCGCTCCAAGCTACCCACCTGAGCCGATTCGTGTCTGTACCGCCCACAAGGCGTGTTTGACTTTGGTTGCGACTGGAACGAAGTTGTCCCGAGGGACGGAAGCTAACCAGGTAACCCGGCAACACGCTGCTGAACAACCAAGGGCCCACGACGCCTGAAGACTGTTCTCGGCCCGCCTTTACCTAATCCACCCTCTCGCCAATCGTTCATCCCGTCGCATTCCCCGCCAGACCCGACATGACCGCCTAAGCTTCTGGTCAGCGAGCAGCCCTGCCCCAGCATTTGAATGCAGGGCTGGCAAATGGATTTTTCCACCACAAGAAGACGCGACGAGGTTTACTTCCATGGCACTGACACGCGAACAGCAAATTGCAGCCCTCGAAAAAGACTGGGCTGAAAACCCACGCTGGAAAGGCGTGACCCGCGCTTATTCCGCTGCTGACGTCGTCCGCCTGCGTGGCTCGGTTCAACCTGAGCACACCTTTGCAAAACTCGGCGCCGAGAAGCTGTGGAACCTGGTGACCCAAGGTGCCAAGCCTTCCTTCCGTCCCGACAAAGATTTCGTCAACTGCATGGGCGCCCTCACTGGCGGCCAGGCAGTGCAACAGGTGAAAGCCGGTATCCAGGCGATCTACCTGTCCGGCTGGCAAGTGGCAGCGGACAACAACTCCGCTGAATCCATGTACCCCGACCAATCGCTGTACCCGGTGGACTCGGTCCCAACCGTGGTCAAGCGCATCAACAACTCGTTCCGTCGTGCCGACCAGATCCAGTGGAAAGCCGGCAAGAACCCAGGCGACGAAGGCTACATCGACTACTTCGCGCCGATCGTGGCCGACGCGGAAGCCGGTTTCGGCGGCGTGCTGAACGCCTACGAACTGATGAAGAGCATGATCGAGGCTGGCGCTGCCGGCGTGCACTTCGAAGACCAGCTTGCTTCTGTGAAGAAATGTGGCCACATGGGCGGCAAAGTATTGGTACCAACCCAGGAAGCCGTACAGAAGCTCACCGCTGCACGTCTGGCGGCTGACGTTGCCGGTACTCCGACCATCATCCTGGCCCGTACCGACGCCAACGCTGCTGACCTGCTGACTTCGGACTGCGACCCGTACGACCAGCCATTCGTGACCGGCGAGCGCACCCAGGAAGGTTTCTACAAGGTACGTGCCGGCCTGGACCAGGCGATTGCCCGAGGCCTGGCCTACGCGCCGTACGCCGACCTGATCTGGTGCGAAACCGCCAAGCCGGACCTGGACGAAGCCCGTCGTTTCGCCGAAGCGATCAAGAAGGAATACCCGGACCAACTGCTGTCCTACAACTGCTCGCCTTCCTTCAACTGGAAGAAGAACCTGGACGACGCGACCATCGCCAAGTTCCAGCGTGAACTGTCCGCCATGGGCTACAAGCACCAGTTCATCACCTTGGCCGGCATTCACAACATGTGGCACAGCATGTTCAACCTGGCGCACGACTACGCCCGCAACGACATGACCGCCTACGTGAAGCTGCAAGAGCAGGAGTTCGCTGACGCCGCCAAAGGCTACACCTTCGTGGCGCACCAGCAGGAAGTGGGCACCGGCTACTTCGACGACATGACCACCGTGATCCAGGGCGGCACCTCGTCCGTGACCGCACTGACCGGCTCGACCGAAGAAGAGCAGTTCCACTAAGCACCGCGTACACGGCCACTGCGGCCCCAAGGAAGACCTAACCGCAGTGCCGCACAACAATCACGCCCCGACTGGTTCGGGGCGTTTTTTTGGGCGATAAGAAGCCTCCTGACACAATGAAGATCAAAATGTGGGAGCGGGCTTGCTCGCGAATGTGGTGTATCAGTCACTGATGTGCTGATTGACCCACCGCATTCGCGAGCAAGCCCGCGCCCACAAGGGGAATGCATTCAGCCTGAGGGTTTTGCGCAAAACATTGATCCAGAGCGGTGTTCGCGTGGATCAGTTCGGTTAAAAGATCCCCGTCAGCAACTAAGCGGCACTCTAGCAAGTAACGGCAACTTCCCTCGCCACACGAGAAACATTCGCTTAAACCCCACGCAAACAATATTCATTATCATTTGGCGCATGAAAACTTCGTTACAGGATAAACAAAACACATTTGATTAAATGCCCGCTAATGCCCACCACACAAGGGCTACAGCCCCACGAAGGTGCACTATGTCCTTATTCCATCGAATAATTTCGCTATAGGAATTTTACTTGCCCGGTGTTTAGCCATAAAATCACCGCGATTGATTGCAGTGCGACATATCGTCACTGCATCGTTACTTTTTCGAGCTCAGAGACCTTTGCTCTCTGTTAAGGATTTCCAGCATGACCGAAGCGACAGGACTCATGGCCCACAACTGGGGCTTTGCCATTTTCCTCCTCGGTGTTGTCGGCCTCTGCGCCTTCATGCTCGGTGTCTCCAGCCTCCTCGGGTCAAAAGCCTGGGGCCGCAGCAAAAATGAACCGTTCGAGTCCGGCATGCTGCCTACAGGTGGCGCCCGCTTGCGGCTCTCAGCCAAATTCTATCTGGTCGCGATGCTGTTCGTGATCTTCGATATCGAAGCCCTTTTTCTCTTTGCCTGGTCTGTGTCCGTCCGCGAAAGCGGCTGGACCGGATTCGTCGAAGCTCTCGTTTTCATAGCAATTCTGTTGGCAGGCCTTGTCTACCTATTCCGAGTGGGCGCCCTTGACTGGGCTCCGGAAGCTCGTCGTAAGCGGCAAGCGAAGCTGAAACAATGAGGCTTTGGCGATGCAATACAATCTCACCAGGATCGACCCGGATGCTCCTAACGATCAGTACCCCATCGGCGAACGGGAAACCGTCTCCGATCCGTTAGAAGATCAAGTCCACAAAAACATCTACATGGGCAAGCTTGAAGACGTGCTGAGTGGCGCGGTCAACTGGGGGCGTAAAAACTCCCTGTGGCCGTACAACTTCGGCCTTTCGTGCTGCTACGTGGAAATGACCACCGCCTTCACGGCGCCCCACGACATCGCGCGCTTTGGCGCCGAAGTTATCCGGGCATCGCCGCGCCAGGCGGACTTCATGGTTATCGCCGGCACCTGCTTCATCAAGATGGCGCCGATCATCCAGCGTCTCTACGAGCAAATGCTCGAACCGAAGTGGGTTATCTCCATGGGTTCGTGCGCCAACTCCGGTGGCATGTACGACATCTACTCCGTCGTTCAGGGGGTGGACAAGTTCCTGCCCGTGGACGTCTACGTGCCTGGCTGCCCGCCCCGCCCTGAAGCGTTCTTGCAAGGCTTGATGCTGTTGCAGGAATCGATTGGCAAGGAGCGTCGCCCGCTGTCCTGGGTCGTTGGCGATCAAGGCGTGTACCGCGCCGAGATGCCTTCGCAAAAGGAAGAGCGCCGCGAACAGCGAATCGCAGTCACCAACCTGCGCAGCCCTGACGAAGTCTGATCCAGCCCGCTTCTTTAAATAGAACGAACACCTGGCTTCATTCTTTACGTTGACCGAAAGCGATAAAAAAACCATGACTACAGGCAGCGCTCTGTACATCCCGCCTTATAAGGCAGACGACCAGGATGTGGTCGTCGAACTCAATAACCGTTTTGGCCCTGACGCCTTCACCGCCCAGGCCACACGCACCGGTATGCCGGTGCTGTGGGTGGCGCGTGCCAAGCTCGTCGAAGTCCTGACCTTCCTGCGCAACCTGCCCAAGCCGTACGTCATGCTCTATGACCTGCATGGCGTGGACGAGCGTCTGCGCACCAAGCGTCAAGGGCTGCCGAGCGGCGCCGACTTCACCGTGTTCTACCACCTGATGTCGCTGGAACGTAACAGCGACGTGATGATCAAGGTCGCACTGAGCGAAAGCGACCTGAGCATCCCGACCGTCACCGGTATTTGGCCCAACGCCAGCTGGTACGAGCGTGAAGTCTGGGACATGTTCGGTATCGACTTCCCAGGCCACCCGCACCTGACGCGCATCATGATGCCGCCAACGTGGGAAGGTCACCCGCTGCGCAAGGACTTCCCTGCCCGCGCCACCGAATTCGATCCGTTCAGCCTCAACCTCGCCAAGCAACAGCTTGAAGAGGAAGCCGCACGTTTCCGTCCGGAAGACTGGGGCATGAAACGCTCCGGCACCAACGAGGACTACATGTTCCTCAACCTGGGCCCGAACCACCCTTCGGCTCACGGTGCCTTCCGCATCATCCTGCAACTGGACGGCGAAGAAATCGTCGACTGCGTGCCCGACATCGGCTACCACCACCGTGGTGCCGAGAAGATGGCCGAGCGCCAGTCGTGGCACAGCTTCATCCCGTACACCGACCGTATCGACTACCTCGGCGGCGTGATGAACAACCTGCCGTACGTGCTCTCGGTCGAGAAGCTGGCCGGCATCAAGGTGCCCGACCGCGTCGACACCATCCGCATCATGATGGCCGAGTTCTTCCGGATCACCAGCCACCTGCTGTTCCTGGGTACGTATATCCAGGACGTCGGCGCCATGACCCCGGTGTTCTTCACCTTCACCGACCGTCAGCGCGCCTACAAGGTCATCGAAGCCATCACTGGTTTCCGCCTGCACCCGGCCTGGTACCGCATCGGTGGCGTGGCCCACGACCTGCCGAATGGCTGGGAGCGCCTGGTCAAGGAGTTCATCGACTGGATGCCCAAGCGTCTGGACGAGTACCAAAAGGCCGCGCTGGATAACAGCATCCTAAAGGGTCGTACCATTGGCGTCGCCCAGTACAACACCAAAGAAGCCCTGGAATGGGGCGTCACCGGTGCTGGCCTGCGTTCCACCGGTTGCGACTTCGACCTGCGTAAAGCGCGCCCGTATTCCGGCTACGAAAACTTCGAATTCGAAGTCCCGTTGGCGGCCAATGGCGATGCCTACGACCGTTGCATCGTGCGCGTCGAAGAAATGCGCCAGAGCCTGAAGATCATCGAGCAGTGCATGCGCAACATGCCGGCCGGACCGTACAAGGCGGATCACCCGCTGACCACGCCGCCGCCGAAAGAGCGCACGCTGCAGCACATCGAAACCCTGATCACGCACTTCCTGCAAGTTTCGTGGGGCCCGGTCATGCCGGCCAACGAATCCTTCCAGATGATTGAAGCGACCAAGGGTATCAACAGTTATTACCTGACGAGCGATGGCGGCACCATGAGCTACCGCACCCGGATCCGTACCCCAAGCTTCGCCCACTTGCAGCAGATCCCTTCGGTGATCAAAGGCGAGATGGTCGCGGACTTGATTGCGTACCTGGGTAGTATCGATTTCGTTATGGCCGACGTGGACCGCTAAGCATGAACAGCACGCTTATCCAGACAGACCGTTTCACCCTGAGTGAAACCGAGCGCTCGGCCATCGAGCACGAGCTGCATCACTACGAAGACCCGCGCGCGGCGTCGATCGAAGCCTTGAAGATCGTCCAGAAGGAACGTGGCTGGGTGCCGGACGGCGCCCTCTACGCCATCGGCGAGATCCTCGGCATCCCTGCCAGCGACGTTGAAGGCGTGGCCACGTTCTACAGCCAGATCTTCCGTCAGCCGGTTGGCCGCCACATCATTCGCGTGTGCGACAGCATGGTCTGCTACATCGGTGGCCACGAGAAAGTGGTTGACGCGATCCAGACCAAACTGGGCATCGGCCTCGGCCAAACCACCCCGGACGGCCGCTTCACGCTGCTGCCGGTGTGCTGCCTGGGCAACTGCGACAAGGCGCCGGCGTTGATGATCGACGACGACACATTCGGTGACGTGCAGGCAACTGGCGTGACCCAATTGCTCGAGGGCTACCCATGACCCTGACTTCTTTCGGCCCGGCCAACCTGATCAAGCGTTCGCCTGAAACCCACCCGCTGACCTGGCGCCTGCGTGACGATGCCGAGCCGGTATGGCTCGACGAATACCAGGCCAAGAACGGTTACGCGGCGGCGCGCAAAGCCTTTGCCGACATGGCCCAGGACGATATCGTCCAGACCGTGAAAGACGCAGGCTTGAAAGGTCGCGGCGGTGCAGGCTTCCCCACTGGCGTTAAGTGGGGCCTGATGCCAAAAGACGAATCCATCAACATCCGCTACCTGCTGTGCAATGCGGATGAAATGGAGCCGAACACCTGGAAAGACCGCATGCTGATGGAGCAACTGCCCCATCTGCTGATCGAAGGCATGCTGATCAGTGCCCGTGCGCTGAAAACCTACCGTGGCTATATCTTCCTGCGTGGCGAGTACACCACCGCCGCCAAGCACCTCAACCGTGCGGTAGAAGAAGCCAAGGCAGCAGGCCTGTTGGGCAAGAACATCCTGGGTTCCGGTTTTGATTTCGAACTGTTCGTACACACCGGCGCCGGGCGTTACATCTGCGGTGAAGAAACCGCACTGATCAACTCCCTCGAAGGCCGCCGCGCCAACCCGCGCTCCAAGCCGCCCTTCCCTGCCGCCGTCGGCGTGTGGGGCAAGCCGACCTGCGTGAACAACGTTGAAACCCTGTGCAACGTGCCGGCAATCATCGCCGACGGCGTGGACTGGTACAAATCGTTGGCCCGCGAAGGCAGCGAAGACATGGGCACCAAGCTCATGGGCTTCTCCGGCAAGGTCAAGAACCCTGGCCTGTGGGAACTGCCATTCGGCGTGACCGCCCGCGAGCTGTTCGAGGACTACGCCGGTGGCATGCGCGACGGCTACACCTTGAAAGCCTGGCAGCCAGGCGGTGCCGGTACTGGCTTCCTGCTCCCTGAGCACCTCGACGCACAGATGTATGCCGGCGGCATCGGCAAGGTCGGCACCCGGATGGGTACGGGCCTGGCGATGGCGGTGGACAACACCGTGAACATGGTCTCGCTGCTGCGCAACATGGAGCAGTTCTTTGCCCGTGAATCCTGCGGCTTCTGCACCCCATGCCGCGACGGTCTGCCGTGGAGCGTGAAGCTGCTGATGGCCCTGGAAAATGGCGAAGGCCGTGAGGGTGATATCGAAACCCTGCTCGGCCTGGTCGGTTTCCTCGGCCCAGGCAAGACCTTCTGTGCTCACGCACCGGGCGCCGTGGAGCCATTGGGCAGCGCCATCAAATACTTCCGCTCGGAGTTCGAAGCCGGCATCGCGCCTACCAGCGCCGCCGTCCCGCCTCTGGCAAGGCCGATCGTAGTCGGCGCGTAACGCTTTAAAAGGCGAAGGGTCCGTGCCCTTCGCTTTCTCATGGGCTGACGCCGTAAAGGCTGTGTTGATGCTCATGAATAACAAGATTCCATTAGCCACGCCCGCTGACAACGGGCCAACGAAGAACTTTGAACCATGGCCACTATCCACGTAGACGGCAAAGCGCTCGAAGTCGATGGGGCAGACAACCTGTTACAGGCATGTCTCTCACTAGGCCTCGACATCCCGTATTTCTGCTGGCACCCCGCGCTTGGTAGCGTCGGTGCCTGTCGCCAGTGCGCGGTCAAGCAATACACCGACGAGAACGACACCCGTGGTCGTATCGTCATGTCCTGCATGACCCCAGCCACCGACAACACCTGGATCTCCATCGACGATGAAGAATCCAAGGCGTTCCGCGCCAGTGTCGTTGAATGGCTGATGACCAACCACCCCCACGACTGCCCGGTCTGTGAGGAAGGCGGTCACTGCCACCTGCAAGACATGACGGTGATGACCGGCCACAACGAGCGCCGTTATCGCTTCACCAAGCGTACCCACCAGAACCAGGACCTCGGCCCGTTCATTTCCCACGAAATGAACCGCTGCATCGCCTGCTACCGTTGCGTGCGCTTCTATAAAGACTACGCCGGCGGCACCGACCTGGGCGTATTCGGCGCCCACGACAACGTGTACTTCGGTCGCGTTGAAGACGGCGTGCTCGAAAGCGAGTTCTCCGGCAACCTCACCGAGGTCTGCCCGACCGGTGTGTTCACCGACAAGACGCACTCCGAGCGCTACAACCGTAAGTGGGACATGCAGTTCGCCCCGAGCATCTGCCATGGCTGCTCCAGCGGTTGCAACATCTCCCCGGGCGAGCGCTACGGCGAACTGCGTCGCATCGAAAACCGCTTCAACGGTTCGGTCAACCAGTACTTCCTGTGCGACCGTGGCCGTTTCGGCTATGGCTACGTGAACCGCGAAGACCGCCCGCGCCAGCCGTTGCTGGCCAATGGCGGCAAGCTGAGCCTGGACGACGCGCTGGATAAAGCCGCCGACCTGCTACGCGGCCGCAACATCGTCGGTATCGGTTCGCCTCGCGCCAGCCTCGAAAGCAACTTCGCGTTGCGTGAACTGGTCGGTGCCGAGCACTTCTACTCCGGAATCGAAGCCGCTGAGCTGGAGCGCATCCGCCTGGTCCTGCAAGTGCTGAACGACAGCCCGCTGCCGGTTCCGAACATGCGCGACATCGAAGACCACGACGCCATCTTCGTCCTCGGTGAAGACCTGACCCAGACCGCCGCGCGCATCGCCCTGTCCCTGCGCCAGTCGGTCAAAGGCAAGGCCGAAGACATGGCCGACGCCATGCGCGTACAACCGTGGCTCGACGCCGCGGTGAAAAACATCGGCCAGCACGCGCTGAACCCGCTGTTTATCGCAAGCCTGGCTGAAACCAAGCTCGACGATATCGCCGAAGAATGTGTGCACGCAGCCCCAGACGACCTGGCCCGCATCGGTTTCGCCGTGGCCCACGCCCTCGACGCCAGCGCGCCTGCCGTCGAAGGCCTGGACGCTGAAGCCGTTGAACTGGCTCAGCGTATCGCCGACGCCCTGCTGGCCGCCAAGCGTCCACTGATCATCGCCGGCACCTCGTTGGGTTCCAAGGCGTTGATCGAAGCCGCTGCCAACATCGCCAAGGCCTTGAAGCTGCGCGACAAGAACGGTTCCATCAGTCTGGTCGTGCCGGAAGCCAACAGCCTTGGCCTGGCCATGCTCGGTGGCGAGTCCCTGGACGCTGGCCTGCAAGCGGTGATCGACGGCAATGCCGACGCCATCGTGGTGCTGGAAAACGACCTGTACACCCGCACCGATGCCGCCAAGGTTGACGCTGCGCTCAACGCCACCAAAGTGCTGATCGTTGCCGACCACCAGAAGACCGCCACCAGCGAACGTGCCGACCTGGTCCTGCCAGCCGCCACCTTCGCCGAAGGCGACGGTACCCTGGTCAGCCAGGAAGGCCGCGCCCAGCGCTTCTTCCAGGTGTTCGATCCGAAGTACATGGACGCCAGCATCCTGGTTCACGAAGGCTGGCGCTGGCTGCATGCCCTGCGCGCCACCCTGCTGAACCAGCCGATCGACTGGACCCAGCTCGACCACGTCACTGCCGCCACCGCCGCGAGCGCGCCGCAACTGGCCCGTATCGTCGACGCAGCACCGTCCGCCGCGTTCCGCATCAAGGGCATGAAACTGGCCCGTGAACCGCTGCGTTATTCCGGTCGTACCGCCATGCGCGCCAACATCAGCGTGCACGAACCGCGTACTCCACAAGACCCGGACACCGCGTTTGCCTTCTCCATGGAAGGTTACTCGGGCTCCGCCGAACCGCGCCAACAGGTGCCGTTCGCCTGGTCGCCGGGCTGGAACTCGCCACAAGCCTGGAACAAGTTCCAGGACGAAGTCGGTGGTCACATCCGCGCTGGCGACCCAGGCACCCGCCTGATCGAAAGCACCGGTGACGCGCTGAACTGGTTCGCTGCCGTACCGCGTCCGTTCAACCCGGCCCAGGGTACTTGGCAGGTTGTGCCGTTCTTCCACCTGTTCGGCAGCGAAGAGAACTCTTCCAAAGCCGCGCCGGTTCAAGAGCGCATCCCAGCCGCCTACGTTTCCCTGGCCAAGTCCGAAGCCGACCGCCTGGGCGTCAACGACGGTGCCTTGCTCAGCCTGAACGTGGCCGGCCAGACCCTGCGTCTGCCGCTGCGCATCAACGACGAGCTGGGCGCTGGCCTGGTTGCACTGCCGAAAGGTTTCGCCGGCATCCCAGCGGCGATCTTTGGCAAAACCGTTGACGGTCTGCAGGAGGCAGCGCAATGACTTGGTTCACGCCGGAAGTAATTGACGTGATCATTTCGGTGGTCAAGGCCATCGTGATCCTGTTGGCCGTGGTCGTCGCGGGCGCCCTGCTCAGCTTCGTCGAACGTCGCCTGCTGGGCTGGTGGCAGGACCGTTACGGTCCGAACCGCGTTGGCCCGTTCGGTATGTTCCAGATCGCCGCCGACATGCTGAAAATGTTCTTCAAGGAAGACTGGACCCCGCCGTTTGCCGACAAGGTGATCTTCACCCTGGCACCGGTCGTGGCCATGAGCGCCTTGTTGATCGCCTTCGCGATCATCCCGATCACCCCGACCTGGGGCGTGGCGGACCTGAACATCGGCTTGCTGTTCTTCTTCGCCATGGCCGGTTTGTCGGTCTATGCGGTGCTGTTCGCCGGTTGGTCGAGCAACAACAAGTTCGCCCTGCTGGGCAGCTTGCGGGCTTCGGCCCAGACCGTGTCCTATGAAGTGTTCATGGGCCTCGCGCTGATGGGCATTGTGGTGCAGGTCGGCTCGTTCAACATGCGCGACATCGTCGAGTACCAAGCGCAGAACCTGTGGTTCATCATTCCGCAGTTCTTCGGCTTCTGTACCTTCTTCATTGCTGGCGTCGCCGTGACTCACCGTCACCCGTTCGACCAGCCGGAAGCGGAACAGGAACTGGCCGACGGTTACCACATTGAATACGCCGGCATGAAATGGGGCATGTTCTTCGTTGGCGAGTACATCGGCATCATCTTGATCTCGGCCCTGCTGGTCACGCTGTTCTTCGGCGGCTGGCATGGTCCGTTCGGCATCCTGCCGCAGTTGGCGTTCTTCTGGTTCTTCCTGAAGACCGCGTTCTTCATCATGTTGTTTATCCTGCTGCGCGCGTCCATTCCGCGTCCACGATACGACCAGGTGATGGATTTCAGCTGGCGCTTCTGCCTGCCACTGACCCTGATCAATTTGCTGGTGACGGCTGCCGTTGTGTTGTTGAACACGCCAGCCGGCGCGGTTCAGTGAGGATTTGACCCATGTTCAAATATATTGGCGACATCGTTAAGGGTACCGGTACCCAGTTGCGAAGCCTGGTGATGGTTTTCGGCCATGGCTTTCGCAAACGCGACACCCTGCAATACCCGGAAGAAGCGGTGTACCTGCCGCCGCGTTATCGCGGCCGTATCGTGCTCACCCGCGACCCCGATGGCGAAGAGCGTTGCGTAGCCTGCAACCTGTGCGCCGTGGCGTGCCCGGTGGGTTGCATCTCCCTGCAGAAAGCTGAAACCGAAGACGGTCGCTGGTACCCGGACTTCTTCCGCATCAACTTCTCGCGCTGCATTTTCTGCGGCCTCTGCGAGGAAGCTTGCCCGACCACTGCGATCCAGCTCACGCCGGATTTCGAGATGGCCGAGTTCAAACGTCAGGACCTGGTGTACGAGAAAGAAGATCTTTTGATCTCTGGTCCCGGTAAAAACCCTGATTACAACTTCTATCGTGTTGCAGGTATGGCCGTTGCCGGTAAGCCGAAAGGCGCCGCACAAAACGAAGCCGAGCCGATCAACGTGAAGAGCTTGCTGCCTTAAGGAAGAAAGATGGAATTCGCTTTCTATTTCGCGTCCGGTATTGCAGTGGTGTCCACGCTTCGCGTGATCACCAACACCAATCCTGTGCACGCCTTGCTCTACCTGATCATTTCGTTGATCGCCGTGGCCATGACCTTCTTCGCACTCGGCGCCCCGTTCGCCGGCGTGCTGGAAGTGATCGCCTATGCGGGCGCCATCATGGTGCTGTTCGTGTTTGTGGTGATGATGCTCAACCTGGGGCCGGCTTCGGTCGCCCAGGAGCGCGTCTGGCTCAAGCCCGGCATCTGGCTCGGCCCGGTCATCCTGGCAGCGCTGCTGCTGGGTGAACTGCTGTATGTGCTGTTCGCTCACCAGAGCGGTCAGGCCATCGGCCACACCACCGTAGACGCGAAAGCCGTGGGCATCAGCCTGTTCGGCCCGTACCTGCTGGTGGTCGAACTGGCTTCGATGCTGCTGCTCGCTGCAGCCATCACCGCCTTCCACTTGGGCCGCAACGAAGCCAAGGAGCAATGACGATGCCTGCTATCCCTTTGGAGCATGGTCTGGCGGTCGCCGGCATCCTGTTCTGCCTTGGCCTGGTCGGCCTGATGGTTCGCCGTAACATTCTGTTCGTGTTGATGAGCCTGGAAATCATGATGAACGCCGCTGCACTGGCGTTTATCGTTGCGGGTGCACGTTGGGGCCAGCCGGATGGACAAGTCATGTTCATCCTGGTGATCAGCCTGGCAGCCGCCGAGGCCAGTATCGGCCTGGCGATCCTGCTGCAACTGTATCGTCGCTTCCACACGCTTGATATCGACGCTGCCAGTGAGATGCGCGGATGAACATGATCTTTCTGACTTTCGTATTCCCCCTGATCGGTTTCCTGCTGCTGTCGTTCTCTCGCGGACGCTGGTCGGAAAACCTCTCGGCCCTGGTCGGTGTGGGCTCCATTGGCCTTTCGGCCATCGTGACCGCCTACGTCATCTGGCAATTCAACGTGGCGCCGCCGGAAGGCGGTCACTACACCCTGGTGCTGTGGCAGTGGATGTCGGTGGAGGGCTTCAAGCCCAACTTCGCCCTCTACGTCGACGGCCTGTCGATCACCATGCTCGGCGTGGTGGTGGGTGTGGGCTTCCTGATCCACCTGTTCGCGTCCTGGTACATGCGCGGTGAAGCCGGTTACTCGCGCTTCTTCTCGTACACCAACCTGTTTATCGCCAGCATGCTGTTCCTGGTGCTGGGCGATAACCTGTTGTTCCTGTACTTCGGCTGGGAAGGCGTGGGCCTGTGCTCGTACCTGTTGATCGGTTTCTACTACAGCAACCGCAACAACGGTAACGCCGCACTCAAAGCCTTTATCGTGACCCGTATCGGTGACGTGTTCATGGCCATCGGCCTGTTCATCCTGTTCCAACAGGTGGGCACGCTGAACATCCAGGAACTGCTGGTGCTGGCACCGCAGAAATTCCAGGTTGGCGATTTCTGGATCACCCTGGCTACCCTGATGCTGCTGGGCGGCGCTGTCGGTAAATCCGCGCAACTGCCGCTGCAAACCTGGCTGGCGGATGCGATGGCCGGTCCTACCCCGGTGTCGGCATTGATCCACGCCGCAACCATGGTAACCGCCGGTGTCTACCTGATTGCCCGTACCCACGGCCTGTTCACCCTGGCGCCGGACATCCTGCACCTGGTGGGCATCGTCGGTGGCGTGACCCTGGTGCTGGCCGGTTTTGCTGCCCTGGTACAGACCGACATCAAGCGTATCCTCGCCTACTCGACCATGAGCCAGATCGGCTACATGTTCCTGGCCCTGGGCGTTGGCGCCTGGGACGCGGCGATCTTCCACCTGATGACCCACGCTTTCTTCAAGGCCCTGCTGTTCCTCGCTTCCGGTGCGGTGATCGTTGCCTGCCACCACGAGCAGAACATCTTCAAGATGGGCGGCCTGTGGAAGAAACTGCCACTGGCCTACGCCAGCTTCATCGTCGGTGGTGCCGCACTCGCAGCCCTGCCGCTGGTGACCGCCGGTTTCTACTCGAAAGACGAAATCCTCTGGGAAGCCTTTGCCAGCGGTAACCAGAACCTGCTGTACGCAGGCCTGGTGGGTGCGTTCATGACCTCGCTGTACACCTTCCGCCTGATCTTCATCACCTTCCACGGTGAAGCCAAGACCGAAGCACACGCAGGCCATGGCATCTCGCATTGGTTGCCGTTGTCGGTGCTGATCATCCTGTCGACCTTCATCGGCGCCCTGATCACCCCACCGCTGGCCGGTGTCCTGCCAGAAAGCGCCGGCCATGCCGGTGGCGCTGCCAAGCACAGCCTGGAAATCGCCTCGGGCGCCATTGCTATCGCCGGTATCCTGCTGGCGGCCCTGCTGTTCCTCGGCAAGCGTCGCTTCGTGACCGCCGTGGCCAACAGTGGCATTGGCCGTTTCCTGTCGGCCTGGTGGTTCGCTGCCTGGGGCTTCGACTGGATCTACGACAAACTGTTCGTCAAGCCTTACCTGGCCATCAGCCATGTACTGCGCAAAGACCCGCTCGACCAGACCATCGGTTTGATCCCGCGTGCCGCCAAGGCCGGTCACACCGCCCTGAGCCGCAGCGAGACTGGCCAGTTGCGCTGGTATGCAGCGTCCATGGCTGCCGGTGCGGTACTGGTGATCGGCGCCATCGTCGTGGTAGCGGCCTGACCATGTCTATGAACCTTGCGAACATTGCCAACTTTGCGAACTTGCGAAAGGAAACGAGCCTGTCATGATTCTGCCCTGGCTAATCCTGATCCCCTTTATCGGCGGCCTGCTCTGCTGGATGGGTGAACGCTTCGGCGCCACCCTCCCCCGCTGGATTGCGTTGCTGACCATGTCCCTGGAACTCGCACTCGGCCTCTGGCTGTGGGCCCATGGCGACTATTCATTTGCTCCGGCACCGGGTGTCGATCCAACCTTCGCGCTTGAATTCAAGCACGTGTGGATCCAGCGCTTCGGCATCAACGTGCACCTGGCCCTCGACGGCCTGTCGCTGTTGATGATCCTGCTGACCGGCCTGCTGGGTATTCTCTCGGTACTCTGCTCCTGGAAAGAGATCCAGCGTCACGTGGGCTTCTTCCACCTGAACCTGATGTGGATCCTGGGCGGCGTGGTTGGCGTGTTCCTCGCCCTCGACCTGTTCATGTTCTTCTTCTTCTGGGAAATGATGCTGGTGCCGATGTACTTCCTCATCGCGCTCTGGGGTCACAGTTCTTCGGACGGCAAGAAAACCCGGATCTACGCGGCGACCAAGTTCTTCATCTTCACCCAGGCTTCCGGCCTGATCATGTTGGTGGCGATCCTGGGCCTGGTACTGGTCAACTTCAACAACACCGGCGTGATTACCTTCAACTACGCCGACCTGTTGAAAACCAAGATGTCCCTCACCACCGAGTACATCCTGATGCTGGGCTTCTTCATCGCGTTTGCGGTGAAGCTGCCGGTGGTGCCGTTCCACTCCTGGTTGCCTGACGCTCACGCCCAGGCGCCGACCGCAGGTTCCGTGGACCTGGCCGGTATCCTGCTGAAAACCGCTGCCTACGGCCTGCTGCGTTTCGCCCTGCCGTTGTTCCCGAATGCCTCGGCCGAGTTCGCGCCGATCGCCATGACCCTGGGTCTGATCGGGATCTTCTACGGTGCGTTCCTGGCGTTCGCACAAACCGACATCAAGCGTCTGATTGCCTTCTCCTCCGTCTCCCACATGGGTTTCGTGCTGATCGGCATCTACTCCGGCAGCCAACTGGCGCTGCAAGGCGCCGTAATCCAGATGCTGGCCCACGGTGTCTCGGCCGCTGCCCTGTTTATCCTGAGTGGCCAGCTGTACGAGCGCCTGCATACCCGTGACATGCGTGAAATGGGTGGCGTGTGGTCGCGCATCGCGTACCTGCCGGCGATCAGCCTGTTCTTCGCCGCCGCGTCCCTGGGCTTGCCGGGCACCGGCAACTTCATCGGCGAGTTCCTGATCCTGATGGGTGCATTCGTGCAAACACCGTGGATCAGTGCGATTGCTACCTCCGGCCTGGTGTTTGGTTCGGTCTACTCGCTGATCATGATCCACCGCGCCTACTTCGGCCCGGCCAAGTCCGACACCGTCCTGCAAGGGATGGATGCTCGCGAACTGATCATGGTGCTCGGCCTTGCGGTGCTGCTGATCTACATCGGCGTGTACCCGCAACCGTTCCTGGACACTTCTGCCGCAACGATGCATGGCGTGCAGCAGTGGTTCGGCACCGCCTTCTCTCAACTCGCTTCGGCCCGGTAAGAGCGCTATGGAATTCACGATCCAACACTTTATCGCGCTTGCGCCGCTGCTGATTACCAGCCTCACCATCGTGGTGGTGATGCTGGCAATCGCCTGGCGCCGCAATCATTCGCAAACGTTCCTGCTGTCCTGTGCGGGTCTGAACCTGGCCCTGCTGTCGATCATCCCGGCCCTCAAGGTCGCGCCATTGGCGGTCACGCCGTTGATGATGGTGGATGACTTCGCCCTGCTGTATATCGCGCTGATCCTGGTCGCGACGCTGGCGTGCGTCACCCTCGCCCACGCCTATATGGGCGAAGGCGGCACCGGCTACCCAGGCAACAAGGAAGAGCTGTACCTGCTGATCCTGCTGGCAGCGGCCGGCGGTATCGTGCTGGTCAGCGCACAGCACCTGGCGGGCCTGTTCATCGGCCTGGAACTGCTGTCGATCCCGACCTACGGCCTGGTGGCCTACGCCTTCTTCAACAAGCGCTCCCTGGAAGCCGGCATCAAGTACATGGTGCTGTCGGCCGCCGGTTCCGCGTTCCTGCTGTTCGGTATGGCCCTGCTCTACGCCGAAGCCGGCAGCCTGAGCTTCACCGGTATCGGTCACGCCCTGGCCACTACCAACATGCCTGCGCCAATCGCCCAACTGGGCCTGGCCATGATGTTGATCGGCCTGGCGTTCAAGCTGTCGCTGGTGCCCTTCCACCTGTGGACACCGGACGTGTACGAAGGCGCCCCGGCGCCGGTGGCGGCGTTCCTGGCCACCGCGTCGAAGGTTGCTGTGTTTGCGGTGATGGTGCGTCTGTTCCAGATCTCCCCTGCTGCCAACACCGGTGTGCTGAGCACCGTGCTGACCGTGATCGCCATCGCGTCGATCCTGTTCGGTAACCTGCTGGCCCTGACCCAGAACAACCTCAAGCGTCTGCTGGGTTACTCCTCCATCGCGCACTTCGGCTACCTGCTGATCGCCCTGGTGGCGAGCAAAGGCCTGGCCGTGGAAGCCATGGGCGTGTACCTGGTCACCTACGTGATCACCAGCCTGGGTGCGTTCGGCGTGATCACGTTGATGTCCTCGCCATTCAAAGGCCGTGACGCCGACGCCCTGTACGAATACCGCGGCCTGTTTTGGCGCCGTCCGTACCTGACCGCCGTACTGACCGTGATGATGCTGTCCCTGGCCGGTATCCCGCTGACCGCAGGCTTCATCGGTAAGTTCTACATCGTCGCCACCGGTGTTGAAGCCCATGAATGGTGGCTGGTTGCCTCGCTGGTACTGGGCTCCGCGATTGGCGTGTTCTACTACCTGCGCGTGATGGTCACCCTGTACCTGATCGAGCCAAACCTGCGCCGTGTGGACGCCGAGCTGCATTGGGAGCAGAAGGCAGGCGGCGTGATGCTGCTGGCCATCGCCCTGCTCGCGTTCTTCCTGGGCGTGTACCCACAACCGTTGCTCACCCTGGTGCAGCACGCGGTACTGGGCGTTTGATCGCTTAGCGGGATGCAGTCAACAAAACGGTGCCTTCGGGCGCCGTTTTGCGTTTCTGGGGGAGTGGCTTTTACCCTCCCCTATTCACGGAAATTTCCTCAGCCATCTGCCTCCTCATCCGGCATCTACTCGATGAAGGCCGCCGTATGGTGTCTGCGTTTTAGGAAAGTTCCCACAGCAGGGTCACTTGACCCATCGCGGGTGGGCCACCAAACTATACGCAGGCTACGTACAGAACATGGATGCTCTATTTATCGAACTGCCGGCCTTCGAGCGGCATCGCAAGGACTATCTGAGTGACGAGCTTTTCCAGGGTTTTCAACAAGAGTTGATGAAAAACCCGGAAGCAGGAGATGTGATCGAGGGAACAGGCGGACTGCGCAAGGTTCGCTTCGTCGATGAGCGACGCAACAAAGGCAAGCGCGGCGGCCTGCGGGTCATTTACTACTGGTGGTCGGGCGGCACGCAGTTCTGGCTGTTCACCCTGTACGGCAAGCACGAACAGGATGACCTGACACCACAGCACAAAAAAGCCCTAAAACACCTGCTGGACAGGGAAATCAAAGCGAGAACACATCATGAAACGTGAAATCTTTTCCGAACTGGTCGAAGGCTTCGACGCCCTGGCAGACGAACGCCAAGGCAAAGTCACCCTGCGAACCCACAAGGTTCACCTCAAAAACCTGGCGCCACTCACCGCCGAGGAAGTGGTCGCGGTGCGCCAACAACTCAACCTCTCCCGGTCGGTGTTCGCCATGTACCTGCGCACCAACACCCGCACCCTGGAAAACTGGGAGCAAGGCCGGGCCAAGCCGAACGCCCAGGCTGCTACGCTGATCCGCCTGGTGGCACGTTTCCCGGAAACCGTGGCGCAACTTGCTGCATTGGGTTGATCAGCAAAGCCCCGACAGGTTCGGGGCTTTTTCATTCAGGGCCATGGGCCGCCGAGCATGTCGGCATAGGTCCCAGCATCGGGCAATCCCTCCCCTTCCCAACGCGTCGGCGCAACGTGGGGGGAACCTTCGCTCCAGAACAACACCCGCATGGCGGGATCTGCTCGTTCGATAAGCATGGGCAATGGCAACGCCTGTACTGACTCATCAAATACTTCGAGGGAAAACGCCTCGCTCAAGGCTGACAACGCCAAGCGCTCCACCTCACCATGCCAGGTCGCATCCAACAGCAGCCCGTCTCCAACTGCCGCAGCAACGGTCAGTGGAAAATAGCGCCCCACCCGATCCACACTGGGAATCATCACCCCGGCCCAGCCTTGTTCACCACATACACCCGCCGCCAACGCAAAGTGCCAGATCGGACTGCACAGATACACCTCCAGCCATTGCTCGCCCAGACGCTCATGACTGCACTGCAAACCGGCCTGCAACCAGGCGTCCCACGGGCCAAGGAATTCCGGTGCCAAGCGACGACTGACAAAGTCTCCCAGGGTGGGAACCTTGCCGAAAAATCCATTCATGGTGGTTTCCTAAAAGCTGCCCGGGCAATGGAACGGCTCGAAGCTGTCGCGGCGGAATGGGTTGATCACACTGCTAGCGCGCAGCAGATACGCCACCCGATGGCCTTCCAGGTTGAAGGTCAGTTGCAGCTGTTCGCCCTGGGTGTTCACCACAGCCTTGTCCATCATGCGCAGCCAACCCCAGGGGCCGTCGCTGCGCAGTGGGCTGGCCAGCCCTGGCGTGGCGTCCAGACGCACCAGGCCGCCGGACTTGCCGCTGGGCAGCGAGATACTGGCAAAGTCGGGCACAGTCCCGGCGTCAAACACCACCGGCTGGCCATCGATATCCAGCGTGACCTTGCTCAGTGCCGGGTCTGCCCCCAGGGGTTTCAAGTCAAAACGCATGGACGGCTGGCGCGCACCGGCCACGAAGAACATATCGCGCAACCTGGCGCCACGCTGGAATTGATTGAGTACATCCTGGGAGATATTCAGCGGCGTCACGCCAGTTGAACGCCAGCGCCACTGGCTGCCGCTCATGTCGACATACGCTGCAAGGTTCTTGCTGAAAAAATCGTCCATCAACCCACCTGGGCCGAAAAACTTGCCGAAGTCATCGGCGGTGGCATCGCGGGCTGAGCTGCGCACCAGCGGATAACGCCCATCGATGGCCGCCCGACAGAACGGTGCGCCGCTCGCCTCCCATAGTGCATTCAACCGGGCTTTTTCATTGCCAAGGGTCAGCGCCGTGCCCCCCGATTCCACATCCCGCAGCAGCGTCGACAACGGCGCAGGCTGCGTGTCACCCGAGCGTTTCAAGCGCCCCAACACCTCGTTGGAAGGTGCCGGCGCAGCACTGCGGCGCGCAGCGTCAGCGCTGTCGAAGAATTGCCCGGCGTCCTTCAACGACGCCAACACCTCATCCACCGGCTGCGGGCCGGTGCCGTTGCCCACCAAGCGATGCAGCGCGGCGAAATGCTGGTCCACCGGGTTGGCCGACGCGTCCGCCACCGGTGCCGGGCTATCGCCACCCAGCGCCGATTGCAGCTTTTGCGTGGCCGCAGCGATCTTGTCGCGCACGCGCTGATCGGTGTCCTTGACTGTGGTCGAGGTCAACGCCCCCTCCAGCGTGGTCTCCTTCGACACCGCCACCAGCAACGCGCGCAACGGTGAATCATTGGCGGCGAGCACATTGGTCACCAACGAGGCCTGGCCAAGGCTGGTCAACGGTGCCAGGTGCACATCCGCGAGGAAACTGTCCCATTGGCGGATGTAATCGGCGTAGTAAAGCTCCAGCACCGCCGCCTGCATGGCCGGGTTGGCGCCGGCAATCTGCGCCGACTCCTGGCGGTCCAGCACCCAACTGTCCTTGGCCATCTCGGCCACGGCCTGCGGGGTCTTGCGAGTCAGTTCCCGGTAGCCGGCGATGCTGTAGACGCCACTCACCCCACGGGACAACGGCTCGCCACTGGCACGGGTCATCAGCGACGAAACATCCCGCCCCACCGCACTGTTCACACTCAGCTCGGGCAGGTGTTGCTGGTCGACCTGGCGCTTCACCCGGTTATAGATGCGCTGGGATAACGGCATACTCGCCAACGCCAGGCGCACCGTGGCCACCAACGCGCTGTCCAGTTGCACCGGCTCGGCCTCGTCGTCGGCTTCCAGCAACGCCGCAACGTGGTCCGACAGCTGCTGCAACTGCGCAGGCGTGGCCTGGGGCAGTTCGCGACGCCAGTCCACATCGACCCAGGCCTGCACCGAAGGCGCGTCGAAGAACTGCCGCTCGCCGAGCATCAAGTAGGCGCGCAAGGTTTCGTAAAGAAACTCCTGATTGCTCGCATCGCCACGGCGCAAGGCGTTTTCCAGGTTGGCGACGATATGCGGCAACAAGGTGCTGCGCAGCAAGCGCCGATACAACGTGACTGCGCCCGCACCGAGCTTGTTGCCCTGGTACAGGCCCATGCGGCTGAGCAACGGCACACTGCGGTCGTCGTCGCTGTAGCCGCTGGGCAAGGCACGCGCGGCATTCAGCAGCGACAGGGTAACCAGCACATCGCCTTCGGCCGGCAGTGCCTTGGCCAACTGCGCGACGTTGGTGGCGGCACTGGACGCATCGGCGATCAGTTGCAGGTTGCGGGTATAACTGATGGTCATGCCGACCAGCAGCAGGACGAACGCCACACCCGCAGCTATGCGCCCCGCCCGGCCGAGCAGACGTCGGCGCCGTTGCTCCTGGTGATTGACCCCAGCGAGCCCGGCTTCCTTGAAGATCACCTCGCGCAGCAGGCGGGTGATGAAGTAACTGCGCCCACTGGCGACATTCGGTGCCAACACCTTGCGGCCGAGGCCGAAGGACGCCGCCAGCGAGGTCAGCACCCGATCGATCGGACTGCCCTCCTGGGTGCCACTGGTGAAATACACACCCCGCAGCAGTGCCGGTTCCTGGTAGCGATTGGCTTCAAAGACTGTATTGAGAAAACGCGTGAGGCCGTCGCCCAGGCTGGCGAACTGTTGCGGGAAGCTGTAGAGCAACGCGCGTCGTGACAAGTCACGCTCCTGTTGCAAACGCTCCAGCACACGCCGTTGCAACTGACGCTCCAGGGCATCGAACTCGCCCGGGAACGACGCCAGGCCCGTTTCCACCTGGGGTGGCTGGGCCAATGGAAAAGTCACACCCCACACCTGCGCGCGTTCGTCGCGGCCGAAGGTTTCGAAGAACTCCGAAAAGCCCGCGAGCAAGTCGCACTTGGTGATGATCACATACACCGGGAAGCGCAAGCCCAGGCGCTCGTACAGCTCATTGATGCGCGCGCGGATCGCCACGGCCTGGGCCTGGCGCTGGGCGTCGGTCTGTTGCAGCAAGTCGCTGACGCTCAAGGCCACGATCACACCGTTGACCGGGCGTTGGCGGCGGTACTTTTTCAGCAAATCGAGGAAGCCGCCCCATGCGGCCTTGTCGACTTCGGTGTAGCTGTCCTGGGTGGTGTAGCGCCCGGCAGTGTCGAGCAGCACCGCTTCATCGGTGAACCACCAATCGCAATGCCGCGTGCCGCCGACACCGCCGATGGCACCGCTGCCCATGGCCTCGCGCAGGGGAAATTGCAACCCGGAATGGGTCAGTGCCGTGGTCTTGCCGCTGCCCGGCGCGCCAACAAACATGTACCACGGCAATTGATACAGGTACTGCCCGCTCATCTTCCAGCCAGGATTGGCCTTGCGCAGCACCGCCATGGCCGAACGCATGCGTTCGCCCAACTCGGCCACTTCGGCCTGGGACTCACGCACGCCGGGCGCCACCGTTGGCGCATCGGCCACGCCCGCCATCAAACCACGGTTGGCACGCCAGGCCCGCCACAGGCGCCAGGCAAAATAGCCGGCCCACACCAGCACGAACAAACCGATCAAACCCCAGCGCCGCGACTCCGGCGCCAGTGGCTCGCTGCCGTTGAACGCCAGCAACGGGCCCTCGTACCACACCAGCAGGGACAGCAAGGCCACACCGATCAGCGACAACAACCAGGGCTTGAGCAGCCACAGGATGAAGCGCTCCACCGGGGACCATAACAACGAAAACAGCGTCGAAAAATTCATGGCTATTGCGCCTGGGAAGGGATCAATACGGTGATATCGACGCGGCGGTTACGCGCGCGATTCGCCGCTGAATCGTTGGGCACCAAGGGTTCGGTTTCGCCACGGCCTTCGCTGCGGTAACGCTCCACCGGCCCGGCCCGCTGCGCCAGCAAGCGTGCGACGGTCTTGGCCCGCGCCTGGGACAGGTCAAAGTTGGAGCCCAGTCGTGAGGTCGCCGAGGGCCGCACGTTGTCGGTATGCCCGACCACCACCACATCCCCCGGCACCGTAGCCAGGGCATCGCCGATGCGCGTAAGCAAGCCGTCGAAGTTGCTCGACACTTCGGCACTGCCGGAGGCGAACACCCCATCGCCGCGCAGGGTGATTACCGAGCGATCAGCGCTGTCTTTCACCGCCACTAGCCCCTGGGCCACTTCCGGCGCGAGGAACCCGGCCAGGCGCACGGGCGCAGGCGTGGCCGGCACCGCCACCTTGAGCGGCGAAGCCACACGGATCGCACCCAGCTGGGCAAACACCGGGTCGGACGCGCGATTGAGCAACCAGCTGTAGGTCAGTTGCACACTCAACAGCAGCACCGCCGCCACCGACGCCAACACCCACAGCGGCACCCGCCGCAGCATCGAGGCCTGCGGCGCTTCGGCACCGCGCCAACGCGGTGACAAGTCTTGTTCCTGATTGCCACGTTGCTGGTTGATCAAGTGCAGCAGGCGTTCACGCAACAACCCCAACTGATCCAGGCCGCGATCCAGCACGCGATAACGTCCTTCCAGGCCCAGCGCCATGCACAGGTACATCAACTCCAGCACATCGATATGGGTGCGCAGGTCCTGGCTCAGGCGCTGCAGGATCATGAAGAACTTCTCGCCGCCCCATGCCTCGTTGTGGAAGGTCACCAACAGGCTGCGGCTGCCCCACACTCCGGCGCCCCACGGGGTGCTAGCGATGGTTTCGTCGACCAGGGTGCACAACGCGTAGCGCGCGGCGGCCACGGTTTCCACGTCGACCTGGCTGGCGCGGGCCTGGGCTTCGAAGGCCTGCACCGCCTGGATCAGGCGTTGGCGCAGGCTTTCCATATCCGGCATGGCCGTGAGACTGCGCAACGGCACCACCAGGTCCAGCAGCGGGTTGGCTGCACGCACCAGCGGGTTGAGCCCCTGGCCCTGCAACACCATGGCTTCGCGCTGTACCGGTGTTACCGGCGGTGCTGCCCTGCGTCCGCCTGGAGTGGGGATCAGCAGGGTGCGATCCGGGTCGCCTTCAAAAGTGTCGTTCACGTCAGTCACCTTGCCTTAGTTGCGGATC
Organism: Pseudomonas sp. P7759; assembly: GCF_013386445.1. NCBI lineage: Bacteria > Pseudomonadati > Pseudomonadota > Gammaproteobacteria > Pseudomonadales > Pseudomonadaceae > Pseudomonas > Pseudomonas sp. P7759. The sequence continues at coordinate 53,162 of NZ_JACART010000037.1, forward strand.
GCCCAGAACTGCATGTCCAGCCCTGGGAACACCCCGGCGATATGCAGGGCAAAGCCGGCCGACTGGCTCAGCAATTGCCAATATTCGCTGCTGCGATCGAGTTCGAAATAGGTAAAACCGGCGTGAAACGGCAACTGCCGTGGCGCCACCGGCAAGGGGCGCAGACCGATGCCCGGCAGTTGCAGGTTGACCAAGTCGCGAATCTTCTCCACCGAGCCGATCTTCACCTGCGGCGGGAAGCCGTTGCGCACGCTCTCGGCGGACATCTGCGCCTGCACCGCCAGGATAAAGGTGGCCGAACGCAGCAACTCCTGGTCGGGCAGCACCGCCACACGAATGCCGTACTGGCGCTCTTCCAGCGGGATCGCGATGGCGCGCGCATCCATCACCGTCGACAGTGCGCGGCGCAGGTCGAGCATCACCGGGGCGTAGGTTTCCGCCAGGGCCGCATGGCGGTACGCCGGGTAGGCAGAGGCACGCTTGTCATCGCGGGTAAAGGTCGCCAATTCACCGGCCAGGCTCGCAAGGTCGCGGTACAACTGCTCGGGATGCAGGCCAGTCATCGCGGCCAAGTGGCGCACCAACGGCAGGCTGCGATTGAGTACCTGCAACAGCAGGAAGTCGGCGATTTCTGCGGCGCCGCTGCCATCGGGTTGAGTCAGGCGCGACGCCAGCGCCTCGACCCGCTGCTGCACCAGGCCCAGCAGCTCATCGACAAACGCCCCCAGGCGTTCGGCGGCACGGATGTCCAGGCACGGCGGGCAGTAAGTGCGGTCGAGCACCACGCTTTTGTCGGCACGTTTTTCCACCACATGGGCGATGCCCAGGGTGGTGTAGGCATCCGCTACATCGCCTTCAAACGCCAGGCGCAGGCGCAGTTTGCCGATGCTCATCAAGGCGCTGCTGTCCAGGCCATTGCTGTCCCAGGCTTCGTACTCGCTGCTGCGATGGCGGGCGAAGTTTTCAAAACCGGGGTTGTCATCCACCTCCGACACGCCAGGACGCAGGCTGGGCAGCGCCAACACCACTTTCAGGTCGCGGGCGTCGCTAGGGATCTCCAGGGGCAACGGCATTTCATCGCCGAAAGGCAGGCCAACCGGCGTGCCGTCAGGCAACACGCCGCTGAACGACAACAAGGACAACTTGCCCATGGCCAACTGCTGCGGGTCGATTTCCAGCGTGGAAAACCCCCAGCTGTAAGCACGCAAGGCACTGACGCGGGCTTCCAACTGGGCCTGCAGGAAACGGTCATGTTGTTGCAGGTGTTGAGGCTGCAACAGCATGCCTTCAGACCAGACGACTTTGTTATTCCAGGACATGAATTCTTCTCAATAAAAGGGCTGGAGTCAGGAGCGCATCCGCGCGACCTGTTCCTCATAAGCCTTGGAAAACAGCTCACCAAACAACCGCTGCAAATCCTCATCGGCATCCCGTGCCAGGTCTTCGTAGCGCTCCACCAAGCGGTCCCACAACCGCGCCTTGCGCCGCGCCGGCATCCACTTGTCCAGCGCGCCATGGGTGGTGCGGCGTTGCTCGACCCGTGCCGGATCAAAGCGCTGCACCACCGCGCCAAGGGCCGCGCGCATGCCGGCGATCACCGCCAGTTCATGGGCCTTGAGGTCGTCGAACGAGGCGTTCATCGCCTTGACCGGGCGCATATAGGCCGGCGAGTCGCCACCGAGCATCTGGGTCAGCGCGCTGTCGGCGTCGGGGAAGAATTTGAGTGGGTTGTTGGAATAGGCACCGATCATGGTCATGTCGATATGACTTTCGCGCTTGGTCAGCGCGCGGGCCATGAGCACATCCATGGTGCCGGTGGTGGTGGCGCGGAGCATTTCGCCGACCAACTGGGCCAGCTCCGTGGGGGTACGGGTGGTGTGCAGGTCGGGGAGGCCCAAGCCTTGGAGCAACGCATGCAACACAGCGTCATCACTGTTGGACGCGGTCAATGTGGGAGCGGGCTTGCTCGCGAAGGTCTCCAAGACGATCGGTTGTTCCTGGATGACCGCGTTATCGTTCTTCGCGAGCAAGCCCGCTCCCACATGGGGTTCCGGGGCAACCGTGGGTTGGGTGGACAGGCCAAACAACGGGTCGTAATCCTCCGGAATCACCTGCGGCTCCGCTTGCCACAACGGCGCGTTGAACGCCTGCAACTGCGGCGCCACGTGGTCACTCTCAGTGCCGCGAAACGCCGGCGTCAGCGATGGATTCAACCCCAACGGGTCCGACAACGGCATGGCCCCGTCAAACAACGAGCCGCCCTCCAGGATGCGCGCACCGGCCAGGTCATCATGCAGCAGCACCGGCACCACCACTTCAGGGTTGCGCACCAACGGCTGGGGCACTTCCAGGGGTGGCAGCGGCGCGGCCACGGGCGGCGGTGGAGGCACAAACAACGGCGGCAGGATCCGCGTCGCCAGGGCATCGTCTTCGGGTTCGACGGCGGCTGGCTGCTCCAGGCGTACTTCCAGGGCGTAATCACCGATCACCAGGCGATCGCCCTCCTCCAGCACGCGCTCGCGCCCGTTACCCAGCGGACGCTCATTGACCAGGCTGGGATTGCTGCCGGTGTCAGTCAGGTAAAACTCGACGCCACGCAGCTCGATGCGCGCATGCACCCGCGAAATGTACTTGCCTGGGTCGTCCAGGGTCAGGTCATTGTCCGGCCCTCGGCCGATGGAGCCACCCACCTCGGTAAACCGGCAGATCACGTCACCGGGCATCGGTTGGTCGCGGTAGCTTTTGACCAGCAGGATCAGGTTCATAGCGGGCTCCTGTAAGGGTTATTTGCCATCGTCGGCCTCCTTGGGCGGCAACGGCACGCCGGCAGGTCCGGTGGCGGCCGACAGCGCCAGCGCGGTCGCGGCAGTGCCGGCCTGGGGCAAGGGGATGGGAATGGTCGAGGCGAGAATCATCGCCGGGGTGATCGTGAGAAAGGTCGTGCCGACCTTCATGGTGATGGTCGCCCCGGCTTCGATCACCACGTTCATGCCACCCTTGATATGCACGTCGAGGCCGGCAGTGACGCCGGTCTTCAACTTGCCATCGATGATCATCTGGGTGCCGGCAGTCATCGACACCGCGCCCGTGGCTTTCTCATTGCGATTGCCGCCCACCGAGGAATGCCGGTCACCGCCGACTTTCTCGCGCAGGTCGTTGTCGACTTTTGAATGGCGGTCACCGCCGACCCAGTCCAGGGAGTCCTTGAGCACCCGCTGGTCGAGGTTCTTCTGGGCGTGCAGAAACACTTGCTCCGCGCCTTTCTTGTCTTCGAAACGCAGCTCGTTGTAGCCACCGCCGCCCTTGGATGAGTTGCTTTTGATCGTCGAACGCGTGGCATTTTCCGGCAGCGCATAGGGCGGCAGGGTGTCGGCGTTGTAGACACTCCCGGTCACCAGCGGTTGGTCGGGGTCGCCTTCCAGAAAACTCACCACCACCTCCTGGCCGATACGCGGCGTGTACAACGCGCCCCAGCGTTTGCCGGCCCAACCCTGGGCCACACGAATCCAGCACGAACTGTTTTCATCGCGCTTGCCTTCGCGGTCCCAGTGGAACTGCACCTTGATGCGCCCGTATTTATCGGTCCAGATTTCCTCGCCTTGCTTGCCCACCACCATGGCCGTCTGCGGGCCGTGCATCAGCGGCTTGCGCGACACACACGGCGCACGGAATTGCTGCTGGCGCGACAGGGCCACGAACTCGCAGGTGAGCACCGGCTCAGGATGGTCCGGCGGCGTCGGCTCGTAGGTGTCCGAGGACAAGCGATAGCGCGCCTCCAGCAACAGGAATTGCGCGTTCTGCTCGCTGCGCGGGTGTTCGGTCAAGGTCATCAGCGCGCCCGGAAACAACCCGCGCGCGCGGGTGGCGCCAGTGACACGCTGGGTGCCGGTGTGCAGCGACTCGATCAGCGTGCGCGCGTAGGTTTCGCCCTGTTTGCGCTCGGTGTACTTGCCGGGGTAGTCGTAACGTTCATGACGCGACTGCGGGTAACTGCCGGCCAGGGTCGACTTGGCCAACAGGTTGGCGCTGGGCTTTTCGAAGTCGAAGTCCTGCAGGGTGTAGCCGCCCGGCTCCACCTCGCCACTCATGCGCCAGTCGTAGATCACTTCGCTTTCGCGCATGGCGTGGTCTTCGGCGGGCATGAAACGCACCTGGGCGTACCCCGGCGCGGGCGAATGGGCACCGTAAGAATCAGCCAGTACCAAAGTGTGACGCCCGGCCGCGCTCTTGAAGAAGTAGTAGATGCCCTGCTGTTCCATCAAGCGGCTGACAAAATTGAAGTCGCTCTCGCGGTACTGCACACAGTAGGTCAGCGCCTTGTAGCTGGCGCTCAAGCCCGAGGTGTCGACATCCGCAATGCTGTAGGGCGCGAACACCTGCTTGAGGATGTCCGGCACGCTCAGTTCCTGGAAAATCCGGCAATCGCTGGCCAACGTCAGGAACCACAGCCACGGTCGCAACACCGCCGTGTAAGTGGCGTAACGCCCCTGGCGACCGGTGAACGCGAAGTGGCTGACGTGCCCGTTGAAGTAGCGGCTGCCGCCCTTGGGCAGGTCCACCGCGACCGTCATCTGGGTGCCCAGCAGGTCATCGATATTCAGGTCGGCGCGTTCGCTGTACAGCTCCAGCCGGTATTCGCTGAGCTGGGACAGGCCCTCCTGCGCCTGCATGCGTCGAAACAGCAGCACGTCGGTGCCCAACACGCTGGTGAGCTGTATTTCACGGTGAATCTGTAAGGTCGCCATAGTCGGTTACCTGTCGGCCTCGCAAAACGCATAGGCAAATTCACCGTTGTCCACGCTGACCTGTACCTGAGTCGCCGGTGTGCCCTGCAGCAGGCGCTTGAGAAACTCGGTACTGATCGCCGGCAGCATCGAGTTGGTCAGGATCGCGTCGATCATCCGCCCGCCGCTTTCCAACTCGGTGCAACGGCTGGCGATCAGCTCCACGACGTCCTCGCTGAAGGTGAACGGGATCTTGTGGCCCTCGGCGATGCGTTTCTCGATACGCCCCAGTTGCAGGCGGATGATGCTGCCGAGCATGGCGTCGCTCAGCGGGTAATACGGGATGACCACCAGGCGTCCAAGCAGTGCGGGCGGGAACACCTCCAGCAAAGGCTCACGCAGCGCCTTGGCGATGGTGTCCGGCGCGGGCATGCTGGTTTGCGGATGGCGGCACAGGCGGCTGATCAACGCGGTGCCGGCGTTGGTGGTGAGCAGGATCAGGGTGTTCTTGAAGTCGATGATCCGGCCTTCGCCGTCCTCCATCCACCCCTTGTCGAACACCTGGAAAAACAGCTCATGCACGTCCGGGTGGGCCTTCTCCACCTCGTCCAGCAGCACCACGCTGTACGGCTTGCGTCGCACCGCTTCGGTCAGCACGCCGCCTTCGCCGTAGCCCACGTAACCGGGCGGCGCGCCCTTGAGGGTGGAGACGGTGTGCGCCTCCTGGTACTCGCTCATGTTGATGGTGATAACGTTCTGCTCGCCGCCATACAACGACTCGGCCAGGGCCAGCGCGGTTTCGGTCTTGCCCACCCCGGAAGTCCCAGCGAGCATGAACACGCCCACGGGTTTTCCGGGGTTGTCGAGGCCGGCGCGGGAGGTCTGGATGCGCCGTGCGATCATCTCCAGCGCATGGTCCTGGCCGATGATACGCTGGCCCAGGCGGTCGGCCAGGCGCAGCACGTTTTCGATCTCGTTCTTGACCATGCGGCCCACGGGAATACCGGTCCAATCCTGCACCACCGAGGCGACGGCCTGTTCATCGACGCTGATGAGTACCAGAGGATGTTCGCCCTGCTGTGCGATCAGTTCGTCCTGCAGTTGGCGCAGCTCGGCCAGGCCAGCTTCGCGGTCATCGGACTCGGCCAATTGACTGCGCAGGCGCTGGATCTGCTCCACCAGCGCCAGCTCGTTATCCCAGCGCCCCTCCACTTCGTCCAGGCGTTCACGTTGACTGGCCAGCAAGGCTTCGACCGAGACGCGACGGCTGGCGGTGTCCACGCCAATGGCGGTCTCGCGGTCGATGATTGCCAGCTCGGTTTCCAGGGACTCGATACGGCGCCGACTGTCATCCACCTCGGCTGGGGTCGCGTGCAGGCTGATGGCGACGCGAGCGCAGGCTGTGTCGATCAGGCTGACGGCCTTGTCTGGCAGCTGCCGCGCCGGGATGTAGCGGTTGGACAAGCGCACCGCCGCTTCCAGCGCCGAATCGAGGATGTGCACCTGATGATGGTTCTGCATGGTTTCGGCAATGCCGCGCAGCATCAGGAGCGCGCGGGCTTCATCCGGTTCGTCCACCTGCACGGTCTGGAAACGTCGGGTCAACGCCGGGTCTTTCTCGATGTGCTTCTTGTACTCGGCAAAGGTCGTCGCGCCTACCGTACGCAAGGTGCCTCGGGCCAGTGCCGGCTTGAGCAGGTTGGCGGCATCGCCGGTGCCGGCAGCACCGCCCGCGCCGACCAGGGTGTGGGTCTCGTCGATGAACAGCACCACCGGCTTGACGCTGGCCTGCACCTCATCGATCACCGAGCGCAGGCGCTGTTCAAACTCGCCTTTCATGCTCGCGCCGGCCTGCAACAGGCCGACGTCGAGGGCCAGCAGCTGTACGTCCTTGAGGCTGGGCGGCACGTCGCCACGGGCGATGCGCTGGGCAAACCCCTCGACCACGGCGGTCTTGCCGACGCCCGCCTCGCCCACCAGGATCGGGTTGTTCTGGCGGCGACGCATGAGGATGTCGATCACCTGGCGAATCTCTTCGTCGCGACCGACGATGGGGTCCATCGTGCTCGTACGCGCTTGTTCAGTGAGGTCGACGGTAAAGCGCTTCAAGGCTTCCTGCGGTTTGCTCGGGGCCAGCGCACCGAGGTCTTCGCCGGGCGCCTGGTAGCCGTCGCTGGCGCTCATCCGGGCTTCGGGGGAGTCCTTGAGCAACTCTGCGAATCGTTCGCTCAAGTCATCGATACCGACCTTGTTGAATTCACGGGAAACCCCATACAAGCCGTTGCGCAGGCTGGGGGTTTTCAGGAGTGCCAACAGTAAATGGCCGGAGCGCACCTGGGACTCGCCGAGCATCAACGTGGCATACACCCACGCACGTTCGACGGCCTCTTCCACTTGCGACGACAAGTCGGTGACCGACGTCGAACCACGGGGCAAGCGGTCGAGGGCCGCCGTCAGGTCACGGGCCAATACGGCCGGGTCGATGCCGTAATGGCGGATCAGCCGCAGCAGGTCCGAGTCGGTCAGTTGCAGGATCTGCTGCAACCAGTGCACCAGCTCCACATAGGGATTGCCGCGCAGCTTGCAGAACACGGTGCTGCTTTCAATCGCCCGGTAGCACAGGCTGTTGAGTTTGCCGAAAAGCGCGACGCGACTGATATCAGCCATGGGCAGGTCCTTGAGGGGTAATGGAGAGGCGCGGGTTGATCAGCAACTGCCGATCATCCTGCTCGGGGGCCTGGCTGCTCAGCCAACTGGTCCAGCCCAGGGGCGCAGAACCGAGGCGCAAGCCAGGCAGTTGTTCTTTCTTGACGATCAAGTTGACGTCCCAATCCAGCGCCAGGCCGACGTATTGGCGCACCCAGTCCTGCACGCGCTGCAGGCTGTCGCCACCGGGCAGCAGGCGACGGGTTTGCGCCAGGTCAAGGGGGCCGATCAAGAGGCGGAACTTGTGCTGGGTGTTCCAGACTTTCCTGCCCATCACGGTGGTCTGGCCGAGTACGGCGGCATCGGGGCCGCTGCGCAGCGCGCACAGGCCGTCAGCGGGCAATTTCATCCAGTGGCCGACAAACTGCTCGACCCGCACCGGCACGCCGAGGTAGTCGGTCAGTAGCGCGGCCAAGCCCTCGGCATTGCGCGTCTGCGGGCCCAGGCGTCCGGCGAAGTGCAGCTTGGCCACGTCGGGCACTGCGTTGCGGTCCAGCAATGACGTCTGGCCGATGCCGATCAGGGAGCCCAGGTACTGCGCAAAACGGTCCGCTCCCGGGCGGTCCAGGCTCACCGCTGGCTGGGCGCTGGCCCAGGCGCGGTAGAACAGGCTGATCATACGGTGGTGGAACACGTCGCAGAACGCCGCGAGTGTGGGGTCGTTGCGGTTGCGTTGGCGGTCGCGGATGTATTCGGTGAGGTGAATCGGCAAGGGGCCGTTGGCGCCCATCAGGCCAAAGAAATTCAACAACAACTTGGGCGCAGCGCCGGGCGTGAGCGCAGCGATCATCGCCGGTTCGAACGCCAGCGACGGCTGCTGCCCGAACCGCACGGCCTCATCCGCCGGGCGCGCGGCCTGGCCGATGCGCGGCAAGTGCGCAAACGCGCACTCCAGCTGACGCAGCGCGCCGTAGAAATCGAAGCGCGCCGGGTGCGCCTCCAGGGCGCCGAGCAGGGTCAGAGGATCTCGCATCTGCCCACCCGCGCCGGCCATTGCATGATCACGCCACGCGTGGTGCTCTTGATCAACGTTTCGGTGAACGCGTTGAGCGACACGTACTTGGCAAAAAACTGCTCCAGCACAGAGCCCAGCACAAATACACCAGCGCCTTCGAACGCCGCTTCATCCAGGGTCACGCAGACCTGCAAGCCACGGCCATAGGTGATCGGCGCTGGCAACGGCAGGCGCCGCACGATGCTTTCGGCAGTCACCGAACGCAGGCCTTCGATCTGCTTGTGGGCGGCTTCGTCTTCAATACGGCAATACAGGCGCAGCAGCTCGCGCAAGGCACTGGCGCCCTGCTCCTTGTCCTGGTCCAGCAGCGACAGGTAGTTGAGGGACAAATGGCTGACCAGCCGCCATGCGGTTTCGCCCTCGGCAAAGGATGGCGCCGGCACCGTGGGCCCGGTGAGGCATCGCACCGCCTGCACCGGCGCGCCGGACTCGACGCTAAAATCAGTGCGGCCACTGCCCACCGGCATGCTCAACACCAGGTCGCGGTTGCTGCACAGGGTGTCGATGCCCAACTGGCGCAGGTCGCTGCGGTGCGGGGCTTCCTGGGCGTCCACCAGGGACAGGAACAACTCGCTGCCGATGTAGCTGGAGCGCGGGCCTTGGCGGTGCTGTTGCTCGGACAACACCCGCGCATCCCGGCGCACTTGGTAAAAGGCGTTAGGCGGCTTGCGGGCGTGCAGGTCATTGGCGCGGTAGAACGACTCGAAGGTCTGACTGGCTTCTGCACCACTGCCATAGCCGGTCACACCTTCGATCTGGTAGATCTCGTAATCCATCGGCCGCGTGCGGTCCGCAATCACGTGGTATTCCGACTGCTGGTCGGACAGGTGCACACGCTCGGCGCGCATCGGGAACAGGTTGATCGCCGGCGTGCAGTAAAGGCCGAAATTGGCTGCGCTGAGGCTTTGTTCCAACAGCGGATCGAGCTTCTTGAACAGCACGATCACGTCCAACTGTTCAGCGCTGCAGCGGCTGACGCTATTGGCCAGTCCCACCACGTCGGCAAACATGAAGCGCTGCGGCATGGCGAAGTATTCCTGCAACAGCCGATAGCCCTGGAACTGACGCGGGCCGGTGGGCAGCAACGCTTCGCTGTCGCTGTAGCCCAGACTGCGAATCGCGCTCTTGGGCAGGAACTGGTGCCAGTCCACATGCTCCTGCACCGGCATCACCAGCACGCCGACGGCCTGGGCCAACAGGTGTTCAAGGATGCGCGACGGCATCGCGTCGCCGCCACGGATGTGCAGCGGCAGGTTATCGAGGGACAGGTCGCTGAAGGTCAGGCCGGCACCGACCCTGAGGCGCAGGCGCAGGGCCGCCTTGACCCCGCCGAGGCGCGACAGATCAACACCCGCCACGTGTGCGCCGCAGGCAAAGTAGCGCGCCTCGACCAGCTCGACCGGCCACAGGGTCACATCATGGGCAGTGCGGAATTCGCAGGCGGTCTGGTCGCCCTTGCCCAATTGGCTGTGCAGCGCGGTGTCGCGTGGCACCTTGAACCCAGAGGCCAGGCTGCCCTCGCCCATGTCCGGCTGCAATTGCACCACCGCCATCGACGGCGTGGGCGCCAGGTATTGCGGGTACACCAGCTCCAGCAAATGGTTGGTAAAGCGTGGGAACTCAGCGTCGATCTTCAACTGCACCCGCGCCGCCAGAAAGCTGAACCCCTCCAGCAACCGCTCCACATAAGGGTCGGCACAGGCGTAGGTTTCCAGCCCCAGGCGTCCAGCGACCTTGGGGTAGTCACGCGCGAACTCACCGCCGACTTCCCGCAGGTGAGCCAGTTCACGTTCGTAATAGCGCAGCAGTTTGGCGTTCACCGCACGTCCCTTGTCTCGATATCGAAGACCCTGGCCTCGCCTGCTTCCAGGTCGAGTTCGGTCTTCAGGTACAGGCGCTCGGGCAACGGTTGGCCCCAGAGTTCGCCATGGATTTCAAAGGCCATCTGGTTAGGACTGGCCGTGGCCCCCGAGGGCGCCACCGGCACCACCCGCACGCTGTTGCGTAAAATCCGCGGTTCAAAATCCCAGATCGCCTGGCGGATGCGCCGCCCAAGCTCGTCACGGTCCAAACCGGCGGCGGTCTTGCCGGCAAGATCCGGCAGACCAAAATTAACCACCGACTGCATCGCCAGTGGGTAGGCGCTCAAGTCACGAAAACTGCCCAGGCTGGTGCTGTTGAGCAGCCACCCCAGGTCACGCAACACCGCCTGGCGCAGGCCGCGCATGGACAGCACGCGCTTGTCCCGAGGCTCCACGGCATGCTCGGTGTCGTCATCGCTCAGACGGTCCAGCAACGACGGTTGCAGGCGTTCGCGACTGGTGAGTTCAGCCATGGTTAAGGCCTTGAGTAAGGTTCACGAGGTTCTCCACTGTGGCGAGGGAACTTGCTCCCTCCCCACATCCACCGGGGTGTCAGCATCAAATCTTCTGGTTCTTTTCCAGATCCCACTTCTTCGGCGTACCGGTGATCACGGTGTCGCCGGTGAAAGAGTCGAACTCGTAGCTGATGGTGGTGAAGTTGATCGAGATGGTTTCGCTCGGGCGCTCGCCGTTGCTGCTGGCGGAGTAGGAACTGATGATCGCGCTGCCGAGGATCAACTTGAGGAACACCTGTTGCTTCTTGTCCGGGCCGCCGGTCTGGATGAAGTGGATCTCGGCATCACCCAGGCTCTTGCCGCACACGGCCTGCATGAACAGGTCGGCGGAGGCCAGGTCGGTGACCTTGGTCATGGAGATTTCCGAGAACGACGGGTTGCTGGTGTCGCGGTCGGCGCCGCCACCGCTGGTGGATATCGCCCGGCCGACACCCATCTGGATCGCATCGATGGTGATCCAGTCCTTGTGCCCGTCGACGGTGGAAGTGCCTTTGATCTGGGTGCCTTTGAAGTTCAGCAAAATCATGGTGGTTACCTTTCAGGGTTGATCAGTTGGATTTGGTGGACGGCAGCTTGGAGACCAGGCGCAGGGACACGGTCAGGCCTTCGAGCTGGTAGTGCGGGCGCAGGAAAAACTTGGCGCCGTAGTAGCCGGGGTTGCCTTCGATTTCTTCCACCACCACTTCAGCGCCGGCCAGTGGCTTGCGTGCTTTGTCAGCGTCGGTGGCGGTGGCCGGGTTGTGTTCCACGTAGCGGCCGATCCAGTTGTTGAGCCAGATCTGCATGTCGTCGCGCTCCTTGAACGAGCCGATCTTGTCGCGCACGATGCACTTCAAGTAGTGGGCGAACCGGCAGGTGGCGAACAGGTACGGCAGGCGCGCGGCCAGGTTGGCGTTGGCGGTGGCGTCCGGGTCTTCGTACTCGGCCGGCTTGTGCATCGACTGCGCGCCGATGAAGGCCGCCAGGTCGCTGTTCTTCTTGTGCACCAGGGGCATGAAACCGTTCTTCGCCAGTTCCGCTTCACGGCGGTCGCTGATGGCGATTTCAGTCGGGCAGGTCATGTCGACGCCGCCGTCATCGGTCGGGAAGGTATGCACCGGCAGCCCTTCCACCACACCGCCGGATTCGATGCCGCGAATCTGCGAGCACCAGCCGTAGTGTTTGAACGAGCGGTTGATGTTCACGGCCATGGCATAGGCGGCGTTGGCCCAGGTGAAGTCCTTGGCGCCAGCGGCGTCGGTGGTTTCTTCGAAGTCGAACGCTTCCACCGGATTGGTCTTGGCACCGTAAGGCGCGCGGGACAGGAAACGCGGCATCGCAAGGCCCACATAACGCGAATCTTCACTGGCACGGAAGCTGCGCCAAGCTGCGTGTTCCGGGGTCTGGAAGATTTTGGTCAGGTCGCGCGGGTTGGCCAGTTCCTGCCACGACTCCATCAGCATCACGCTGGGGTCGGCGGCGGTGATCAACGGACAGTGCGCCGCCGCACTGACGCGGGCCATCTGGGTCAACAGCTCCACGTCCGGGGCGCTGTTGTTGAAGTAGTAGTCGGCCACAAACGCGCCATAGGGCTCGCCACCGAACTGGCCGTATTCCTCTTCGTAGAGTTTCTTGAAGATCGGGCTCTGGTCCCAGGCCACGCCCTTGAACTTGCGCAACGTCTTGTGCACTTCGTTCTTGGAAATGTTCATCACGCGGATCTTCAGCGACTCGTCGGTCTCGGTGTTGTTGACCAGGTAATGCAGGCCACGCCAGGCGCTTTCCACGCCCTGGAATTCCTCGTGGTGCAGGATGTGGTTGACCTGTTCGGTAAGCTTCTGGTCGAGGGCGGCGATCAGGCCTTCGATGGTGCCCAGCACGTCGTGGGGCATCAGCTGAGTGCCTTGCAACGCTTGCTCTGCCAGGGTGCGCACGGCGGTTTCCACCGCTTCCTTGGCTTTGTCGGTCTTGGGCTTGAACTCTTTTTGCAACAGGCTGGCGAAGTCGCCGGCGTCGAACTCGGTGGTGACCAGCGGCTGTCCGGCCTGTTCCGATTGCGGAGTGGACATGACGGTTTCCTCGAATTTTGGGCAAAGCCTCCCCGTACCGGGGCAAACGAGGCTCCGGCAGAGTCAGCGGTTATTCAGTTATTCAGGCTGTTTGGGCGCAGTGCTCAAAGCCTGCATCACGCTCGGGTCGGCGAGCAGTTTGGCCAGCAGTTCCTCGGCACCCACCTTGCCGTCCATGTAGGTCAGCAGGTTGGACAATTGGCTGCGCGCGGTGAGCAGTTGGTTGAGGCTGGGCACCTTGCGGGCGATGGCAGCCGGGCTGAAATCGTCCATGGTTTCAAAGGTGATCTCCACCGGCAGGTTACCCTCGCCGCTCAGAGTGTTGGGCACCTGGAACGCCACGCGCGGCTTCATCGATTTGAGGCGCTCGTCGAAGTTGTCGATGTCGACTTCCAAAAACTTGCGCTCGGCCACCGGCGGCAACGGCTCGGCGGGTTTGCCGGAGAGGTCGGAAAACACCCCCATCACGAAGGGCAACTGCACGGTTTTTTCCGAGCCGTAGATCTCCACGTCGTATTCGATCTGCACACGTGGCGCCCGGTTGCGAGCGATAAACTTCTGACTGCTTTCTTTGGCCACAGGACGAGCTCCGGTGAGTGGGTTTGATACAAAAGGGTCAGTTGTCGCTGTTGCGAATACCGCTGACCAGCGCCAGTTGCGCAAGACCATCGGGAGCGAGGTCTTGCAGCAATTCCATGAAATTCTTGTCGATCAGTTTCTTCGCCCGTTGCAGCAGGAACGGCACGGGGCTGGCCGGTTCGTGGGTCTGGAAATAGGTGCACAGGCGGTCGAGCGTCTGGCGCGCGTCTTCACGGCTGTTGATCTCGCCACGGTTGGGTTGCGGCGTTAAGGCCGGGGCATCGGCCGTGATAACCGGTGCTGCCACATCCAGTTGCGGACGACGGATCACGTCACCGGCACGCCGCAACAGTGTGGCCAGGCTGCTCAGATCGATAGCGCGGCCGACGCCGACTTTCTCCGTGAGCAGCTGCTCGATCTGCACACTCAGCGCCAGGGCTTGGGCCAAAGCGGTTTCGGTGGCGTTAAGCTCAAGCGGGTCCGCCTCGGCCAACGCGCCTTCGATCACGGCCAGGCTGAGGTCACCGCTTGGTTCGGTGGTGGCCAGGTCGATCTGGCGCAGGCTCAAGCTGCCCACACTGCGTGCCGTGATCAACGGCGTGCCCAGCAGGTCGCGCAACAGCCCGGACGGCTCGCAGAGAAACGCCAGGATGTTGATGCGCAGCAGCGGGTCGTGGTCATCATCGGGATCAAGTTGGGGATGCAGGCCATCCCAGCAGTGTTCCAGCAACCCATGGATCAGTTGCAGGCCCGCAGCCAGGCCGGAGATACCGTGCAGGTTGAGCTGGGCGCGGGTCAGCCAGATTGCCAGGCGCAGGTCGCGGCTACGCTCCAGCAGCGGCAAGGCCAGCAACATCACCCGCTTCCAGTTCGGTTCGATGGCTTGGGTGATGGTGTCGCCGTATTGCACCTCGGGCTTGCCCAGGGCTTCTTCTTCCAGCTCGAGGAATTCAGGGTCGTATTCGACGTTCACGCCGCCGCCGTTCGCCTCGCCCAGGGGCAAGGCCAGCGCGGTGAAATCCAGTGGTTGAGCGTCGGTGGGCAGGCCCATCGCAATTCCCTCGTTCAAGTTGTTCTGGGAATAGAACAAGCGAGGGAAATGATTTATTCCGAGGGCTTGGAAAAATTCTTAACGCAGGCGCTCTTCGCTGATGCGCCGGCGATGGGATTCGGCATAGGCCGCCTTGCGCGCCAGCAGCAGCGGGTCATCCGAAGGCGCAATCCCCGCTGGCAACTCCAGCGGGTTGAAGTCGATGTCGCGGCACGCACCGTCGACCTGGGCTTGCTGGTCATCGATCACCAGCACACCGGCATCGATCTGCCGACGCCCCTCGGGCCAGCGCACGGTGGCATCGGTGGTGACATCGCCAGGATCGGCCAGCGTGATAATCAGGTGCCAGCGTACCGGCCCCTGCTCCAGTTGCGTGGCAAAGCCGAAGGCGAGGAAGTCGGGGTCGCTGCGCTGCGCGGCGGTGATTGCTTTGTACGGTGTCTCGGGCACCATGCTCCAACGCACGAACCGTTCCTGGCCCTGGGCGTTGATCATGCGAAAGGCGTTGACGCTGTAGTACGTGGTGTTATCAAAACCGGAAGAGCCTGGGTGGTCAGCGAGCCATTGTTCGAACGGGCGCATCTCCGGATGGGCGCGCTTGAAGGCCTGCATCTTTTGCGGGTCCGGAGCGTTATCGCCATAGGTCGGCATCGAGGCGCGCAACTGCTGGTAAAGACCTTCGGGGGTGTTGACCGGGAACACCGGCACGGAATTCATCGCCATGTACCAGGCGTCGCCCTCCGAGCCCGCCAGGCGCAACGCCATGCTGCGGATCATGCCGTGCACGTCGGCCTGGGCCGGGTCACCCCCGGCAGCGGACAGGCGACCGATCAACGGCACTGTGCCGCGCTGCAACATGGCGGCGTGGGAAACCTCTGTCGCATTGCCGTTGCTTTCAAAGTGGCCGCTGATGCAGTGGCCCTTGGCATGGTTACGCCGAAACCCGGGATGGGCACCGCCCGCGACGGCCTCCATTTCATCGACGATCTTTGCAGCGGAGGGTGACGGCGAATACAACAGCCACACACCGATGCCGGCGATCACTGCGACAGCCAGGGCGAAGGACAAACGGAGGTGTTTTTGCAGCGGAAAAGTTCTTTTCATCGCGCTATCTGGGATCACGGCATCGGGAACCAATGCCCGACCCCAGCATGGTTATTTCTGGAGCGCTGCGATCCACATCGGTGACGGCGCCCCGGCAAACAACTGGGCGGCACTTCGGTCGGCGACAAGTCGGGCAACGGCGTTAAGGTCCACACCTTCGGGCTCGCCGATCAGGGCGTAGCCCAGTTCAGACTGGCGCCACGTTACTACGTTCATTTGCGCGACGCTTTGCTGGGTGATGGACTGATCGGGCTTGGGCTCTTTCATCACGCACAAGGCCACCGGCGCGCCATTGGCCGGCAGGTACACCAACTGGATCAGCGCCTTGTTGTTGAAGCGCAGGCGCTGCACGCGCTTGAACGTCAGGCCGGCGGAACTGAGGTCGGGAACGCGCAGGGCCAGGCCGTCGATATCACGGATATCCGCGAGGGTCTTGGTGATGGCATCCGTCGGTTGCGCGCCGTAGGCCACGGTTTCACGGGTGTACAGATGCTGGTAGGCAGCCGCCTGTTGAACCCATGGCGAGGCCTGGGCAACGGCGGGCGCGGTGGTCTCGATACCCGGCTTCAGCGCACCGCTGAATGCACCAACTTGAAGCACCAAGGCATAACAGGCTGCACCGGCAACGAACGTCAGCGCGGGCCATGCAAATTTAGGTTGGAAGAATGCGAACAGGCGGGAGAAAACGCTGTCTGTCTTTTCGTCGGAAACTTCAGCGCTACGGGAATGAGCCGGTTCAGCCGTGTGCTGAGCCGCCAACGCAGCAATGTTGAGCTTGAGACTTTCAGGCACCGGCGGCAGGTTCTGCCGGGCAAAGGCTTCCTCATAAGGCAGGCACGAAGCCATCAACCGGGAGACTCGTTCAGCCAGGTCCGGTGAAGCGTCTATGAGCCGCTCTAGCTCCTGGTTCTGTTGCGACGAAAGCTCGCCGTCAACATAGGCCATTAGCAAGGCATCATCCGCTACCATGGGTTTTTCTCTCCGTCTGTATTCATCAGTTTCTGCAGGGTGATTCTCAGCCTTGTGGGCCGAAGCGGCGAGCCGGCGGGTAGCGACAAGCCATCATATTGATATCAGCTTCACGGTTGCAACAAGTCAAAAAACTTTAAAGCAAGCGGCGAATACTCGGTGACACGCACAAATACTTTAAGAGAACACCCTGGAATCTAAAATATTCCCAGGGCCTGATAAATCTTATATGTTTCACTCCGTGTCAGGGTATTTTTCCTGACACGGCTGCCAGAATCATTGGCCTGTAACCTGCATAAGCTGTCATTAACCTTTCAATGACGATCCAAATCGGTACACTTTGTCAGCATCTTGATACAATTCTTCGACACCCAGGACCCTCAGCACCGCAAAAAGGACGCCGCGACACAGGCATCCGCTACGGTATCGACCTCGTAGCCTGACCGCTCCATTTTAGGCATCAAGAAATAATAAGAGGAAATATGTCGATCACCGGTGCTGATTTACCCGCACTGCTTCCCGAACTGTTGCCACGCCTGTGGGCCTTTGCGTTGCGCATTTGCGGCGACAAGCATGATGCCGAGGACCTGGTCCAGCTCGCCTGTGTCCGCGCGCTGGAACGGGCCCATCAGTTGCAACCCGACACCTCGGTACTGAGCTGGATGTTTTCCATCGTGCACTCCACTTGGATCAACGAACTGCGTTCACGCAAAGTGCGCAGCCGTTCGCGCATGGACTGGAACGACGAATTCCTCGAAACCGTCAGCGACCCCGAGGCGCCCAACCCGGAGTCCGACCTGATGCACCGCCAGATCATCGAAGCGGTACAAAAACTCCCCGATGGCCAGCGCGAAGTGATGCTGCTGGTGGGCGTGGAGCGCTTCAGCTACAAGGAAGCCGCCGAAATGCTCGACCTGCCGATCGGCACCATCATGAGCCGGCTGTCCCGTGCGCGTCAGGCGATCGGCGCGCTTTTTGATTCGCCGAAAAGCAAACCTTTGCGCGCTCGACCGGAGAGTTCTTCCGCGAGCTGAAACCGCTCTAAACTGGCGTCCTGAACGGGACCACCCTAAGGACTACGCCACC
>NZ_JACART010000038.1:0-91301 GCF_013386445.1 Pseudomonas sp. P7759
AAGCCCGCTCACTACAACAAGCCAAGTTGCGTCAGGCTGAGGTGATATTGGCCCGCGCCGCATGCAGCTTCTTGTAGCTGTCAATCAAGCGCAAATGCCGGTCCAGCCCTTCCAGCTTCATGCTGGTCGGCGTCAAGCCATAGAAACGCACATCACCCTGCACCGAGCCAATCACCGCATCCATCCGCTCATTACCAAACATGCGACGGAAGTTGGCTTCGTAGTCGGCCAGTTCCAGGTCGTCGTCCAACTCCATCTCCAGCACCGCATTCATCGCCTGGTAGAACAGGCCACGTTCAGCAGTGTTGTCGTTGTACTGCAGGAACATCTCCACGCACTCCTTGGCCTCTTCATATTGCTGCAAGGCCAGGAAGATCAGCAGCTTCAATTCCAGGATGGTCAGTTGGCCCCAGGCGGTGTTGTCATCGAACTCGATACCGATCAGCGTGGTGATATCGGTGTAGTCGTCCAGTTCGCTTTCGATCAGGCGCTCGACCAAGGCTTGCAACGCTTCCTCGTCGAGGCGGTGCAGGTTGAGAATGTCCTCGCGGAAAAACAGCGCCTTGTTGGTGTTATCCCAGATCAGATCGTCTACCGGGTAGATTTCCGAATAATCCGGCACCAGGATGCGGCACGCGGTGGCGCCAAGGTGTTCGTACACGGCCATATAGGACTCTTTACCCATGCCCTCCAGAATGCCGAACAAGGTTGCGGCTTCCTGGGCATTGGAGTCTTCGCCTTCGCCTGAGAAGTCCCACTCGACAAACTCGTAGTCCGACTGCGAACTGAAGAAGCGCCACGACACCACGCCGCTGGAGTCGATGAAGTGCTCGACAAAGTTGTTCGGTTCAGTCACCGCCTGACCTTCGAAGGTCGGTTGCGGCAAGTCGTTGAGGCCCTCGAAACTGCGGCCTTGCAGCAGCTCGGTGAGGCTGCGTTCCAGCGCTACTTCCAGGCTTGGGTGCGCGCCGAACGAGGCAAACACACCACCGGTGCGCGGGTTCATCAGGGTCACGCACATCACCGGGAATTCGCCGCCCAGGGACGCGTCTTTCACCAGTACGGGGAAGCCTTGGGCTTCGAGGCCCTGGATACCGGCGAGAATGCCGGGGTACTTGGCCAACACCTCGGCCGGTACGTCAGGCAAGGCGAACTCGCCTTCGATGATTTCACGCTTCACGGCGCGCTCGAAGATCTCCGACAGGCACTGCACCTGGGCTTCAGCCAAGGTGTTGCCGGCGCTCATGCCGTTGCTGAGGTAGAGGTTTTCGATCAGGTTGGACGGGAAGTACACCACCTCACCATCCGATTGGCGCACGAACGGCAGCGATACAATCCCGCGCGCTTCGTTGCCGGAGTTGGTGTCGAACAGGTGCGAGCCACGCAGTTCACCCTCGCGGTTGTAGACTTTGAGGCAGTAGGCATCGAGGATTTCACCTGGCAGCTCGTCGTTGGGGCCTGGCTGGAACCAGCGCTCATCCGGGTAATGCACAAACGGTGCATTCGCCAGTTCCTCACCCCAGAACTGATCGTTATAGAAGAAGTTGCAGTTGAGCCGTTCGATGAACTCGCCCAGTGCCGACGCCAAGGCGCCCTCTTTGGTCGCGCCCTTGCCGTTGGTGAAGCACATCGGCGAATGCGCGTCGCGGATATGCAGCGACCACACGTTGGGCACGATATTGCGCCACGACGCAATTTCAATCTTCATGCCCAGGCCGGCCAGGATGCCGGACATGTTGGCGATGGTCTGCTCCAGCGGCAGGTCTTTGCCGGCAATGTAGGTGCCGCCCTCGGAGGTGGAGTTGGGCATCAACAAGGCCTGGGCGTCGGCGTCCAGGTTTTCGACTTCTTCGATGACGAACTCAGGCCCGGCCTGCACCACTTTCTTGACCGTGCAACGGTCGATGGAACGCAGGATGCCTTGGCGGTCCTTATCGGAAATGTCCGCCGGCAGCTCGACCTGGATCTTGAAGATCTGGTTATAGCGGTTTTCCGGGTCGACGATGTTGTTCTGCGACAGGCGAATATTCTCGGTGGGGATATTGCGCGTCTGGCAGTACAACTTCACGAAGTACGCCGCGCACAACGCCGACGACGCCAGGAAGTAATCGAACGGCCCCGGTGCCGAGCCATCGCCTTTGTAGCGAATGGGCTGGTCGGCAATCACCGTGAAGTCGTCGAACTTGGCTTCAAGCCGGAGGTTGTCGAGAAAATTGACCTTGATTTCCATGGGGGCACACCAGAATAACGGCTAAACAAAAATGGCCGCCATTATGAGGGGTTTCACCGGGAAGTTTCAGGCTTTTGACCAGTGGCTGGCGAATTGGCCAATGTGGATTAACCTTTTCGCAGATGGCGCCGATGGACTGAGGGCAACCAGGGAGTAGTCGGAATGCGCAATAACCAGCCTGTAACACAGCGTGAGATTTCCCTCGCGCCTTCGCAAAAACTCATCTCCGCCACGGATGTCCGAGGTGTCATTACTTACTGCAACGACGCCTTCGTCGACATCAGCGGCTTTGAACGCGCTGATTTGATTGGCGCACCGCAGAACATCGTGCGTCACCCCGATGTGCCCCCCGCCGTGTTTGCGCACATGTGGAGTGCGCTCAAGCAAGGTCTGCCCTGGATGGGCATCGTCAAGAACCGCTCGAAAAACGGCGACCATTATTGGGTCAATGCCTACGTCACCCCCATATTCGATGGCAGCAAAGTGGTGGGTTTCGAGTCTGTACGGGTCAAGCCCACGGCCGATGAGATCCGTCGAGCCCAGGCCCTGTACCGCCGCATCAGCCAGGGCAAGCCGGCTGTTTCACGCCAGGAAGCCTGGCTGCCTGCCGCCATCAGCTGCGTGCCTTGCCTGGCAACCGGGTTAGCCGGCAGCCTCGCCGGCCTGTTCCTCAGTGCGCCCGTCGCCATTGCCGTGGCCGTTGCGGTCGCGGTACCGGTGGGCGTGCTCTGCTCGCGCGCGCGCCAAGGCAGCACATTGCGCCTGTTGCAAGGTGTGGAGCCCTCGACCTCGGATGCCTTGATCGCGCAGATGTACAGCGACGCACGTGGGCCCCAGGCACGTCTGGAAACGGCGTTTCTCAGCCAGAACGCACGCCTGAAAACCTGCCTCACCCGCCTGCAGGACAGCGCCGAGCAACTGAGCGCCCTGGCCGGGCAATCCGATCAGTTGGCCACCGCCAGCTCCAAGGGCCTGGACCGCCAGCGCGTCGAAACCGAACAGGTCTCGGCCGCTGTCAACCAGATGGCCGCCACCACCCAGGAAGTCGCAAGCCACGTGCAACGCACCGCCGACGCCACCCAGCAGGCCAACGTCCTGACCGGGCGCGGCCGCGAAGTGGCACGCGACACCCGCGAGGCGATCGAGCGCCTGTCTGCGGTGGTCAGCGAAACCGGCGCCACCGTGGCGCAACTGGCCAAAGACAGCGACGAAATCGGCAGCGTGGTGGATGTGATCAAAGGCATTGCCGACCAGACCAACCTGCTGGCCCTCAACGCCGCCATCGAAGCAGCGCGTGCCGGCGAACAAGGCCGAGGTTTTGCCGTGGTGGCCGACGAAGTGCGGCAGCTGGCACAACGCACGTCCCAGTCCACCACCCAGATCCACGGGTTGATCACCCAACTGCAAGCGTCCTCCAACAATGCCGTGCAAAGTATGGAACACGGCCAACGCCAGGCCCTGGAAGGCGTTGCCTGGGTGCTGGAGGCGGACCAGGCGCTGGTCGGCATCAGCGAAGCGGTGTCCCATATCACCGACATGACCACCCAGATCGCCGCCGCCACCGAGGAACAGAGCGCGGTCGCCGAGGAAATCAGCCGCAACATCACCACCATCGCCGAACTGGCTGACCAGACGTCGATACAAGCCCATCAATCCACGGACCTGAGCAAGGAGCTGACGAACACCGCATCTACCCAATATGCGTTGGTGGAGCGGTTCAATCGCTGAGCCTACGTTAACAGTGGCATGCCCGCTTTCTGTAGTGAGCGGGCTTGTTGTGGTGAGCAGGCTTGCCCCGCGCTGGGCTGCGAAGCAGCCCCATAGCCAGGCACCGTGGTATGCCTGACACACCACGTCGCTCATCGATGGGGCCGCTTCGCAGCCCAGCGCGGGGCAAGCCCGCTCACCACATAAAGCCTGCTCGCCACGACAAGCTCGCTCGCTCTCCGCTATTGCCTATATGCTGGGTGTAACGCCCAGCCAATCATGAATCCCCCCATGTCCATCACCGATAACCTCCTCGCTTTCACCTTCGCCGCCACGCTGCTGACGCTCACGCCCGGCCTCGATACGGCGCTGGTACTCAGGACCGCCACGGTGGAAGGCAAGCGCCAGGCGTTGCAAGCCACGCTGGGGATCAATGCCGGTTGCCTGCTGTGGGGCGCGGCGGTTGCCTTTGGCCTGGGTGCGTTGATTGCGGTGTCGGAAGTCGCCTTCAACCTGCTCAAGTACTGCGGCGCCGCGTACCTGGCCTGGCTGGGCTTGAACATGTTGCTGCGTCCACGTCGCTCATTGGCGAGCGCCGAGGTGCAAGGCAAACCTGCCGGCAACTGGTTTATCAAGGGCATGCTGGGCAACGTGCTCAACCCCAAAGTGGGGATTTTCTATGTGTCGTTCCTGCCGCAATTCATCCCCCAGGGTCAGCCGTTGATCCTCTGGACGTTCGGTCTGGTCAGTATTCACGTGCTGCTTGGCGTGATCTGGGCACTGGTGCTGATCGGTGCTACGCAGCCGCTTTCCGGCTTCCTGCGCCGCGAAAAGGTGATCCAGTGGATGGACCGCACCACCGGCCTGATCTTTGTGTTGTTCGCTGCACGGCTGGCGTTCAGCAAGCGTTGAGCAGCGGCTTTCTCGCCAGCAACGCCCAAGCGACCACCCCCGACAGCGCCACCGCGACCGCGCCTGCCAAATACACCGACGCCACCCCTGCCGCCCCAGCCAAAGCCCCCGCCAATGGGCTGGCGGTGCCCAGGGAAATATCCAGGAACGCCACATAGGCCCCCATCGCCAGCCCACGGGTGTGCGGCGGCGCGCGCTTGATCGCTTCCACTCCAAACCCCGGAAACGCCAGCGAATAACCAAAGCCCGTAAATGCCGCGCCCAGATACGCCATCAACGGATCATTCGCGCCCCAGATCAACAACTGCCCCGCCGCCTCGATCAGCACGCAGACCAGCGCCACCTTCGCACCGCCGAGCTTGTCCGGCAGATGCCCGAAGAAAATCCGCGCACCGATAAACGCCAGCCCGAATGAGGTAAAGGCAAACGACGCATTGCCCCAATCCTTGGACGCAAACAGCAGCGCGACAAATGCGGCAATCACGCCAGAACCGATGCTGGAAAATGCCAGCCCCAAGCCCGGCAGCCAGACCGCCCCGAGTACCGAGTAGAACGACGTACGCCGCTGACTGGTCGGTGCAACGCCCTTCGCACCGATCACGATGCCAACCGCCAACAACGGCATGATCAAGCTGGCATGGACAGCCCACTGAACCCCCATTGGTTGTTGATTGCCACACCCAACGGCGCACCCAGCGCGAAGGCGGCGTAGATCGCGATACCGATCCAGGCCATCACCTTACCGGCATTCTGTGGCCCTACCCGCCCCATGCCCCAGCCCATGGAGCCGGTGATGACCAGGCTTTCGCCCAGTGCCAACACCACACGCCCGGCCAGCAGCAACCAAACCGACAGCACCGGCGAATCGACAAACGCCAGCGAAGCCAGATACAGCAGCCCCGAACTGGCCGCCACCAGCATGCCCAGCAACATAGCGCGCTTGGGGCCACGCATATCAGCAAAGTTGCCGGCCCAAGCCCGCGACAGCAACGATGCCGCGAACTGCGCGCCAATCACCACGCCCACCACCAGCGTGCCCATGCCCAATGTCTGATTCAGGTGCAAAGGCAACACGGGCAACTGCATGCCGATAATCAGGAAACCGACGAACACCGCCAACGTAATCGGCAACATACTCATCAGCACGGTTCTGTGTTGCGTCATCAAAACTCTCCGCTCAGCACCGGAAGTAATCGGCGTGATCAAGGTCTGCCAACAAGCTTGGGCCCGTCGGTGTCCACCGCAGCCGCTCGCGGGTCTGCTCACTGGAAACGGCCATATCAGCGCCGGCCATATTGGCGAACCAGCCAAAATGTTCGCGTGGTCGGGATTCAACCGGCACGCCCAGCCGGCGCCCGATCACCTCGGCAATCGCCTTGAACGGCACCGCCTGGTCCGCGACCGCGTGATACGCCGCTTGGCTCAGACCATCATCCAGGACCCGGCGATACACCCGCGCCGCATCGGTGCGGTACACCCCCGACCAGCAGTTCTGCCCGTCGCCGATATACGCCGACACGCCAGTCTCGCGGGCCAGGCGGATCAGGATCGGCAAAAAACCGTGGTCGCCCACGCCATGCACCGAAGGCGCCAGGCGCACCGTTGCCGCCCGCACGCCGCGTGCAGCCAGCGCCCTCGCGGCGGCTTCGGACTGGCGTGGCGATGCGGCATTCGGCAGGTCTGCCTCGACCGCACCGCATGGCAGGCCGGACAAACCCGAAGTGACGATCAGCGGCGTGTCCGAACCTCTCAACACCGACTCGAACGCCTCGATCACCCGGCGGTCCTGTTCGCAGTTTTCGATAAAGCGCGAGAAGTCGTGATTGAACGCGGTGTGAATCACCGCATCCGCCGTCCAGGCGGCGCGGCGCAAGATGTCCAAGTCATCCAGGGTGCCGCGCAGCACCTTGGCGCCGGTGGCGGCAAGCGCCTGCGCCTTGTCGTCGGCGCGAGCCAGGCCGGTCACCAGGTAGCCTGCATTGAGCAGGTCCTTGACTACTTCGGAGCCAACCCAACCGGTGGCTCCCGTGACAAATACGTGCATGAGTTGAGTCCTCGATTAGCCCAGGCGCATTGAAAGTTCGATGTCATCGGTAAAGGGCACCGACAAGTAGCCGTTCTCCGGGGCGCGTACGTAGGCCAGGTATTCAGGGCAATAATCGGTGTTGTCTGCCACCACCAGTGCGCCGGGGCGCAGGTGGCGTTCCACCAGGTTCAACACGTCGCCATACAGCGTCTTGGCGCCGTCCAGCAGCAACAGATCGACAACTTCTGGCAAGTCGCTGGCCAGGGTCACCAGCGCGTCACCTTCGCGGATATGGATCAGGTCGCTCACGCCGCCTTCGATGAAATGCTCGCGCGCCAGGGCGATTTTCGAGGCTTCGAATTCGCTGCCGATCAGCACACCGCCGCCGTTGTCGCGCAGTGCGGCAGCCAGGAACAAGGTCGACAGCCCAAACGAAGTACCAAACTCGACAATCGCCCGCGCCTTATTGCTGCGCGCCAGCATGTAGAGCAGCGTGCCGGTGTCCTGGGACACGGGTAGCCACAGGTCCTTGAGCATCGAATACAGCGCCACGTACTCGGTTTTGCTGTGCATCAGCCGTTCGCGTTCTGCCTGAGAGACCGAGTTCAGCAGCGGGCTGGTGGCCGCATCGGCCTGGGCGTAAAGACGTTCAATCAGGGGCGCCAAAGGCGCGGTGGTCAGGCTCGACATAATTGATTTCCAGTGAGTTGGGACTAAGATGCGACTAATTCATCGCATTAAAAGTATGCGAGTGATTCGCATCCTTCGCTATTCGCATTAGCCCTGCTTCAGGAGCCCTGTATGACCAGCCGCCAGACCCCGCGCATTTCCACGCGCAAGCAGCCGCAACAGGCCCGCTCCACCGAGTTGGTGGCGGCGATTCTGCAAGCGGCTATTCAGGTTTTGGCCAAGGAAGGCGCCACCCGTTTCACCACCGCACGGGTCGCGGAAAAAGCTGGCGTGAGCGTGGGTTCGGTCTACCAGTACTTCCCCAACAAAGCGGCGATTCTGTTCCGGTTGCAGAGTGATGAGTGGCAGCAGACCACCCAGATGCTGCGCGACATCCTGGAAAAACGCGACGAAACGCCGTTGGACCGCCTGCGCGCGTTGGTGCACGCCTTTATCGAGTCGGAATGCGAAGAAGCACAGATGCGCGGCGCGCTGAGCGACGCGGCGCCGCTCTATCGCGATGCACCGGAGGCCCTGGAGGTGCGTGCGGCGGGACGCCAGGCGTTCAAGGGGTTCATGCTGGAGTTGTTGCCTGAGGTGTCGGTTGATACGCGGATATTGGCCAGTGATTTGATCCTGACCACGCTCAGTTCAGTGGGGAAGGAATTCTCCAACAGTCCGCGAACGGCTGAAGAAATTGCGGTGTACTCCGAGGGGATGGCTGATATGTTTCGTGCGTATGTGAATGCGCTCAACCTGGTCGAAAGGGCAACCGATATCTCATTTCTTCCAGAGTGACACCTCCCCTCTGAAGATGACGTTCACTCCCCGGGTCCTCAACGCAGCCCACCCTGCGATAAAACCGGACAGCCCTTTCATTACGGCTCAAGACCCAAAGCGTCAAACACTCATACCCCTGCTCCATCAAGAACTGCAGGCCCGCATTCCACAACGCCAGCCCAACGCCGGCTTGCCAATACTTGGCTAAAACATAAATGGCCATGACCTCACCGGTGTTTGCTCCGGCAGCTTCTTCGTCTCGACTGGCACCGACCGATATCCAGCCGACGACCTGCCCGTCCAGCTCCGCGACCCACACATCGGACTCGCCCGACTCAATCGAGCGAACCCAAAAGGATTCACGCCGAGCCAGCGTTGCGTCCAATCCCTTCAAGAACTCGGCGGGCATCAGGTCGCGATAGGCTTCCTGCCAACTGCGGATATGCACCTGGGCGATGGCGTTGGCGTCGCCAGGTAACGCTTTGCGGATCATTGATCGATTCCTTATTCAGTCAATGTCCTTCAAGTAAACCCAACCTTCATGACCGTTTACCCTCATGGTATGTTTCGACCCTCGACCGCAAAAGGAGGTGCCATGCAATCGTTAGCCACCAACGCTGCACTGCTGATCATCGACATGCAGCAAGGCATGAACCAGCCCAAGCTGGGGCGACGCAACAATCCGGATGCAGAAGTGCAGATGCAGCGCCTGCTGAATGCATGGCGTCAATCCAGCCGCCCTGTCGTGCATATCCGGCACATGTCCCGCTCGCCCGACTCGGTGTTCTGGCCCGGCCAGCCGGGCTGCGAATTCCAGCCCGCGCTGCAACCGCTGGCGCATGAGCATGTAGTCGAAAAGAACGTTCCAGACGCCTTCACCGCCACGGGGCTGGAGCGCTGGCTGCATGCACGCGGGATCCGGCAGTTGGTGATCGTCGGCGTGATCACCAACAACTCGGTCGAAGCCACGGCACGCTCCGGCGGCAACCTGGGTTTTGCGGTGACGGTGGTTTCAGATGCCTGCTACACCTTCGATCAAACCGATTTGTCCGGGCGCCTGTGGCCTGCTGAAGACGTGCACGCACTGTCGCTGAGCAACCTGGCGATGGACTATGCCCGTGTCGTAGCGACTGACGAGATCCTCGCTCACCTCACGACGGGCTGAGGCTCGCTTAACAGAGCCGCAATCTTTTTACGCAACTCCCCATGCTCACTTTCGGCATACAGCACCGCGTTTTTCCAGTCATAAAACCACGCCGGCATCTTGCGTTTGTCGTCCGGCTCCGAGGCATAGCGTGGGAAGAGGTGACAATGCAGTTCCGGCTCGGAATTACCCAAAATCTCGTAGTTCATACGCAGCGCACCAGAGGCCTGCAACACCGCATCGCCCAGGCGGGCCATGTCCAGCAGATAGGCAGTGCGGGCCTCGGTGTCCAAGTCGTTCAGGCTGGCAACGACTGGGTCTGGCAGCAGCAGGCAGTAACCAGGGAGAAACTGTACATCACCCATGACCGCCCAGCCCGAGGCCATGCGGCAGATGACTTTGTCGTTTGCGCCATTGCGGGCCAGCGCGACGCGTTCCGTGATAAGCGGCATGCAGTGTCCTTGATCTGAGTGAGTCCAGGCGGCATCTTAACGCTCTTACAGCACCGGACCTATTCCATGCGAATCGCCTGCCTGCACACCGCAACCAGCAATATCGGCGTGTTTGACACGGCCGCGAGCACCTTGGGTATCGACCCAGGCGTGATCCA
Source organism: Pseudomonas sp. P7759 (assembly GCF_013386445.1). NCBI lineage: Bacteria > Pseudomonadati > Pseudomonadota > Gammaproteobacteria > Pseudomonadales > Pseudomonadaceae > Pseudomonas > Pseudomonas sp. P7759. The sequence goes on from NZ_JACART010000038.1 coordinate 10,079, forward strand.
CCATACAGTCCGTGCCGACCTGCTGGCCGCAGCAGAACACGCCGGTCGCCTCACCGAAGAGATTGCCGAGTCAACCCAATCGGCACTGCTCGCCCTCGCCCAACACGCGGATGTGGTGGTGCTGACCTGTTCGACCTTGGGTCCATCGATCGAGAGCATCCCGCCTGATGTTCGAGTGCCTATCTTGAGAGCTGATGAAGCGCTGGCGGCGACGGCGCTGGGGGCTGGCAAAAAGGTCGTGGTGTTGTGCGCCGTCGAGACCACCTTAGAGCCAACCTCGCAGCTTTTTCACACGGCTGCACGGCGATCAAATGCAGTGATCGATATACAGTTGGTGGCGGGAGCATGGGCCTTGTTCAAGGCAGGTGACATTGACGGCTACCTGGCAGCCATCGCCAAAGCTGCTGATCAAGCCTATGAGCATGGCGCGGATGTGGTTGCGCTGGCACAGGCCTCAATGAGCGATGCCGCGCGCTATGTCACCTTGGGCCCGCGCCCCCTCACCAGTACAATAGCCGGGCTCGAGTCAGCCGTGCGCACACTGCAAAACCCTCTCTAGGTAAGCGTCCAGGACCTCGACATTCGCTGACGATACAATCGCGCCGATATAGCCATCAGGTCGCACCAGCACCCAATCGCCAATTGCCAGCCCGTAGGCCTGTTGAAAGTGACCCTGGTCGTCGAGCAGGTCACCCCCTGACCCAACGATGTGGACACGCATGCCTGGCCGTGCCTGCACTGAATCCCGTGTTACGCCATAGCCCAGCAGCGTCCAGTGCGTTCCCTTGAACAGGTTGAACAGCCGCACTACTTGCCCAGCGGCGCCTCGGACGGGCGCATCCGGTGCTCGATTCCCTGGCGAAACGTTGATGCGCACAGGGTGCGCCAGCGCCAGCGAGGACGCCGGATAGCCAATATCCAACTGATGCACTTCCCTGCCCCGACGCAGTTCACCGTTCTTCATCTCATCCAGCAGTTGGGTGGACAGACCTAGCACGGAAGCAGCGACAGGCCGACGCTCCTCTTCATAGCTATCCAGTAAATCATCACACGCCCCCTGTACCACCGCCGCCAGCTTCCAGCCAAGGTTGTAAGCGTCCTGCACGCTGGTATTCAGACCCTGGCCGCCGGTGGGCGGATGGATATGGGCGGCGTCCCCCACCAGCAGCACTCTCCCCACGCGGTATTGATCCGCCAGGCGAGCATTCATGGTGTAGGCCGACGACCAAGACACCGCGTGCACCTGGATATCGGCGCGACCGGTGCGATGGGCGATGATTGCGGTGAGCCCCTCGGCACTGAGATCGACGTCAAGATCCGCGGGAATCGGCCCCTGAATCTGGAACAGTTCGGTGCCGGCCAGGGGGCATATTGCAATCTGGTGCTGCATATCGCCTTCGCCAAAACGGTGCCAGGCATCACGCGTGAGGCCGCTAAGTTCGACATCCGCCACTAAAGCGCGTACGCCAAGGGTCTTGCCGGGAAAGCCGATATCCAGGGCATGTCGAACAAAACTGCGCCCCCCATCAGCACCCACCAACCAACGCACACGGATGTGCTCTTCACCTGCGTTGCCGATCAGCCGTGCGGTGACTGCGTTGCCGTCCTGCTCAAACCCTACCAGTTCACAAGCAAATTCAGGCTGATGCCCCCACTCAAGCAGACGTTCGCGCATCACGCGCTCGGTCAAAAACTGCGGCACCATCAACGGTTCTCGGTAAGGCTCGGCGGGCATCGACGCCTTGGATTCTGTGAATTCTGTTTCGCTGTAGCTGCCATCGTCGCGGTAGCGCCGGTCAGTCGGATAGACTCCACCCACTGCCATCAGACGGTCGAGTATCCCCAGGTCTTCGAACACTTCCTGAGACCTTGGCTGGATACCTTTGCCGCGTGAACCCTGGAAGGGATGCGCATTTTTTTCGATCAGCCGAAAAGTGATACCCCTTCTCGCCAGGTCGATTGCCAAGGTCAGGCCGGCGGCACCGGCACCGCAAATCAGTACATCGACAGCGAATTGCGCTTTCATACTGGACCACCTATATGTGCAATACGCACATATTAAGAGAGGCGAACACCGTGTCAATTAAAAATGTGCAAAACGCACATATATCCGCCCAGCTGCGTGACCTGCATGGTTCATTGGTTGAGATCGTGGGGGTGATGAACCGCCCGCAGCGCGACGAAGCGATGGTGCGCGAAGCCGGGATTTCACTGGATCGCGCCCTGTTTCCGCTGCTGGTGCTGGTGGAAAGGTTGGGGCCGATCGGCGTAGTCGAACTGGCTGACCGCGTGGGCCGTGACTACACCACCGTGAGCCGGCAGGTGGCGAAGCTGGAAAGCCTGGGCTTGGTTCTGCGCCAGGCAAGCGCAGTCGACCGCCGCGTACGCGAGTCGGTGATTACCGAGAAAGGCAAAGCCATGACTGACCGCGTCGACGACGCGCGGGAGAGGATCGGTGTATCGATCTTCTCCACCTGGGATGAAGGCGACTTCGACAATCTGGTGCGGCTGATGCGCAAGTTTGCCGAGGATATCAAGGATGACTCGGTGCGTGCGACGAAGGGCATTTCCTAAGGCCATGCACGTTTCCTGTGGCAAGCGGGGCAAGCCCGCTTGCCACACAGCATCAATCCAATGCCAATTCCACCACCCCAGCATTCAACCGCACCGGCCAAACCCGCAGCCTCTGATCAGGTGCCTCCAGGCACTGCCCATCCTCGAGCCGGTAATGCTGCTTGTAGATCGGCGCCGCCACCACCAGGTCGCCCTTGATGCTACCGATCAAGCCACGCCCGATCACATTCGCGCCGGATTCCGGGTCGTGGTTGTCGATGGCGAACAACGTCTGGTCCTGCGCACCCGGCAGGTAGAACAGCGCCACTTGCGCGCCGTCCAGCCACACCACCACGCCGGAATTGCTCACCAGGTCGGTCTCGCTGCACACACCTTTCCAGGTGGCCAGGTTGCGTTGCGGGTTGGCTTGGCTCATCAGGCAATCTCCTCGGTGACGGGAATCAGGTTGAGTTCGGCGGCCATGATCGGCCGGCGTTGGCCGCGTTCCTGGACGAAGTGGATGTCCGGGTCGGGGCGTTTGTCGTTGACGAAGGTGCGAAAGCGCTTGAGTTTTTCCGGGTCTGCGAGGGCGTTGGCCCATTCGCATTCGTAGCGGTCGACCACCAGTTGCATCTGCGCTTCCAGTTCTGCGCCAAGGCCCAGGCTGTCGTGCAGGATCACGTCCTTGAGGAAGTCCAGGCCGCCTTCGAGGCTTTCGCGCCAGACCGAGGTGCGTTGCAGCTTGTCGGCGGTGCGGATGTAGAACATCAGGAAGCGGTCGATGTAGCGGATCAGCGTGGCGTCATCCAGGTCAGTGGCGAACAGCTCCGCATGGCGTGGGCGCATGCCGCCGTTGCCGGCGATGTAGAGGTTCCAGCCCTTCTCGGTGGCGATCACGCCGACGTCCTTGCTCTGGGCTTCGGCGCATTCGCGGGTACAGCCGGACACTGCGAACTTGAGCTTGTGCGGCGAGCGCAGGCCCTTGTAGCGATCCTCGATCAACAGCGCCATTTTCACGCTGTCCTGCACGCCGTAACGGCACCAGGTGCTGCCCACGCAGGACTTCACCGTACGCGTGGATTTGCCGTAGGCGTGCCCGGTTTCAAACCCGGCGGCGATCAGTTCGCTCCAGATATCCGGCAGTTCATGCAGTTGCGCACCAAACAGGTCGATGCGCTGGCCGCCGGTGATCTTGGTGTAGAGGTCGTATTTCTTCGCCACCTCGCCGATCACAATCAGCTTATCCGCAGTGATCTCACCCCCAGGAATACGCGGCACCACCGAGTAGGTGCCGTTCTTCTGCATGTTGGCCATGAACGTATCGTTGGTGTCCTGCAACGGCACCAGCGACGCGTCCATGATCGGCTGGTTCCAGCACGACGCCAGGATCGAGCCCACCGCCGGCTTGCACACGTCGCAGCCGGTGTGACCACGGCCGTGTTTGGCCAGCAGTTCGTCAAAGGTGAGGATGCCTTCCACACGCACCAGGGCGTACAACTCTTGACGGGTGAAGGCGAAGTGTTCGCAGAGGCTTTTGTCGACGCTGACGCCACGGGCGATCAGCTCATGCTCGAACACCTGTTTCAGCAAACCGGCGCAGCCGCCGCAACCGGTGCAGGCCTTGGTCTGGGACTTGAGCAGGCCGAGGTCGCTGCAGCCGCCGTCGATGGCCGAGCAGATCGCACCTTTGGTCACGTTGTGGCAGGAGCAGACGGTGGCCGATTCCGGCAAGGCGCCGGGGCCGAGGGTCGGGGCGCCGCTGGAGGATGGCAGGATCAGGCTGGCCGGTTCGGACGGCAGCGTGATGCTGTTTTGCATGTATTGCAGCAGCGTGTCGTAGTAGCTGTTGTCGCCCACCAACACCGCGCCAATCACGTGCTTGCCCGAGGCATCCACCACCAGGCGCCGATAGCTGGCGCTGGCTTCGTCGATGAACTGGTAGCTGCGCGCGCCCGGCGTGTGGGCATGGGCGTCACCGATGGAGCCCACGTCGACGCCGAGCAACTTGAGTTTGGTCGACATGTCGGCGCCCACAAACGGTTCGGCGGTTTGCGCGCACAACAACGCGGCAACCCCACGGGCCATCTGGTAACCCGGCGCGACCAGGCCGAACAGGCTGCCGTTCCAGGACGCGCATTCGCCAATCGCGTAGATGTTCGGGTCGATGCTCAGGCATTCGTCATTGATCACCACACCGCCGCGCGGGCCGATGTCCAGGCCGGCCTGGCGGGCCAGTGCATCCTGGGCGCGAATACCGGCGGAGAACACGATCAGGTCGGTTTCAAGGAACTCGTCATTGGCAAAATTCATACGGTAGCGGTACTGCTCGCCCGCGCTGATGGATTGGGTGGCGCGCGACAAATGCACGCCCACGCCCAGCCGTTCGATCTGCGCCTTGAGCGCCAGGCCGCCAAAGTCGTCGAGTTGCACCGGCATCAAGCGCGGCGCGAACTCCACCACATGGGCCTCGAGGCCTAGGCTTTTCAGGGCGTTGGCGGCTTCCAGGCCCAACAGTCCACCGCCCACTACCACGCCGCGTTTCGCATTAGCGGCAGCCTTACGAATCGCGTCCAGGTCTTCAAGGGTGCGATATACCAACCGCGAATCGCCTTCGGCGCCTTCGATAGGCGGCACGAACGGATAGGAACCGGTGGCCAACACCAGCTTGTCATAGGCGACGCAGCCGTCGGCGGTAATCACTTCGCAGCGCGCGCGGTCGATCTCCAGCACCGGTACGCCGAGGTGCAGGGTCACACCTGGCGTCTGGTACAGCGAGGCGTCGGACAGGGCCAGCGACTCAGCATCGCGGCCGGTGAAGTATTCAGACAGGTGCACCCGGTCATAGGCGCGCATCGGCTCTTCGCTGAACACATGCAAACGGTAGTGATCCAGCGCGCCGCGCTCGATCAATTGCGCCACACAGTGGTGGCCGACCATGCCATTGCCGACGACGATCAAGGTTTTGAGATGGTTCATAGTAAGCACCCGACAAAGCTCATCACGGTTTTAAAAAAGCAAAAAAAAACGCCTGAAACCTTGCGGTTCCAGGCGTCTTTGCCTGTTCTTATGCGGGTTCGGATCGGGCGACTGCGCCAGATTCTCCGCTATTGCCCCTGGTGTCGATCGTCGTTGACCGAAGTGGGTTGAGGGGGAGCTTGCAGGGTCTGTGCCAAGCGGATGCAAGGCCTGTGTTCGCGCCTCAACAGGTGAGTCGACAATGCCAAGCACCCCCTCCAGCGCCTCCAACTGGTGCATCTCGCGTCATAAAAGTGCATAGCTCTCCATGAATGAATAGTTTCCTGTGGTGAGCGGGCTTGCCCCGCGCCGAGGGCACCTCGGTCTCAAGAGGGCTGCTGCGCAGCCCAGCGCGGGGCAAGCCCGCTCACCACAAAAACGGCCAGTTCACCCAACAAACCCCGCCGTGAAAAACCTGGCGCGTGACTTGCTAGGAACACTCCAACCAAGCAGTCAACGCTGACTGCCCTCTCACGACAAAGGCGCCGTGTAATCCCCGTTCTGAACGGAGGGTTGCAAGGCGCCTTTTTTGTTTACGCAGGTTTCAGATGGCCAACCAAAGCATACGCAGCGTGTGTCCTTATTGTGGCGTGGGCTGCGGCATCGTCATGCAGGTGCAAGACAATAAAGTGGTCAAGGTGATCGGCGACAAAGCCCACCCCACCAACTTTGGCCGCCTGTGCACCAAGGGCACCACCTGCGGGCAAACCATCGCCGAGTCCGGGCGCATGGAAAACGCCTTTGTACGCCAGGCCCGGCAGAATGACCCGGTGCGCATCGGCATGGACAACGCCATCCGCGAAACCGCTCGCCGCCTGCGTCATACCCTCGACACTCACGGCCCGGACGCATTGGCGTTCTACGTGTCAGGCCAGATGTCGCTGGAATCCCAGTACCTGATCAACAAATTGGCCAAGGGCTTTGTCCGCACTGCCAACATCGAGTCCAACTCTCGGTTGTGCATGGCCAGCGCCGGCAGTGGCTACAAACTCTCCCTCGGCTCCGACGGCCCGCCAGGGTCCTATGAAGACTTCGATCGCGCCGACCTGTTCTTTGTGATCGGCGCAAACATGGCTGACTGTCACCCCATCTTGTTCCTGCGCATGATGGACCGGGTCAAGGCCGGGGCGAAGCTGATCGTGGTAGACCCCCGGCGCAGCGCCACGGCGGACAAGGCCAACCTGTTCCTGCCGATCAAACCCGGCACCGACCTGGCGTTGCTCAACGGCCTGCTGCACCTGCTGGTGAAAAACGGCCACACCGACCCTGCCTTTATCGCCGCCTTCACCGACGGCTGGGAGGCGATGCCGGAATTCCTCGAGGACTATCCGCCAGAGCACGTCGCCGCCATCACCGGCCTGGCCGAAGCCGATATCCGCCAAGCCGCCGACTGGATCGGCCAGGCCGCCGAGTGGATGAGCTGCTGGACCATGGGCCTCAACCAGAGCACCCACGGCACCTGGCACACCAACGCCCTGTGCAACCTGCACCTGGCGACGGGCGCCATTTGCCGTCCGGGCAGCGGGCCGTTTTCCCTCACGGGTCAACCCAATGCCATGGGCGGGCGCGAAATGGGCTACATGGGCCCTGGGCTGCCGGGGCAACGTTCGGTGCTGGTCGAGGCCGACCGCGCCTTTATCGAAGACCTGTGGCAGATCCCCCACGACAGCCTGCCGCGCCAGGCTGGCAGCGGCACCGTGGCGATGTTCGAGCAAATGGCTGCCGGGCAGATCAAGGCCTGCTGGATCATCTGCACCAACCCGGTCGCCAGCGTGCCCAACCGCCAGACCGTGATCAAAGGCCTGCAAACTGCCGAGCTGGTGATCACCCAGGATGCCTTCCTCGACACCGAGACCAATCGCTACGCCGACATCCTGTTGCCCGGCGCGCTGTGGGCCGAGGCCGAAGGGGTGATGATCAACTCCGAGCGCAACCTGACCTTGATGCAAAAAGCCGTCGACGCACCCGGCGAGACCCTGCCCGACTGGCAGATCATCGCCAGGGTCGCGTGTGAAATGGGCTTTGCCGATGCGTTCTCCTATGCATCCGCCGCCGACGTATTTGATGAAATCAAACGTGCCTGGAACCCCAAGACCGGCTACGACATTCGTGGCGCAAGCTACCCGCGACTGCGTGAGAAACCGCTGCAATGGCCCTGCGCATCGGAGGACGGCGCGGACCGCAACCCGATTCGCTACCTGGGCACAGGCACCCTCGCCTTCGCCACCGAAAACGGCAAAGCCCAGTTCTTCGCCCGCCCGCATATGCCGCCCGCAGAGATGCCCGATGACGTGTTCCCCTTCGTGCTCAACACCGGCCGCGTGCAGCACCAATGGCACACCCTGACCAAGACCGGCAAGGTCGCCACCCTGAACAAGCTCAACCCCGGCCCCTTCGTGGAATTACACCCCGAAGACGCAGCAATGCTGGGCATCAAAAACAAGGATCAGGTCGAGATACGCTCCCAGCGCGGCCGCGCCGTGCTGCCCGCCGTGGTCACCGAACGTGTACGGCCAGGCAACTGCTTTGCGCCGTTCCATTGGAACGATGTGTTCGGCGAACACCTGGCCATCAACGCCGTGACCAACGACGCGGTAGACCCGATCTCCTTGCAGCCGGAGTTCAAGCATTGCGCCGTCGCCCTGGCCCGCGTCGAGCTGATCGACCACCAGTTTCTCGACCGCCCTTCCCCCTTAGCAGAGGACACTCCCATGTCGCGCCTCGACGCCTTCGCCGAAATCGCCGGCATCCGCAACCTACCCGCGCCATCCCTGAGCGAGCCTGAGCGCACCTGCCTCGCCGGCTTCCTCAGCGGCTTGCAGTCCAACGCCGCACGCCAGGCCCTCGGCGTGCCGACCCTGCCCGCCAATGCACCGCTGGCCGATGCGTCACGGCTGTGGCTGAACGGTTTGCTCGGCGGTTTGTTCAGCCATACGCAATCCCTCGCAGCGCCCTCCCCAGCCGTCACCTTGTTGTGGGCCTCGCAAACCGGCAACGCCGAAGCCTTGGCCGAGCGTTTTGCCCAGCGCCTGCGCGACGCAGGCATTACCGTGGAACTGAGCGCGATGGCGGATTTCCCGGCAAGCAGACTGGCAAGCACCCACACCCTGGCGCTGATCAGCAGCACCTTTGGCGACGGCGATCCACCGGACAATGGCGAAGGGTTCTGGCACAGCCTCAGTACCGCCGAGACGCGCCTGGAGTCCTTGCGCTTCGCGGTGCTGGCCCTGGGCGACCCGAACTACGAGCAGTTCTGCAACCACGGCAAACAACTCGACCAACGCCTGTTGGAACTGGGCGCCACCCGCCTGCTGGAACGCGTCGACTGCGATACCGAATTCGAAGCACTGGCCGATGCCTGGCTGGTGCGTTTCCAGCAAACCCTCGCCCCGGCAAAGCCCGTCGCGCCCGCCACCCCCGCCGGTAAAACCAAACTGTATGGCTCACGCCTGCTGCTCAACCGACACCTGAACCCGCACAGCGTCCACAAGGAAACCCGCCAGTTCGCCCTCGACCTGACCGACTCCGGGCTGACCTATGAAGCCGGTGATGCGCTGGGCGTGCGGCCGCGCAACTGCCCCGAACTGGTCGGCGAATTGCTCGACCTCACACGCTTGAACGCCCATACCTGCGTGAACATCGACACCTTCGGCGATGTGCCCCTGCATCAGGCCCTGACCCAGCACTTCGAAATCGCCCGGCCCAGCAGCGACACCCTGGCGTTCATCGCCGAGCGCAGCGCCAACCCTGGCCTCAAGCACTTGCTCAACCCCGAACACAAGGCCGAACTGAATGACTGGCTCTGGGGCCGGCAACTGGCGGATGTGTTGCTGGAATACCCCATCGAGTGTTCGGCGGATGAACTGCTGAGCACCCTCAAGCGCCTGCAACCGCGCCTGTATTCAATCGCGTCCAGCGCCAAGGCGTATCCGCAGGAAGTGCACCTCACCGTGGCCGCCGTGCGTTACGGCAAACGTAAAGGCGTGTCCTCGACCTTCCTGGCTGACCGGGTCGGCGACGGCGAGGTGCCGTTGTTCATCCAGCCGTCCAAACACTTCCGCACGCCCACTGACGGCGACGTGCCGATGATCATGATCGGGCCCGGCACCGGTATCGCGCCCTTTCGCGCGTTCTTGCAGGAACGTCGCGCACTGGGTCATCAGGGGCGCAACTGGCTATTCTTCGGCGAACAGCACGCCGCAAGCGATTTCTACTATCAGGACGAACTGCAAGGCATGCAGCGCGACGGCCTGCTCAACCACTTGAGCCTGGCGTTCTCGCGCGACCAGGCGCAAAAGGTCTACGTGCAGGACCGCATTCGCGAACAGGGGGCCGAGCTGTGGCGCTGGTTGCAGGATGGCGCCAAGCTGTACATCTGCGGTGACGCCAGCCACATGGCCAAAGATGTCGACCAGGCCCTGCGCCAAGTCGCGCAAACCCACGGCGGGCTTGGCGTCGAGGGTGCCGTGGAGTACTGGCGGCAGTTAAGTGAGCAGAAGCGTTATCTGCGTGATGTGTATTGATTGGATACAGAACAATAAGCACTTTGTATTGTGTACAAAAAACCCTAAAGATTTATCGAAGCCGGGCCGAAACAGCAGTGATAGCAAATCGCCGCAATCCTGATTGAGGTACGCGACGATTTGGCCGCCCTTCACGCTGATGGTCGTCTCGATGAAAATAAAAAATAAGCTGGTACTCGCATTTGTCTCCGTTGCATTCATCCCGGTAAGCCTGGTGGCCTTGATTTCTGTCATGAACACGCGGACCCAGGCGGTGGATCAGTTCATCGACGGCAGCACCCGGGAAATCCGTCAGATTGATGGCAACATCCGCCAGTTCTTCGACGGCACCTTGCAAAACGTCGATCAAATGGCCACCAATTCTGTATACACGTCCGTGAGCACACTGAAGAATTACCAGCCTGCCGACGCCGCCAACCAGCCCATGCCCGCCGAGGCGCAAGCCGTGATCGATCGCTTCGCGCGCTTTGGCGCCACACACCCGGCGGCGGCGATCCTGTCCATCGGCCTGGAAGACGGCACCTACGCCAAATGGCCGGATGACCCGCAACTGGCCAAGTACGACCCGCGCACCCGCCCCTGGTACAAAGCGGCCATGGCCAGCCCCGGCAAGACCGTGCGCACCCCCGCGTATTACTACGACAAAGACGACGTCGCCCTGGTGGGCACCGCACGCGCATTGCTGGAAAACGGCAAGGCCAAGGGCGTGTTCGTGGTCAGCGTCTCGCTGAAAAACCTCACCGAACTGCTCAAGAGCATCAAACTGGGCGAAAGCGGCTACGTGATGCTGGTCGAGGACGGCGTGGTGCTGGTGGATCCGCGCAACGCCGCCCACAACTTCAAGCCGCTCAAAGACCTGGGCACAGCCTATGCACAGTTGGCCGACACCGCACAGGGCTCCACTGAAGTGGTGATCGACGGCGTGCGCTACATGGCCAACGTGTGGACCTCCCCCGGCCTCGGCTGGCGCTATATCGGCCTGATCGAACACCGTGAGGTGATGGCCGAAGCCACGCGCATGACCTACCTCACCGCCATCATCGTCGCGGTGCTGGTGCTGATCTTCGGGCTGATCGCGGCGGCGTTCTCCAAGGTCATCGTCAAGCCTATCGGCCAGGTCAGCACCGGCTTGCAGTCCATCGCCCAGGGCGAAGGCGACTTGCGCCACGAACTGCAGGTCCAGGGCAAGGATGAAACCGCCGAACTGGCCGGCTGGTTCAACAAGTTCCTTGCGGCGATCCGCCAACTGATCCAGCACATCGGCGCAGCCTCGGCCAATTTGCAGAACGCTTCCAAGGTCAACAGCGAGGTGGCGCACAACATGAACGAGGCGGCCGGACGCCAGCGTGAGGCGGTCGAGCTGGTCTCTACGGCGTTCAACGAAATGGTCGCCACCGCCAACGAAGTCGCACGCTCCTGCAGCGGCGCGGCGCAATCCGCCGAGAACGGGCACCGTCGCGTAGCCGAGGGCAAGCAGCAGATCGAAGTCACCACCGACAACGTCAACCGCCTGGGGCGCCGCCTGGCCGAGTCATCCCAGGCCATGGTCGAACTGGAGGCCGGCAGCCGCAGCATCAACCAGATCCTTGGCACCATCCGCGCGATTGCCGAGCAAACCAACCTGCTGGCGCTCAACGCCGCCATCGAAGCCGCCCGTGCCGGTGACCAGGGCCGTGGGTTCGCAGTGGTGGCCGACGAAGTGCGCGCACTGGCCAAGCGCACCTCCGACTCCACCGGCGAGATAGAGCAACTGCTCGGCACCCTGGAAAACAAGACCCAGGAAGTCACGCAGAAAATGGGCAGTTGCCTGGACCTGTCGAAGGCCAGTGTGTCGTCCATCGAAAACGCGCGGGACAGCTTTGAAGGGATCCAGACCTCGGTCAACGAGATCCGTGACCAGAACCTGCAAATCTCCGCCGCCGCCGAGGAACAACACAGCGTGGCCGAAGAGATCAACCGGCATATCCAACAGATCTACGACGAGGCGCGCCTGGTGGAAAGCCTGGCCAACTCGGCGCAGGACGATTCGGGGCGGCTGTCGAACCTGTCGGATGAATTGAATGGACTGGTGGGGCGGTTCAAGTCCTGAGGATGTCGGCGATTGCCCGCCACATCGCGAGCGGGTTGGAATACATCGGGAAGTGCCCGCACTGGGCAATCGGTGCCAGGCGCACGCCGTTGGCCTGGATATGCGCCAGGTAGGACAGCCCGGCATTCTGCTCGCCGTACATGAACATCTTGGGGCACGGCAGCCCGAGGAACTTGCCCATCAGGTCCGCGTTGTCAGAGAGTTCGACCATCGACTGGAAGATCCCGCGCACGGCACCGGCACGCACCTTGTGGCGCAGGCTTGCCGAGTAAAGCGCGCTGGCATACGCGGGTGCCTGGCGGGTGCGTTCGATGAAGGCGCTGAAAAACGCCTCGGGATCCTCTGCCGGGTAATCCACGATCTGGCGGCTGAGAAAGCAGTCTTCAGGGGCGATATTGCCTTCAATGTCGGTAAAACTCAGCACGCGATCCGGAAAATGATGGGCCAGCATCAAGGCAGTCAGGCCGCCCATGGAGTGGCCGACCAGGTGGAAGCGTTCGACCTTGTAATGCGTCAGCACCTGCAAGGCGGTTTCCAGCAGGAACGGGATATTGATGCCCGCCAGGCCGGCGCATTGGCTCTCACCGCAGCCGGGAGCGTCGTAGGCGATAAAGGCATGCCCGTCGAACGCCGGGTGCAGGACGATGTCGGCGTAGTCCTCCTTTGTCGAGCCGAACCCGTGCAGGAACAGGATGGGCGCCCGCTCGCCGTCGCGGTGGATCGCCGCTATCTCCACAGCGGTGCAGTCTACGGTCAGTGGAATGAAGGAATGAACGAACGACATGCAAGAGTTCCTTGGCCGAAAAGGTGCCAATTTCAGCGGTTAGCCGCGAGGGTGTAAATGACCGATCGCGTAAGGTTGTCATGCGCCAATCGTATGAGCCTGGAACTGCGCGACCAACTCGGTCACCAAGGGATTAGGCCGCTCACTGTTCCAGGCCACCGCCGTGGTGACCACATTGAGTTTCTGGGTCAGCGGCCGTAGTACCACGTTGTCCGGCGCGAGCTTCTTCAGCGACGCCGGCACCAGCGCAATACCCTGGCCACAGCTGACGAACGCAATCTGCGAGGCTACCGAGCGCACTTCATGCAGCACCCGTGGCGAGAACCCGCTGGCGCGGCAGGTGGCGATCAGGTTGTCGAAATACACCGGGCTGACCTTGCGCGAAAACATCACCAGCGGCTCGCTGGCCAGGCTCGACAGGCTGATACGCGAACGTGCGGCCAACGGATGATCGCTTGGCAACGCCACCATCAAGCGATCTTCGCGCACCGGCAACGACTGGATCGCCGGGCCCAGGTCGCCGTCCAGCCGGGCGAAGGCCAGGTCGATATCCCCGGCTTCCAGCGCCGGCAGCGCCTCGACGCTGTCGATCTCGCGCACCGAAACGGTGAGGTGCGGATACTGCTGCTTGAGCCGGTCGATCAGGCCCGGCAACACATCAAACATCGCCGTGGAAATCGCGCCGATGGTCAGCATGCCCGACTGCCCCGCTACCGCCTCTTCCACCGCCAGTTCCAGGCGCTCCAGTTGCTCGGCGAACTTGCGCACCGCTGGCAGGATCGCCGCGCCCACCGGGGTCAACTTGGCGCCCCGCCGGGAGCGTTCGAACAGCTGGACCTTGAGCGCTTGTTCCAGCACCTGGATCTGCTCGCTCAACGGCGGCTGCGACATGCCCAGGCGCTTGGCGGCGCGGCCGAAGTTCTGCTCTTCGGCAACGGCGAGGAACAGCCAGAGGTGGCGGATAAGGCGGAAGTTGATCATGGCGTTTCCATAGGCTTGGCGTATGCAATCAGCAGTTTAGCGCCAATATACCTATCTATTTTTGTTGGGAAACCATCCAGTCGAGAAAGGCTTGAAGTCGAGCGGAGAATTTCTCGCCCTCCGCGCTGGGGTTTCGCGCCTCGAACAAAAAGAACGCGAGTTGGGCAACCATCGCCGGGTAATGCTGGAGGAACAGCTTGACGTGGTCCTCAAGCGATTGCGGCCAGATCAAAGCCTGCACCGGGCAAAACAGCTGCGTTGAGCGCACCAGCTTGCGCGATGCTTCACGCTGCAAACGCAGCCGCGCTTCGTCAGTCCGGGCCTGGTCGATGCGCAAGAGATAGCCCTTGAGCACCGCTTCAAAGTCACCGTTCAGCGCCCAGGCAATCTCACGGGATGGGCGGAACGCGTCGAAACACGCCGAAAGATCATTGCCCCACACACCACGGCAATGGTGTTTGAGCCAGAAACCCCAGCGATCTTTGTTCTCGGGTGACAGCACCTGCGCGCAATGACCGATATCGAAGTCGATCTTCGTCACTTCCGGATGCCGCTGTTCCAGGGACAGGCGCGTCAGTTCCAGCTGTTCAAGCAATTCAGGTTGAGGCGGTTCACGAAATACCAGCGTGAGATCCAGGTCGGATTCACCGGAAATGGCCTCCGCCCTGGCGACACTGCCATACACATAAATGCCGTCCAGCCCCCACTGCGCCGGTGAAAGGGTGGCGCAAACATCGCTGAGCAACGGCTGGAACTCAGGCTGCAGGGGCAAATCGGTCACGGCCAGGACACATCCTTGGGCGTCGACACCAGTAGGTTGCGATGAATTCACGGGGCACTGTTTCCTTGAGTCAGACCGGCAAGCATGACGGGCAAGGGGCTGACGGCGCAACGACCTTCAATCCTTGGACTATGCTCAAGCGGCCCCTGACAGCACGCACAGTATGGCCAATTGGATAGGAAGTCCTATGAACCCAACGACCCGCGTTTTAAGCCTGCTCACCCTGCTGCCCATCGCGATGGCGCAGGCCGACGACGGCGGTATCAGCTTCTGGCTGCCCGGCCAGTTCGGTGCCCTCGCCGCTGCGCCGACCACGCCGGGCTGGAGCCTGCCGCTGGTTTACTACCATGTGAATGCCAGCGACGGGCGGCACTCAGCCACCCCGCGCGGCGGGCGCACGGTGGTGGGGCTGGATGCCAAGGCCGATCTGTTGTTTGCCAGCCCGACCTACACCTTCGCCACGCCGGTATTGGGCGGTGCCCAGGCGGCGATTTCGGCGGTGGCGGCCGTGGGGCGTTCCGAGGCGAGTGTCGATGCCACCGTGACCGGGCCACGCGGGCGCTCGTTTTCCGGCGGTACCAACGATGCCCTCAAAGGTGCCAGCGATCTGTATCTGCTCGGAACGCTGAAGTGGAACCACGGCGTGCACAACTTCATGGCTTATTCCATGGGCAACCTACCCGTGGGCGCCTATGACCCGGATCGCCTGGTCAATATCGGCCTGGGCCATGCCGCCCTGGACGCGGGCGGTGGCTACACCTTTTTTGACAAGACCAACGAGTTCTCCGCCGTGGCGGGCGTGACCTATAACTGGGAAAACCGCGACACCCACTATCAGAACGGCATCGACGCGCACATCGACCTCAGCGCCTCGCACTTCTTTACCGCACAGACCCACGCCGGGCTGGTGGGTTATTACTTCCGTCAGGTCACCGGCGACAGTGGCAGCGGCGCGGTGCTGGGGGACTTCAAGTCCCGCGTTGCCGGAATCGGGCCCCAGGCGGGGCACTTCTTCAAGGTGGGTGATGAACTGTGGTACGCCAATATCAAGGGCTACTACGAATTCGATGCCAAAAACCGCCCGGACGGCTGGAACATGTGGCTGTCCCTGGTCATTCCGCTGTCTGGCAAAGGCTGACGCGACTCAGGCACTGTGCCGCTTCCAGTGTTCGTAGAACGCGAGAGCGGCGACGTTCTTGTCCTTGGCTTCAAGCATGATGTCGAAGCGATCGAGAAACTGCAGTGCGTAGTCGTTGGTCCAGCGGTTCCACATCTGGGCGCTGTGGGCATAAAGGTCACGCTTGGACACCACCTGCAACAGCGCGTCCATTTCCAACTTGTGCTCGGCGTCGAAACCCAGTTCCTGCAAGACTTCCTGGGGCTGGGAGTAATGCATGGTCGGGCGCACGCCGCGCCAGCTTTCAATCACGCGGGCGACCCGTTCCGAGTGGGGGTCGATATAGTCGTTTTCGTTGATCCAGCAATGATGGATGTCCAACACCACTGGCGCCAGGTCAGCGACTTGCAGGCAATGGTCGAGGCCGTAGGTTTTCTCGTCGTTCTCGAAGGTGATGCAGTTGCGCGCCACCTCCGACAGGCGCGACCACACCGCGCGGGTGCCTTCCACGCCAAGGCGGCCGGCGATGTGCACGTTGCACTTGAGGTCCTGGAAGCGACGGCCGTAGCCCATCATGCGGATCATGTCGGCGTGGTATTCGAATTCAGCCAGGCTGTTTTCCACCACGCCGGGGTTCTCCGAACCCAGCACGCAGTACTGGCCGGGGTGGAAGGACAGGCGGATATCCGACGCACGCGCCAACTCGCCGATGGCGGCGAACCCTTCTACCAACTGGCGCTCGATGGCCGGATCTTGGTACACGGCAGCGACTTTCGGGTGGCTGTAGAACGGCAGCAGGTCACTGCTCAGACGCAGCATGCGCAGGGTCGGCGGTAACTCGGCCACATAGGCCAACAGGCGCAACTGGGCGGCCAGGTTATGCGTAACCACTTCCACCAGCTTGTCGCGGGCCACTTGCGGGGTGACGCTGTCCATCCAGCGCAACGTGGTGGTGCGCGGGTTGAACGGGCCTTCAATCAGCTTCAAGGCACTGGCGGACAGCAGGCGCTCAGGATGTTTGTACTGGCACGCAAAGCCGATGCGAGGTTGAGTCATGGAGGCGCCTGGCGAGAGAAAAGGACGGGATGATACGGCGTTAGGCCGGGGCACCCCTAGAGGGTTCCCACTATTTCGAAACGTTTCACGCTGAACTTTCTCACACGCGACGCGTTCACTTCCTATGCGCTGTCCCGTCCAGGGGCGTTATACAACAAGGAGCCGCCACCCCATGACTACCCTTCCCGTCTACCGATACGGCCCAGGGCCGCTGCATGCGACCTTGCTCGCCGGCACCGTGCCGTTGTTTCTCGGTGCCTTGCTCAGCGACATTGCCTACACCCAGACCTACCAGATTCAATGGGCCAACTTCTCGGCCTGGCTGATTGCCGGCGCGTTGGTGTTCGCCGGCTTCGCGTTTTTGTTTGCGCTGGTCAACCTGCTCCGTGCCGAGCGCAAGGCCGGGCAACCCACGCGTTATGTCTTACTGCTGTTGGCCACCTGGATACTCGGCCTGGTCAATGCCTTCCAACACGCCAAGGACGCCTACGCGTCGATGCCCGGCGGCCTGATCTTGTCGGCGATTGTCTTGCTGCTGACACTGGCGGCCACTTGGACCGGCCTGCGCGCGAGAGGTGTTAAATGAAAACGTCCAGCACATTGACGCTATTGAGCGCCGCCCTGCTGCTCACCGCTTGCGGCGGTGAAGGCGACAAGACCCAGGCCCGTGGCCCCGACCCCAAACTGCCGGAGCAACAAAGCAGCCTGTTGCCGAGCATGAAGATTGCCGAGCCCGCACCCTGGGGCGATCAGAAACCCAAGGTGCCGCAAGGCTACAGCGTCACGGCGATTGCCACTGACCTCGCGATCCCACGTCAGACCCTGGTGCTGCCCAACGGTGACATCCTCGTCGCCGAAGGCCGTGGCGGCAGCGCGGCCAAGCTCAAACCCAAGGATGTGATCGCCAGCCTGATCAAGGCCGAGGGCAACACCAAGGTCAAGGGCGGCAACCGCCTGACGTTGCTGCGTGACGCCGACGGCGACGGCACCTATGAACTCAAGACGGTGTTCGCCGACAACCTCAACGCGCCGTACGGCCTCGCGTTTGCCAACGGCAAGCTCTACGTGGCCAACCAGGATGCGCTGGTGAGTTTCGACTACGCCGACGGCCAGACCAAGGCCGCTGGCCCGCCCACCAAGGTCACCGACCTGCCGGCGCAGATCAACCACCACTGGACCAAGTCCCTGGCGGTGAGTGCCGACGGCAGCCAGCTTTACGTGGGTATCGGCTCCAACAGCAACGTGACCGAGCGTGGCATGGAAGTGGAGATCGACCGCGCGATGGTCTGGCAGATCGACGCCGCCACCGGCGCGCACAAGCCGTATGCCACAGGCCTGCGTAAC
This sequence comes from Pseudomonas sp. P7759, assembly GCF_013386445.1. NCBI lineage: Bacteria > Pseudomonadati > Pseudomonadota > Gammaproteobacteria > Pseudomonadales > Pseudomonadaceae > Pseudomonas > Pseudomonas sp. P7759. The sequence goes on from NZ_JACART010000038.1 coordinate 28,322, forward strand.
CCGACGGCGCTGACCATCCAACCGGACACCGGCCAACTCTGGACCGTGGTCAACGAACGCGACGAACTGGGCCCCGACCTGGTGCCGGACTACCTGACCTCGGTGCGTGAAGGTGCGTTCTACGGCTGGCCGTACAGCTACTGGGGCCAGAATGTCGACCCGCGCGCCCAGCCGCAGAACCCGGCCAAGGTCGCCGCCGCGATCAAGCCGGATTACAGCCTGGGCTCCCATGTGGCAGCGCTCGGCGTGGACTTCTCCATCCCCGAAATGGGCGAGCAGTTCGCTGATGGCGTGTTTGTCGGTGAGCACGGCAGTTGGAACCGCGACAACCCGGTGGGCTACAAGGTGATCTTCGTGCCCTTCAGCAATGGCAAGCCATCCGGTGAGCCGATCGACTTTGCCACCGGCTTTCGGGGTGACGACGGCAAGACCCGTGGGCGCCCGGTCGGTGTGACGGTGGACCCCAAAGGTGCGCTGATCATTGCCGATGACCTGGCCAATACCCTTTGGCGGGTGACGCGTAACCGCTAAGCAAAGTGTTTGACATGGTTGCCTGAAGCAACAATATAATTGCTTCAGGCAACCATTCGAGCATTCCAGCATGTCCACTCCCCTGCTTGTCGAACGCGCCGGCATCGTGCGCGGCTTCAATCGCTTCTATACCCACCAGATCGGCGTGCTGCAGGAACACCTGCTGCAAAGCGACTATTCGCTCACCGAAATTCGCGTGATGTACGAGTTGTCTACCCGTGGCGACCTCACCAGCGCCGACCTGTGCCAGATGCTCAGCCTGGACGCGGGTTACCTGAGCCGATTGACCAGTGGTTTCGAAAAGAAGGGCCTGATCCAGAAAGTCCGCTCCGCCACCGACGCCCGCGCGGTGCAACTGCACCTCTCCGACCATGGCCGTGCAGTGCTGGCGCCCCTGGAACAGCAGACCCAAAGCGAAGTCATCGCCCTGCTCGACAGCCTGCCGGAACCCCAACAGCGGCAACTCACCGACGCCATGAAACGCATCCAGGCCCTGCTGCAAGGCACGGCGCCCAGCTACCTGCTGCGCGACCCACAGCCGGGCGACATGGGTGTGGTGGTGCAACAACAAACCGCGTTGTATGCCCGTGAATATGGCTGGAACTGGGAGTTCGAAGCGCTGGTGGCGGAGACGGTCGCCAAGTACTTGAGAGCGTTTGATCCAACCTGCGAGCGTTGCTGGATCGCAGAAAAGGACGGCGACGTGGTGGGCTCGGTGTTCGTGATCCGCCACGGCGACAACACCGCCCAGCTGCGCATGCTCTACGTGGACGCCAGTGCGCGCGGCATGGGCATCGGCCAACGGCTGGTGGATGAGTGCGTACGTTTTGCCCGGCAGGTCGGCTACCAACGCATGCAGCTGTGGACAGTGGACATCCTCAGCGATGCGCGCAGGCTTTATCAGAAAGCCGGGTTCGAGTTGATCGAGGAAGAAACGATAGACAGCTTCGGCAAATCCCTGGTCAGCCAGACCTGGGCGCTCACGCTGTGAAGCGGTCCCGCGCCGTTGCGGCGCGGGACGTTGGACCTTACAGGTCAGTGATTTCCTTGTGACGCGGCACCAGCGTCTTCATCACGCTCCAGGCCACCAGGTAGGCCAGCGCGCAGATGGCGAACATGATCATGTAGCCGGTGTGGATGTCGCCCACGGATTTGTAGTAGTCGAACACCCAACCGCCGATCTTGGTCATGACCACGCCGCCCAGGCCGCCGGCCATGCCGCCGATACCGACCACCGAGGCCACGGTTTTCTGCGGGAACATGTCCGACACGGTGGTGAAGATGTTGCATGACCACGCCTGGTGCGCCGAGGCGCCCACGCCGATCAGCAATACCGGCACCCAGAAGCTGATATAGCCCAATGGCTGCGCCAGCAACACCACCAGCGGGAACAGCGCGATCACCAGCATGGCTTTCATGCGGCCATCGTAGGGCGCATCGCCGCGTGCCATGAAGTAGCTGGGGAACCAGCCGCCGCCGATACTGCCGACCATGGTCATGCTGTACAGCACGGCCAGCGGCATGACGATATCGGCGCCTTTCATGCCGTATTGCGCCGACAAGTAAGTGGGCAGCCAGAACAGGAAGAACCACCACACGCCGTCGGTCATGAACTTGCCGAAGGCAAACGCCCAGGTCTGGCGATAAGTGAGCAGCTTGAACCACGAAACTTTCTTCTCCACGGCGCCAGCAGGTGCAGGGGTGAAAGGCTGCACCGTCTGGTCGCTGCGGATATACGCCAGTTCTTCAGGCGACAGGCGTTTTTGCTCATCCGGTTTCTTGTAGAGCGCGATCCACACCGCCACCCACACGAAACCCAACCCGCCAATCACGATAAACGCCGCTTCCCACCCCCACAAACCGGCAATCAACGGCACGCAGATCGGCGCCAGGATCGCACCCACGTTCGCGCCGGAGTTGAAAATACCGGTGGCCAGCGAGCGCTCTTTCTTCGGGAAGTATTCGGCGGTCGCCTTGATCGCAATCGGGAAGTTGCCTGCCTCGCCAATCGCCAGTACCGCACGGGACAGCATGAAACCGGCAATCGACACCGGGATCACCGCCAGGCCAATCGCCCCGCTGATGGCCGCGATGCCCTCGCCCATCGGCACCGAGAACGCATGCATGATGGCGCCCGTGGACCAAATGCCAATCGCCACTACATAGGCTGCCTTGGTGCCGATCTTGTCGACAAAGCGCCCGGCAAACAGCATGGAGATCGCGTAGACAAACTGGAAGACTGCCGCAATGTTTGCGTAGTCGGTGTTGCTCCAGCCAAATTGCGTAGAGAGCTGCGGCGCCAGCAAGCTGAGCACCTGGCGATCGAGGTAATTGACGGTGGTCGCGAAAAACAGCATCGCGCAGATGGTCCAGCGATAGTTGCCTACCGCTTGGCCAACGCGGTGTGCGTTGATGGGCTCGTTCAAGTTCATGGCATCACTTTTTATTTTTGTTAGGTAGGACATATGTAACGTCATATGTCGTCGTACAACTGCAGCTTTTATATCGGGACGCCAGAACACTGTCAATCTGAAAGATTGCCGCCTATCGAGGTATTGCGCGGGTATGTGAAATGTCAGGCAAAAGGAGTTGTAGGATGACGAACGCGTAGTACCAGGCTTGGTGCCTTACCCGGCACATCGTCGAGCGTACCGAAAGGCTGCATGCCAATTTTTTCCAGCACGCGGATGGATGCCGCGTGATCCGGCCGTACCAATCCGAACACTTCGGGCAGGCCGAGTGTTTCGAAGGCCAGCGTTAATGCATCACGGCCCAACTCGGTGGCGTAGCCCTGCCCCCAAGCTTCCACCGCAAACCGATATCCAAGATTTATGCGCCTGTCGGTCAGGTAGTCCATCGGCGCAATGCCACCAAAGCCGATGATGTGATCCGGCGCTTCGACGCGTGCGATCGCCCACCAGCCGTAACCTTGGGATGCCCACTGTGCGAGCCAGTGATCCAGCAGGCGTTGTGCAACCTCCAGGTTGGCCATGGGGCCGGCCGGGTTGAACAAGTTGGTCTGCGGATCGCCGTAGATCGCGAATAATCGCTGCACGTCACTCGGTTGTGGTCGGCGGTAGGTCAGGCGCGAGGCGGCAACGGGCATTCGGTTTTCTCCTGGGTAAACCTGTGAAGTTCAATGCATGTGCAAAAAAACGCAAATAGAGGTGAATTATTTCATGTCCGCTTGTATCTGAACTGACAGAGCGGTGCCATCGCAACGATGGCACCTCCCCTGTTCTGCTTTAGAGTGTCCCGCATGAAATTACGTAAGAAAAGCGTCAAGCCCATCGGATTGAAAGACATCACCATCGTCGACGACACCAAGGTGCGCAAGGCAATCACCGCCGCTGCCCTGGGTAACGCCATGGAATGGTTCGACTTTGGCGTCTACGGTTTTGTCGCCTATGTGCTCGGCAAGGTGTTCTTCCCCGACGCCTCGCCCAGCGTACAAATGATCGCTGCACTCGGTACGTTCTCGGTGCCATTCCTGATCCGTCCCCTGGGTGGCCTGTTCTTCGGCGCACTGGGCGATAAATACGGGCGGCAAAAGGTCCTCGCCGCGACCATCGTGATCATGTCCTTGAGCACCTTTGCCATCGGCCTGATCCCCTCCTACGCCTCGATTGGCATCTGGGCGCCGATTTTGCTGTTGCTGTGCAAAATGGCCCAGGGTTTCTCGGTGGGTGGCGAATACACCGGCGCGTCGATCTTCGTCGCCGAATACGCCCCGGACCGCAAACGCGGCTTCCTCGGCAGTTGGCTGGACTTCGGTTCCATCGCCGGTTTCGTGCTGGGCGCGGGCGTGGTGGTGCTGATCTCAAGCATTTTGGGCGAAGCCGACTTTGAGTCATGGGGTTGGCGCCTGCCGTTCTTCCTCGCCCTGCCCCTGGGCATCATCGGCTTGTACCTGCGTCATGCGCTGGAGGAAACCCCAGCCTTCCAGCAGCACATGGACAAAATGGAGCAAGGCGACCGCGAAGGCCTGACCCACGGCCCGAAAGTCTCGTTCAAGGAAGTGGCGACCAAGCACTGGCGCAGCCTGCTGACCTGCATCGGCATCGTCGCGGCGACCAACGTGACCTACTACATGTTGCTCACCTACATGCCGAGCTACCTGTCGCACAACCTGCACTACAAAGAAAACAGCGGCGTGCTGATCATCATCGCGATCATGGTCGGCATGCTGTTCGTGCAGCCGTTCATTGGTTTTATCAGCGATAAGATCGGCCGCAAGCCGTTCATCATCGCCGGCAGTATCGGCCTGTTGTTCCTGTCCATCCCGGCGTTCATGTTGATCACCAGCGGCAAGATCGGCCTGATCTTCGCGGGCTTGCTGATCCTTGCCGTGATCCTCAACTTCTTCATCGGCGTGATGGCTTCGACGTTGCCCGCCATGTTCCCGACGCACCTGCGCTACAGCGCGTTGGCCAGTGCGTTCAACGTGTCGGTGCTGATCGCTGGTGTGACCCCGACCGCCGTGGCCTGGCTGGTAGAAAGCACCAACGACCTGTTTATGCCTGCCTACTACCTGATGGTGTTTGCCGTGGTCGGCCTGATCACCGGCCTGACCATGAAGGAAACCGCCAACAAGCCCCTGCGCGGCGCAGCGCCGGCGGCTTCGGACATGGAAGAAGCCAAGGAGTTGTTGCAGGAACATCACGACAATATCGAGCAGAAGATCGAAGACATCGATGCCGAGATTGCCGAGCTGGAAGCCAAGCGCAAGAACCTGGTCGAGCAGCATCCCCGTATCAACTAAACCCTGACCCTGCGTGGCGGCCAAGGCCGCCACGCTATAGGAGTGTTCACCTATGGTTCCAAGCTTCACCGCAGCCTCGTTACTCAGCGCAGACGAACGCGCCGCCATCGCCGAAATCGAAGCCACCACCAGCATCCTGCAACTGGTCACCCGCCTGACCGGCATGCGCTTCGCCGGGATCGCCAAATTCACCGACCTGGATTGGGTGGTGTGCTCGGTCTACGACCCGCTGCAAATGGGCATCAACGTCCACGATGTACTCGACCTGGAAACCACGCTGTGCAGCGAGTTCTGCATCAACCCCCAGGCCCTGTTCATCCCCGAGATCAGCAAGAACGGCCGTTTTGCCACGCGCCCGGTGGTCAAGCAGTTCGAGATTGAAAGCTACGCCGGAGCGCCGATTTTCCTGCCCGACGGCCGTTTGTACGGTGCGCTGTGCGCGCTGGACTCGCGCGCCATGCTGTTCGACGACCCCAACCTGCCGGAAACCCTCAGCCTGTTTGCACGGCTGATCGGCTGTATTTTCTATGCAAACTTGACGACGACCGGCGATACATAAGCACTCATTTTCTGACCCGCGCGGCCGATAACACGAGATACCCCTGACTTGCAGTGACGCCCTGCGGGAACCAATGCCGAATACTCTCGCTCCCATCGTCCGCTCGCTCTCCGATCGCACCAGCCTCTCCCTGGCGCGCACCTCGCTTCTGCGCTTCATGGCCTTGCTGGCCGTGGTGTTTGCCGCCGCGGCCTATTCCCTGGTCTACCTGGCTCATGAACTGGACCGCTCCGAGCAGGTTGAAAGTGCGTTCTATACCCGTAAAGCCGTGCAGTCGCTGGAAAAATCCTTGCGCGTGACGGTCAAGGACTACGCCTTCTGGAGCGACGCCTACAAACATTTGCATATGACGGTCGACACCGATTGGGCCTTTGCCCGTGGCAATATCGGCGCCACCTTGTTCGATGACTTTGGCTTTCAAGGCCTGTTCGTGGTCGACGACGCCAACCGCACGGTCTATGCCGTGGTGGACGGCCAGTTGCAGAGCGTCGAACTCACCCAGTGGCTCGGCGGGCCCATCACCGAGATTCTCGAGCAGGCTCGCGCGGGCGCCGAGGATGAAACGCCCACCACGGCCTTTATCAACGTACGTGGCAGCCCTGCACTGGTGGCCGCCGCCGCCATCACCCCCGGTACCGACCCCACGGTGTTGCCCGACGGCCGACCGGCGTCGGTGCTGATCTTCGTCGACATCCTCGACAGCGCCAAACTGGCGGTGATCGGCGATGAGTTCGGCGTGGACAAACTGCACATCGCCACCCCCGATGAAATCGGCAAGACCTTGCTCTTCCCCCTCGGCGACAACGGCGCAGCGGGCAGCCTGCACTGGGAACCGGCCCGCCCAGGCTTGCGTTTGATGGGGGTCGGCCTGCCCCTGCTGGGCCTGGCGGCATTGCTGGTGTGCTTGATGACCTGGGTCATATCGCGCCGCGCTACCGCCGCGGCGTTGGCCCTGGATGCCAGCCATACGTCGCTGCAGAACAGCCAGACCGCCCTGGCCACCAGCGAAGCCCGCTTTCGCGATGTGGTCGAGGCCAGTTCCGATTGGGTCTGGGAAATCGACGCCGGCTGGCGCTTCACCTACCTGTCGGAACGCTTTGAAGGCGTCACCGGGCTGGTACGCAACGCCTGGGTCGGCGCCGCGATAAACGACTTGCTGGAGACCGAAAGCGGCCAGCTGTCCCAGTGGCTGAGCACACCCGGACGTCGCCCGGACATCAGCGTGCAGTGTCGTTACGTCGATGCGCTGGGGTTGGAGCGCAGCACGCGGCTGTCCGCGCGGCAGATGCCCTGTGGCGGGTTTCGCGGCACCGCCACCGATGTGACGGAAGAGGTCGAAGCCCGTCGACGCATCGAGTTCTTGTCCCAACACGACGCCCTGACCGGGCTGCCCAACCGCACGCGCCTGCAAGCGTTCCTGGAAGGCAAGTTCAAGGCCATGCCCACTTCGGAGCAGCCGCTGGTGATGCTCAGCCTGGACCTCGATCGCTTCAAGCCGGTCAATGACCTGCTCGGGCACGCTGCCGGTGATCGGGTGCTCAACGAAGTGTCGTCCCGACTGGCCGACTGCGTACGCCACGGCGACCTGGTCGCGCGTATCGGCGGTGATGAATTTGTGTTGATCCTGACCGATGCCGGCACACAGGATGAAGTTGAAGCCCTGTGCAAGCGACTGATCGAATCCATCGAGCGCACCATCAGAATCGACGAACAAGAGGTGTTTGTCAGCGCCAGCATCGGTATCGCCATCGCCCCCAACGATGCCCACGAGGCCGCGGAGCTGCTGCGCTACGCTGACATTGCCCTGTACGAGGCCAAGGCTGCGGGCCGCAATACCTGGCGCTTCTACTCCGGCGACATGAACGCACGGATCATCGAACGTCGACGCCTGGAGAGCGACCTGCGCTATGGGATCAAGCACGGCGAACTGCGCTTGCATTTCCAGCCGCGCTATCGCATCGCCGACGGGCAGATGGTTGGCGCCGAAGCCCTGGTGCGCTGGCAGCATCCGGTGCGTGGGTTGATCGCGCCAGACACCTTTATCCCGATTGCCGAAGAGTCCGGGCTGATCCTGGCGTTGAGCGACTGGGTACTCGAAACCGCCTGCACGCGTGCCGCCCAATGGCCGGAGCACCTGTTTGTATCGGTGAACCTGTCACCCTCCGAGTTCAAACGCGGCAACCTGGTGGAGCGCACACGCCAGGCGTTGGCGAGCTCCGGTATCGACCCGGCCCGGGTGGAACTGGAAATCACCGAAAGCGTCATGCTCGATGATGCCAGCGGGGCACTTGAGGTCATGCACACGCTCAAGCACTTGGGCCTGCGCATCGCCATGGATGACTTCGGCACCGGCTACTCCTCGCTGAGCTACCTGCGGGCGTTCCCCTTCGATGGCTTGAAGATCGACCGCAGCTTCCTGACCCGCCTGGAAGAAAGCGATGACGACAAGGCGATCATCCAGGCGATTGTCGGCCTGGGCCGGGCATTGGCCCTGACGGTGACCGCCGAAGGCATCGAAACCGCCGAGCACCTTGCATTGCTCAAGAGCGTGGCGTGTGAAGAGGGCCAGGGCTATTTCCTCAGCCGACCGCTGGACGTCGATGGCTTCAACGACCTGCTGGGCCTGCACGCCCCTGCCACGCAGGGCGCTATCTGAAAAAATGGCTCGGCGTCTTGCCGAACTGTTTCTTGAACATGCTGGTAAAGGCGCTCGGGCTTTCATAGCCCAGCTCCAGGGCGATATCGATCACCTTCTCCCCCACCGCAATCCTCTCCAAGGCCAGCAGCAGCCGCGCCTGCTGGCGCCACTGGCCGAAGGTCATGCCGGTTTCCTTGCGGAACAGACGCTGGATGGTTTTCTGGTCCAGGTTCAAGCGCTCGCTCCAGTGGGCGACCGTGGAGGCATCGCCGGGCTCTTCCTGCAACGCCAGGCAGATGCGCTGCAAGCGCGGGTCGGAAGGTTGCGGCAAGGACAATGGCAGGGCCGGCAGGATGGCCAGTTCGTCGAGGATCAGGTGCATGATCCGCGCATCCCGTGAATCCTCGGCATACGGCGGTTTCAAGCTCACCGACGCCTTGATCAGCTCGCTCAGCAGCGGCGAAATGCTCACCGTCTTCGGTTCGCCCGGCATGTTCGGGAAACGATCCGGGCGCACAAACACGCTGCGCATTTTCAAGGTGCCCACGCACCGCAGGGAATGCACCTGCCCGGCGGGCATCCAGATCCCGCGATTGGGCGGCACCGTCCATTGGTTGAGCGCCGAGTACACCACCATCACGCCTTCGATGGCGTAGAGCAGTTGGTGCTTTTCGTGGCTGTGGTCGGGGATCACCCAGTTTTCCGGGTAATCCGTGGCGGAACTGATGACCGCCCAGGCGCCTTCGTTGATTTCCTGGAGGAATTCGTTCAGTGGTTTGATCATTTCGCCCTTTTTGCAATAGTTGCCGCCCGAATTACGCGAGACAGGCATTCCCGACGAATCTAGCATGAACGCCGAATCATTTTGTAATGGATGGCGACCTTAAGAAGTTGCCGCCTCTGATTAGCTGCCTTGTATGGAATGCCTGCATGTCGACCCTCACCGCGTCACCCGCCGCTGCAACCACCACACCCCAAGCCAGCCCTTTGGTCATGCGCGTCCTCGGCGCCTGCGCCCTGGCGCATTTGATCAATGACCTGATCCAGGCCGTGCTGCCGTCGATCTACCCGATGCTCAAGGCCAACTACGGCCTGTCGTTCACCCAGGTGGGCCTGATCACCCTGACGTTCCAGCTGACTGCATCCCTGCTGCAACCGTGGATCGGCTATCACACCGATCGCCACCCGAAACCCTGGCTGCTGCCGGCGGGCATGGTCTGCACCTTGATCGGCATTCTGATGCTGGCGTTTGTCGGCACGTTCCCGGCGATTCTGCTTGCAGCAGGCCTGGTGGGCGTCGGCTCGTCGACCTTCCACCCGGAAACCTCCCGCGTTGCGCGCCTGGCGTCCGGCGGTCGCTACGGCCTGGCGCAGTCGACGTTCCAGGTCGGTGGCAACACCGGCAGCGCTTTCGGCCCCTTGCTGGCGGCCGCGATCATCATTCCCTACGGTCAGAGCCATATCGCCTGGTTTGGGCTGTTTGCCGTGTTCGCCATCCTGGTGCTCTACGGTCTGAGCCGCTGGTATCGCCACCACCTCAACCTGTTCAAGCTCAAGCAAGGCGGCAAAGCCACCCACGGTTTGTCCAAAGGCCGCGTGACCTTTGCCTTGGTGGTGCTGGCCGTGCTGGTGTTCTCCAAATACTGGTACATGACCAGCCTTACCAGCTACTTCACCTTCTACCTGATCGAAAAATTCCAGCTGTCGGTCGCAAGCTCGCAGATGTACCTGTTCCTGTTCCTCGGCGCCGTGGCCGTGGGCACCTTCGCGGGCGGCCCGATCGGCGACAAGATCGGGCGCAAGAAAGTCATCTGGTTCTCCATCCTGGGTGCCGCGCCGTTCACCCTGGCCCTGCCCTACGTCGACCTGTTCTGGACGGCAGTGTTGAGCGTGGTGATCGGGTTCATCATCGCGTCGGCCTTCTCGGCCATCGTGGTGTACGCCCAGGAACTGGTGCCAGGTAACGTGGGCATGATCGCCGGGATCTTCTTCGGCCTGATGTTCGGGTTCAGCGGGATTGGCGCAGCGTTGCTCGGTTTGCTCGCGGATACCCACGGTATCGAGTACGTCTATAAGCTGTGTTCGTTCCTGCCATTGGTGGGCATCCTGACGATCTTGCTGCCCTCGACCAAGGGCGCCTGACCTGCCGATCATCGCCTGGCCGTGTGCCATCACGATGAATGCTCTGAAAAACCTGCGTGTGCGCTTACAATCCCGGTTCTAAACGCACACCAGGCAGACCCGGCAAGAAATGACGCTCGACCCTCCTACGATTTTGGCACTCACCGTTGCCCTGGCAGCCGCTGCCGCCCTGTACCTGGCCGTTGAATGGCGCAGCGTGCGCGAACCTTCGCTGCTGTGCTGGAGTGCCGGTTTCGCCACCATCACCGTCGGTTCCACCCTGGCCCTGCTGCGCCTTAATGGTTACCTGACGATTGGCATCTGGTTCGCCAACGGCTTGCTGGTCACCGCGCACTTCCTGTTTTTGCTGGGCGTGGCGCGGTTCACCCAAACGCGGCTGTCGATGCTGTGGCTGCTGATGCTGGTGGTCTGGCTGGGCATGCTGATGCTGCCGGCCGACCCTTCCTGGTCCAAAGCCATGCTGGCGGTGCAGTCGCTGCTGGTGGCGTTGCCGACCCTGCGCGCCAGCTTTTTGCTGCGGCCCCACGGCAAATCCCTGAGCATCGGCGCGGTGCAGTTGCGTTATGTGCTGCTGATCCATGGCGCGTTCTATGTGGCCAAGGCGCTGTCGGTGCTGATCCCTGGCACCTTGATCGACCTTGCCGCGTTCAAGGGCGAGATCATCCAGATTTCCCTGGTGGAAGGCGCCATGGCGATCATGCTGATCGCACTGTCGATGACCGGCTCCGAACGCTACCGCCGCGAACAACAGATCGCCCGCCTCGCTGCCCGCGACCCACTGACCGCCCTGTACAACCGCCGCGCCCTCGACCTGCGCGCACCGCGCCTGCTGGCCCAGGTCTCGCCGGCGCAACCCGGCGCTTTACTGCTGATCGACATCGACAACTTCAAGTCGGTCAACGACCTCTACGGCCACACCGCCGGCGACCGTTTGCTGATCGCCTTGAGCGAGATGATTCGTAGTGTGGTGCCCCAAGGCGCGCTGGCCGCACGCCTGGGCGGGGATGAATTCGTGATCCTGCTGAACCCGGCGTCCACCGAACAGATCGTCGAACTGGGCAGCAGCCTGCGCGACCAGTTCCATCAACTGGCCTCGCAGACCTTCACCACCCCGGCGCCGGTGACCCTGAGCATCGGCGCCACCCTGTTCGACCAGCCGCCACCAAGCCTCACGGCGTTGATCGAGCAAGGCGATACCACGCTGTATGAAACCAAGCGTGGCGGGCGCGACAGCATTCGCCTGGTCGACCGGACCGGCGCCAGTTCCTACGGCTAAAGGTCGTAACTGACCGCCACGCTGCGCCCGGTCTTCACCGACTCCAACGCACAGTCCGCCAAATGCAACGCATACAGCCCATCGCGCACACTGGTGGGCAGTGCATTGCCGCTGTTCAGTGCATCGATGAACTGCGTCAGCTCATTGCGATACGCATCCGCATAGCGTTCCAGGAAAAAGTGCTGCAACGGCTCCAGCGCCTCGGTGTGTTCGGCGCTCCAATGGCGCAAGGTGCTCGGGCGGTGGTTGTCGGTGAGCAGCACGCCGTTGGCGCCGGACACTTCCACGCGCTGATCGTAGCCATACACCGCCTGGCGGCAGCAGTTGATGTGGCATTGCTTGCCGGAGGCGGTGCGCAGCAGCACCATTACGCTGTCGTAGTCGTCGATCTCGGCCAGGCTCGGGTCCACCAGGCGGCTGGCGATGGCGCTGACCTCCACCGGTTCTTCGCCGAGCAGGTGGCGGGCGGTGTCGAAGTCGTGGATGGTCATGTCGCGCAGGATGCCGCCGGAATGGGCCAGGTAGTCACGCGGCGCCAGGCCGGGGTCGCGGCTGGTGATGATGACCTGGCGCACCGCGCCGATCTGCCCGGCGTCGAGGGCTTGGCGCAGGCGCAGCATGTCGGGGTCGAAGCGCCGATTGAAGCCGAGCATCACCTTACCGCCTTGGCGTTCCACGGCTTGGGCGGCGCTGCGGGCCTTGGCGATATCCAGGTCGATGGGTTTTTCGCACAGCACGGCCTTGCCTGCGGACACCGCCGCCAGGAGCAAGTCGATATGCGTGTCGGTAGGCGTGCCGATCACCACCGCGTCGATGTCGTTGCGGGTCAGCACGGCGGCGCAATCGTAGGCAGCCTCGCAACCCAATTGCGTGCTCAGCGCATCGACGCCTTCGCGCCAGGGGTCGGCCACCAGTACCAGCGTGGCATGGGGGTGGGCGGCGACGTTGGCGGCGTGGATCTTGGCGATGCGCCCCGCACCCAGAACGGCGATTCTCAGCATGGTCGAACTCCTGATGTTGTTTTTGAGGGAGTACTTAATCCGGCAGGTTGAACGGTGTGACGATCTGCACCTGGGAGGGCGCAATCGGCCCGGCCTTCCATAGCCGGTGGTACTGCAAGATGTGCAGGAACACGTGGCGTGCATCGATCTGCAGGTTGTGATCGATGATCGCCGCGACTTTTTCTTCGCGCAGCAGTTGGCGGTTTTCTTCGTCGAGGTCGTGGCCGATAAAGACCTCCAGCGTCCGGCCCTGGGCGGCAAAGGCATCGACAATCGCGCGGTTGCCGCCGCCGACGCTGTACACCGCCTTCAATTCGGGATGCTGTTGCAGCGCCTGGGTCACCCGCTCGAAGGTGCGGTCGTACACCCCGTAGCCGCCGCTGACATCCAGAACCCGCAAATGCGCAGCACGCCCACGCAGCCAGGCGCGAAAGCCCATCTCGCGTTCTTCTTCGCCACGGAACAATTCTCTGCCGATCACCACCGCCACGTCCTGGGGCAGCGCCGGCAGCCAGCGCGACATCAGGTAGGCGGCGGTCTGGCCGGCGGTGCGGTTGTCCATGCCGACGTAACCGATGCGCTCGCTTTGCGGCAGGTCCGTGACCAGGGTAACCACCGGAATGCCCGCCGCAATCAGCTGCTTGACCGCCAGGTTTACCGCCGGCTCATCTGCCGCCTTGAGCACCACGCCCTGGCTGCCGGTGTCCAGGCAGCGCAGCAACTGGTCGTGCATGGCCTGGGGCTCGATCTCTTCGAACAGGTGAAAACGCGGGGCGATCCGGAACGGCGCCAGGCTGCCCAGTTGCGCGGTAATCGCCGCCTGCACCGCCGCGCTGAAACGCTTGGGCGTGTGCATGATCACGTCAACGTGAAAAGTGCGCCCCACCGCCAGGCCGTTTTTCTCCTGGGACTCCAACTCATCCAGCGCCTGTTCAATACGCCGCCGGGTCTGGGCATGCACGCTGCCGCGCAAATGCAGCACACGGTCGACCGTGGCTTTGCTCACCCCCGCCTGGGTGGCGAGCTGCTTGATGGAGAAGTGTTTGGCGCGTTCGAGCATGAGTTTCGCCTGAGGTGTTTTTGAGGTGTTTTTTGGGCGTTACTGAGGTTTCGCAATGCTAGTCTCAGTTTTGCCCGGCGTCGAGCCAGGCGATGAACAACAACAAAAAATCCTGGAGAACTGCATGCCTAACACCGATCTCGCCACGTCGTTCAGCGGCCAATATTTTGTCGTCACCGGCAGCACCCAGGGCCTTGGCGCAGCGGTGGCGCGCACCCTGGCCGAGCGCGGCGCCGCCGGCTTGATCATCTGCGGACGCCGTCGCGCCCAAGGCGAAGAACAGGTACGGCTGCTGGCACAGCTGGATTGCCAGGCATTTTTTGTCGAGGCGGACCTGGAAAAAGTCGAGGATTGCCGGGCGATCATCGACGCGGCGCGCACCCACTTCGGCACCTTGCATGGGCTGGTGAACTGCGCCGGCATGTCGGATCGCGGCACCATTCTGGATACCTCGCCGGAGCTGTTTGATCGGCTGATGGCGGTGAATGTGCGGGCACCGTTCTTCCTGATGCAGGAAGCGCTGAAGCTGATGATCAGCAACGGTGTGGAAGGCGCCGTGGTGAATATCCAGAGCGTCACCGGGCATGGCGGGCAATCCTTTCTCAGCGCCTATGCGGCGTCCAAGGGCGCGTTGGCGATCCTCACCAAGAACGTGGCGTTCAGCGCGCTGCGCAACCGCATCCGCGTGAATGGCCTGAATATCGGCTGGATGGACACGCCCCATGAAGATGATATCCAGCGCCAGTACCACGGCGCCCAGGATGGCTGGCTGGAGAAGGCTGAACGCGCACAACCGTTTGGCCGCCTGCTCAAGCCCGAAGAGGTGGCGCGTAGCGTGGCGTTCCTGCTGTCCCGCGAGTCGGGGATGATGACCGGCTCGGTGATCGACCTGGAGCAAGGCGTGGTCGGTTGCACCGACGGCGGCAGCCCGCAGCCCAACCAGGCGCTGGGAGGTGTGTGATGTCGGTGTTCGTGACTGAAAAGGCCGTGCGCCTGGCGGATTTCAGCGAACTTTGCGCGCAACAGGTCAATCCCGAGGATTACCCGCTGTGCGCGCAAGTGCTGAACAATGTGCCGATCTATCAGGCCCAGACTCTGCGCAACGCTGAGCGTTTGACAGTGATGGATGAACTGCACCGCCTGTTCCGTGACGGGCCAGGGGTGATGGTGGTGCGCCGGGCTTATGAAGACCTGGAAGTGGTGGACCGCCACAGCCAGGTGTTCGAAGCGATTTTCGCCAACGAGGCCGCGCAAGGGGTGGCCGCCGACCACTTCGCCAAAGCCGGCAGCAATGGGCGCATCTGGAATTCGTTGCAGAAAGCCGCGCTGGAGTCGCCCGCCTCTTTTGTCGAGTACTACGCCAACCCGTTGCTGGGCTTGATCGCCGAGGCATGGCTGGGCCCGAGCTATCAGGTGACCGCCCAGGTCAACGTGGTGCACCCCGGAGGCCAGGCGCAGCAGCCCCACCGTGATTACCATTTGGGGTTCCAGACCAATGACGTGGTGGAGCGCTTTCCCCTGCCCCTGCACCTGTTGTCCCAATACTTGACGCTACAGGGCGCGGTGGCGCACTCGGACATGCCGCTGGAAACCGGCCCGACCCAACTGCTGCCGTTTTCCCAGCAATACGCCCTGGGTTATCTGGCGTGGCGGCGCCCGGAGTTCATCGACTACTTCCAGCAGCATGCCGTGCAACTGCCGCTGAACAAGGGCGACCTGTTGTTCTTCAACCCGGCGCTGTTCCATGCCGCCGGCACCAACCGCACGCCGGACCGCCAGCGCATGGCCAACCTGCTGCAGATCTCCTCGGCATTCGGCAAACCCATGGAAGCCCTCGACCGCGATCGCATGATGCTCGCAGTGTACCCGGCCTTGCTCGATAACACCGCACTGGATGCCCAGGCCGTACACGCCGTGATTGCCTGCACCGCCGACGGCTATTCCTTCCCCACTAACCTGGACACCGACCCACCTTTGAAGGGCCTGGCCCCGCAAACCGGGCAGCAGTTGATGCAGCAAGCCCTCGACGAACGCTGGCCGCTTTCGGACTTTGCCGCTGCCGTGGCGCAGATGCGAGCCAAACGCCAAGCGTGAACCCTCTGTTTTAACAACAACAAGAAGAACGGAGCACCACCATGAAGAAGCAAGTCCTTGCGGCACTCTTTACCCTGGCAATCAGCCCCTGGGCGCTGGCCGATATCCGTATCGGCGTGAGCATCGCCCAGGTCGACGATGTCTTCCTCGCGCAAATGCGTGACTACATGGCCGCCCACGCCAAGGCACTGCCCGGCGTAACCCTGCAATTCGAAGACGCCCAGGGCGACGTGGTGCGCCAGCTCAACCAGGTGCAGAACTTCACGGCCCAAGGCATGGACGCGATTATCGTCAACCCGGTGGACACGGCGGCCACGCAAAAAATGACCGCCAATGCCCAGCAAGCCCAGACCCCGCTGGTCTACGTCAACCGCCGCCCGGATGCCCAGCAGTTGCCAGCGGGTGTGGGCTACGTGGGCTCGGATGAGGTCAAGGCCGGTGAAATCCAGATGCGCTACCTGGCCGAAAAAATGGGCGGCAAGGGCAACCTGGCGATCATGCTCGGGCTGCTGTCCAACAACGCCACGCACAACCGCACGCTGGGGGTGAAGAGCGTGCTCAAGGAGTATCCCGACATCAAGATCGTCGAAGAGCAGACCGCCGAGTGGCAACGCAACAAGGCGATCGACTTGATGAACAACTGGATCGTGTCCGGGCGCAAAATCGACGCGGTGGCGGCGAATGCCGATGAAATGGCGATCGGCGCGGCCATGGCGATCAGCCAGGCAGGCATGCAGCCGGGCAAGGACATCCTGGTGGCCGGCAGCGATGGCGGCCCAGCGGGGTTGGACGCGGTCAAGAAGGGCCAGTTACTGGTGACGGTGTACCAGGACAATAAAGGCCAGGCGGTGGGCTCGATTGACCTGGCGGTGAAGATGGTGAAGAAGGAGCCGTACACGGCTGAGCTGACGATTCCTTATCAGCAGATCACCAAGGAGAACTACCAGGCCTTTCTCAACCCTTGAAACCTCACTCAATTCTCCTGCGACTCGACCTAATGTGGCGAGGGAGCTTGCTCCCGCTGGGCTGCGAAGCGGCCCCGCTCATTGTTTAAAAGAACGGGACTGCTACGCAGTCCAACGGGAGCAAGCTCCCTCGCCACAGGTACGGTGTTCGCCCTTGTTTGAATGGCAGGTAAGTCAAGACGGTCGCGACCTATTCACCACCAGATAAAGCAACGGCCCCACCGACACAAAAACCGCCGTCAGCACAAAATACGGCAGCAGCGAAACCACCGAGCGCCCGCGCCGCCGCGCATCCCGGTACATCCACACACACGCCAGCAGCGCCATCAGGTACAGATCGATCACCACTTGCGCGGTGTCCGGCCGCGACATCAATTCACGGCCAAAGGCCAACAGCGACTGCTCGGCCGTCAGCATCGTCGCCAGGGTGTAGAGCGAGAATCCGAGCAAACCGGCCAGGGCGATAAAGCGACTGTTCATGGGTTCTTCCTTGGCGTGATAGAGGCCCCACGTTAGTGATAAGGTTCGGCCCCTCGCAATGACCTCGGAGGTCATGATTCCGCCATGGACAACCCTGCTACTGCCGGCGAACAACTGCGCCAATTGCGCCGGCACGCCAAGCTGAGCCAGCTCGACCTGGCCCTGATCACCGGCATTTCCCAGCGCCACCTCAGTTGCATCGAGACCGGTCGCGCCAAGCCGAGTCCCGGCACGTTACACAACTTGTTGACCACGCTGGAGGCACCGCTGGAGCAGTGCAACCGCGTTTTCCTCGCCGCCGGCTATGCGCCGCGTTATGCCGCCACCCCGCTCGCCTCGCCCGCCATGGCGGCAATCCGCGAAGCCGTCAGCCATGTGCTGCACGCCAACAATCCGGCCCCTGCCATCCTGCTGGGCAGCCAGTGGGAAGTGCTGGCGGCGAATGCCAGTACCGGCCTGCTGTTTGAATTGGTGGGCATCCGGGCGGATGCCGCTGAGGGCGTGAACTTGCTGACGACGCTGCTGCAGCCAGGCGGCCTGGGCGATCACCTGAGCAATGCCGAGGAGATCCGCACACTGGCCTGGCAGCGCGCCACACGTGAGGCGTTGGGCAATCCTGAACTGGCCGCATTACTGTCGAGTTTGCCGACACCGGCCAACACCGAACTGCCCGCACACATGCTGCCGCTGGTACTGACCCGCGTGCGCTCACGTCAGGGTGAACTGAGCTTTTTGTCCACCTTCACCACGTTTGGCATGCCCCAGGACATCACCCTGACTTCCCTGCGGATCGAACATCTGATTCCTGCGGACGAGGCCACCTGGCAGGTGATGCGCGGCGCCTATGCGGAGTATGCCGCACTGGTTTTGTGAAATATCTGTCCGTAGACTGCCGCCATACCCCCACTTGAAGGCGGCGAAAAAAACGTGATGCAAGTTACCGAAGTTTCCATTGCCCAATTGCGCGCTGCGCTGGAATCCGGCCAGACCACGGCTGTTGAACTGGTCAACGCCTACCTGGCGCGGATCGACGCCTATGACGGCCCGCAGACCGCCACCGCATTGAACGCCGTGGTAGTGCGCAACCCCGAGGCCCTGAAAGAAGCCGAGGCGTCCGATGCACGCCGGGCCAAAGGCGAAACCTTGGGGCCATTGGATGGCATTCCTTACACTGCCAAAGACAGCTACCTGGTCAAGGGCCTGACCGCAGCCTCCGGCAGCCCGGCGTTTGCCCAACTGGTCGCCCAGCGTGACGCGTTCACCATCGAGCGCCTGCGCGGCGGCGGCGCCATCTGCCTGGGCAAGACCAACATGCCACCGATGGCCAATGGCGGCATGCAGCGTGGTGTGTATGGCCGCGCCGAAAGCCCGTATAACGCCGACTACCTGACGGCGCCGTTTGCCTCCGGCTCATCCAACGGCGCCGGCACTGCGACAGCGGCCAGTTTTGCTGCGTTTGGCGTGGCCGAAGAGACCTGGTCCAGCGGACGCGGCCCGGCGTCCAACAATGGCCTGTGTGCCTACACGCCGTCCCGTGGCGTGATTTCGGTGCGCGGCAACTGGCCGCTCACACCGACCATGGACGTGGTAGTGCCTTACGCCCGCACCATGGCCGACCTGCTGGAAGTGCTCGATGTGGTGGTGGCCGAAGACCCGGACACCCGTGGCGACCTGTGGCGTTTGCAGCCGTGGGTGCCGATCCCGAGCGTCGCCTCGGTGCGCCCGGCGTCCTACGCTGAACTGGCCGTGACTGCCGAATCCCTCGTCGGCAAACGCTTTGGCGTGCCGCGCATGTACATCAACGCCGACCCCGACGCCGGCACCAGTGAAAAGCCCGGCATCGGCGGCCCCACCGGGCAGAAGATCAACACTCGCGCCAGCGTGATCGACCTGTGGAACGACGCACGCCAGGCCTTGGTTGCGGCCGGTGCCGAAGTGATCGATGTGGACTTCCCGCTGGTGTCCAACTGCGAAGGTGACCGCCCTGGCGCACCCACCGTGTTTACCCGTGGACTGGTCTCCAAGGCGTTCCTCCACGATGAACTGTGGGAGCTGTCGGCCTGGGCCTTCGATGATTTCCTGCGCGCCAACAACGACCCTGCCCTCAACCGCCTGGCGGATGTGGACGGGCCGAAGATCTTCCCCCACGACCCCGGCACCCTGCCCAACCGTGAGGATGACCTGGCCGCCGGCATGGACGAATACGTGCGC
This sequence comes from Pseudomonas sp. P7759, assembly GCF_013386445.1. Taxonomy (NCBI): domain Bacteria; kingdom Pseudomonadati; phylum Pseudomonadota; class Gammaproteobacteria; order Pseudomonadales; family Pseudomonadaceae; genus Pseudomonas; species Pseudomonas sp. P7759. The sequence goes on from NZ_JACART010000038.1 coordinate 48,041, forward strand.
ATGGCCGAACGCGGTATCACGCCTTGGAACGAGATCAGCACAGTCCCCGACGGCTTGCGCGGCCTGGAACAAACCCGTCGCATCGACCTGGAAGACTGGATGGACACGCTCGGTCTCGATGCAGTGCTGTTCCCGACCGTGGCTGATGTAGGCCCGGCGGATGCTGATGTGAACGAAGCCTCTGCCGATATCGCCTGGAGCAACGGCGTGTGGGTCGCCAACGGCAACCTCGCCATTCGCCACCTCGGCGTGCCGACCGTCACCGTGCCGATGGGCGTGATGGCGGATATCGGCATGCCAGTGGGCCTGACCTTTGCCGGGCGGGCGTATGACGATTCGGCGTTGCTGCGGTTTGCTTCGGCGTACGAGGCCACCGGCAGCAAGCGCCTGGTTCCGCCACGCACGCCACCGCTGGCAGCCAGCTAAACGCGGTCAAACCTGTGGGAGCGGGCTTGCTCGCGAATACGGTCCTTCAGCCACAACTATGCTGACTGATCCACCACTTTCGCGAGCAAGCCCGCTCCCACACTTTCGCCTGTATTTCAAATCAGGCGATGTGGAGCACGGCAATCAACTGGATTACCGCATCGATGGCTCAGCCGTGCGCCACTGCAATCATGTCGATCTCCACCGCCGCCGATTTCGGCAACTGCATCACGCCAATCGACGTGCGCGTATGCACCCCGGCAGCACCCAGAATCTCGTGCAACAAATCCGACGCGCCGTTGGCCACTTCACTCTGCTGATCAAAATCCTCGGCACTGCGCACGTAAACGGTGATGCGCGGGATTGCCTTGACCTGGTCCAGCGAACCCAAGGCCTGCTTGAGCAACCCCAAGCAGCGCAAGGCGCTGATACCGGCGGCGATTTGCGCCTGGGCCAGGGTCAGGCTGTCGCCGACCTTGCCCGGCAGCACGATGGCATCGCCGACCCGGGGAATCTGGCCGCTGATGTACAGGTGGTGACCGTCGCGGACCAGTGGCGTGTAGTTGCCACCGACTTTGAATTCGTCCAGCTGGTAGCCGAGGCGTTCTTGGGCGGCCTGGTATTTTTCGTCGGGTGTCATGGGTGTGAATCCTCGTTTCGGCGTTGCCACTCCTCCACCACGTCGCCCAGGGTCTTGGGCACCTCGTTGCGGATCCAGGCCATGAACGGCCGGTCGAATTTGAACCCTGGGCCGCAGTGCTCACGCATGAAGCGGCGTACGTTTTGAGTGTTTTTGTAGTGCGGGGTTACCGGAGTGGCGCGGGTGAGGGTGTCGCTGTGCCAGTCAAAATCCATTTTGTCTCTCGGGCAGTGTCAGTTTTCGGCAGTAGCATAGCGATGTGCTACTGGCACAGGAAGCGAGGCATGATTCGATCAGCGTGTTGAGACATCGTATAAGTTGACCCGTGGTTTATAACGGCTTCAAGTCTAATCTTTTCAAGATATTTCGAAATTTCACTTTCCTTCCCCACCCGAAATATTGCATGGTTGTACGACGACTTAAGCTGTCGTGCCAGCCCCCAACAACAATAAGGAAACACCCATGCAAAACGTCAAAGTGCTGATCGGATTTCTGTGCCTGTTCACCGGTTACGTCGCAGCCGCGCCTGCCCCAGCCGAAAAGGACGTGGCCCAAGCGGTCGACCAACTGACCCAAGCCATGCTGCACCTGGACCTCAAGCAACTTCACGCGCTGACGGCCGACAAGCTCACCTACGGCCACTCCAGCGGCAAGGTGCAGAACAAAGACCAATTCATCGCTGACCTGGAAACCCATACCAGCGCCTTCAAGACCCTGGAAATGCAAAACCAGACCATCACCCTGCAAGGCGACACCGCGCTGGTCCGCAACCACTTCCACGCCCTGGCCGTGAACAGCGGTGTTGAAGTGCCTACCGACATCGACAACTTCCAAGTCTGGCAGAAGCAAAAAGGCAAATGGCTGCTGATCGGACGTCAGGCCTACAAGTACTGATACCTTGCGGTGAGCCGCTGAAACCGGCTCACCACGCCACCACTTTGCGCACCTTGAGCAACGCTTCGCGCAGTGCCGAGATCGGCACCGAACCCAAGGCCAACCGCAACGCATGCGGGACATGCGCCGAGACGGCAAACGGCTCGGCGGTCGACACGGCAATGTTGTCACGCTGCAAGGCCATGGCGATCTGATCGGCCCGGGCGTCTTCCGCCAGGGGTAGCCACAAGAAATACGACGAGGGATGGCTGATCGTGGTCAGCCCTTTGAACACCCGAGCGGCCAGGGCCTGTCGCGCCTGGGCATCCTCGCGCTTTTGCGCCTCAAGCTGCGCCACCGTGCCATCCTCCAGCCATGCCACCGCTATGGCGCTCATCACACCGGGCACATTCCAGGTGGTGGCCATGATGGTGCGCTCCAGCGTCTTCACCCACTCCATCGGCGCCGCGATAAACCCCACGCGCAGGCCGGTCGCGACACTTTTCGACAGCCCGCCCACGTACACCGTGCGTTCTGGCGCCAGCGTCGCCACCGGAGGTGGTGCGTCTTCAGCGAGGAACGCGTAGGCCGCGTCTTCAATGATCATCAGATTGTGCTGACGGGCGATGGACACCAGCCGTTCGCGCTGGGACAGAGCCATCACCCAACCGAGGGGATTGTGCAGGGTCGGCATGCTGTACACGGCACGCACCGGCCGCTTGCGACACAGGTTTTGCAAGGCCTGCAGATCCGGGCCGGTCGGCGTCACCGGGATCGCGACAATTTCCAGGTGCAGGGTCTCGGCCAATACCTTGAACCCCGAATAGGTCAACGCGTCCACCGCGATCACGTCCCCAGGCTTGAGTAACGCCATCATCGTCACGGCCAGACCATGCTGGGCGCCGCTGACCAGCAGCACCTGCTCGGCGTCGACACTGAGCCCACGACTGAGCAAATGCCGCGCGAAGGCTGCGCGCTCATGCAGGCGCCCGGCATGAGGCTGGTAGCGCAACAGTGCTTCGAGGTCGCCAGACAGCGCCAATTGGCGCAACGCCGTGCGCAACAGCTCCGCCTGGCCGGGCAACGAGGGATAGTTGAAATTGAGGTCGAGCATGCCCGCCGTCACCGTCATCTGCCCACTGCCCTGCCCTGGCGGCAACGCTATCTCGCGCACGAAGGTGCCACGCCCGGTTTCGCCGCTGACCAGGCCCATGGCTTCAAGCTCGGTGTATACGCGGCTGGCAGTGACCAGCGCCAGGCCGTGCTCGGCGGCCAGTTGCCGGTGCGTCGGCAGCCGCGTGCCGGGCGGCATTTGGCCGCTGCGGATGGCTTCGGCAAAGGAATCGACCAGGGACTTGTAGCGGGCGCGCGGCATTGGGATGTATCCATGACAATTTTTTGATTGTCCTAATGCTCGCCCCTAGGATGGCCAGAACGCAACCCCTCCGGCTACGGATATTCCCTCATGGAACGTACATCCCCCCTCAACACCCTGGACACCAGCACCCAGGGCTGGATCAACGGCTTTATCGGCGTGGTGATTTTCAGCGGTTCATTGCCCGCCACGCGCATGGCCGTGATGGAATTCGACCCGGTGTTTCTCACCATGGTCCGTGCCGCGATCGCCGCCTTTCTTGGCGTGATCCTGCTGTGGCTGTTCAAGGAAAAACGCCCCGCGCGCAATCAGTGGGTGCCGCTGGCGATTGTCGCCTTGGGCGTGGTGATCGGCTTTCCCTTGCTCACCGCCCTGGCGCTGCAATACGTGACCTCGGCCCACTCCATCGTATTCATCGGCCTGCTGCCTCTGGCCACCGCAGTGTTTGGCGTGTTGCGCGGCGGCGAGCGGCCGCGTCCGGTGTTCTGGTTGTTCTCGATTGTGGGCAGTGGGTTGGTGATGGGTTATGCCGTGGCCCAAGGCTTGAGCGCCGCACCGGCCGGCGATCTGCTGATGCTGCTGGCGGTACTGGTGTGCGGCCTGGGTTATGCCGAAGGCGCCAAGCTCTCGCGCAGCCTGGGCGGTTGGCAGGTGATCTGCTGGGCGCTGGTGGTGTCGATACCGGTGGTGGTGCCGTTGAGCCTGATGCTCGCGCCGTCGACCTTCAGCGCCATCAGCCTGCCCGCCTGGTTGAGCCTGGGCTACGTGTCACTGTTCAGCATGTTGATCGGCTTTGTGTTCTGGTATCGCGGGCTGGCCCAGGGTGGCATTGCCGCCGTCGGCCAGTTGCAGTTGCTGCAACCGTTTTTCGGCCTGGCGCTGGCGGCGGGCCTGCTGCATGAGCAGGTCAGCCTGGGCATGGTGCTGGTGACGGTTGCGGTGATCGGCTGCGTGGCCGGCGCGAAGCGGTTCGCCCGTTAACGCTGCGGCGCGACCATCTTGAACTTGATGTTGATGTCGTTGGACACCACGCTGTTGCCGGCCCACTCACCCTCGCCGATCTTGAAGTCGCCACGCTTGAGGATGAACTCACCGTCGAACACGCCAATGCCGCTCTGCTCCTTGAGCACCACGTCCACGTCCACCGGGCGCGTGGTGCCCTTGATGGTCAGGTTGCCGCTGATCGTGTAGCGGTTGTCGCCCAAGGCTTTGACACCGGTGGACTCGTACACACCCACCGGAAACGTCGCGGTATCAAACCAGGACGCGCGTTGCAGTTCGTCATTCGCGTCCGGGCTACCCGCGTCGATGCTGGCCAGCTGGATCTTGAGCAAGGCATGCCCGGTCTCCGGCTTTTGCGTGTCGAAGGTCAAGGTGCCTTCAAACTCGCTGAACGTACCGTACACCCGCTGCCCCAATTGCTTGTAGGTGAAGCTGATCTGGCTGGCGGTTCGATTGACGTCCTTGTACTCCACCGCCTGGGCGCTGGAACCATACGCAAGGATCAGGGCCAGTACGGTGACCGGGGACATAAAACGTTTCATGCAACGCTCCGCAAAGGAAAGGACACAGGTACTGAACTAACACGCCATACCAGGGATTTATTCCATTCGGGCGTTTGTCCTGCTAAACAGAGTAGTCGCCCCACCCATAATAAGGACGTTGCATGCACGCCCCCTCACTCCAGGACATCACCGCGCCGGAAGGCATCTGCTACGGCTGCGGCGGCAGCAACCCCCACGGCCTGCACATCAAGAGCCGCTGGGACGCGGACGGCATCCACCTGGTCGCCGAACACCTGCCCGAGGCCCACTACAGCGGCTGGCCCGACCTGGTCTACGGCGGCCTGATCGCCATGCTGGTGGACTGCCACTCCAACTGGACCGCCATGGCCTACCACTACCGCGCCGAAGCGCGCGAACCCGGCAGCCTGCCGCGCATCGACTGCGTCACCGGCAACCTGGGGATCAAATTCATCAAGCCGACGCCCATGGGCATCACCCTCACCCTGCGCGCGCGTGTCGACGGTGACGTGGGACGCAAGACCCGCGTGATCTGCGAGGTGTACGCCGGTGACGTGCTGACCGCCATCGGCGATTCGATCTTCGTGCGTGTCGACACCGGCCAATTGGCCGCCGCCGCCCATGGTCGCGAGGGCTGATCCTGGGCTACATTGACCGCCACCGCTAATCGAGGATGCACCGATGACTCGTCTCACCGCGAAAGACTTTGCCCCCGAACTGCTGGAACTCTATGACGGCTACGCCCACGGCAAGATCAACCGCCGCGAATTTCTCGACCGCGCTGCGCTGTTCACCTTTGGCGGCCTCACCGCTTCGGCCCTGCTCGCGGCCCTGAGCCCCAACTACGCGCTGGCCGAGCAGGTGAAATTCACCGACCCGGACATCGTCGCCGACTACATCACCTACCCATCGCCCAAAGGCAACGGCACGGTGCGCGGCTACCTGGTGCGCCCGGCCAAGGCCACGGGCAAGCTGCCGGCGGTGGTGGTGGTCCACGAAAACCGCGGCCTCAACCCCTACATCGAAGACGTCGCCCGGCGCCTGGCCAAAGCGGGCTTCATCGCCCTGGCCCCGGATGGCCTGACCTCGGTGGGCGGTTACCCCGGCAACGACGAAAAAGGCGTGGCCCTGCAACAGACCGTCGACCCGACCAAGCTGATGAACGACTTCTTCGCCGCCATCGAATGGCTGATGCACCACGACAGCAGCACCGGCAAGGTCGGGATTACCGGCTTCTGTTATGGCGGCGGCGTGACCAACGCGGCGGCGGTGGCCTACCCGGAACTGGGCGCGGCGGTGTCGTTCTATGGGCGCCAGCCGGAGGCCAAGGACGTGCCCCGGATCAAGGCGCCGATCATGCTGCATTACGGTGAGCTGGATACGCGGATCAACGAGGGTTGGCCGGCGTATGAGCAGGCGCTCAAGTCCGCCGGAACCACGTATGAAGCGTATATCTACAAGGGCGCCAACCACGGCTTCCATAATGATTCGACGCCACGCTATGACGAGGCGGCGGCGAATCTGGCGTGGGAAAGGACGCTCGGTTGGTTCAATAAATACCTGGTTTGAATGCTGTCGAGGCTCATAAACCTGTCGAAGGTGCAGAGCTGGACAAAACACGCCCGAAAAAAGCTAGCATGACCAGCCCTCACAACAGCGAACGTTTTCTCTGCGTGTGTGCGGTAAGGGATAGTGAAAAAATCGTAAGGACGATATGACGCATGAACGTAAAAACGCTGGCAGGTCTGGCTTCTGGCCTGTCTATCGCAGCAACACTGGTGTCCTTTGCAGATGCGTACTTCCTGGGCTCGGCGCTTTCAAAGCATCAGTATCTTCCAGAGCAAGTCCCTACCTACATCTACCTGTTCACCGTATCATTTCTCATCCTGGTGATGCTGCTACTGTCCAACAGGACGTTGAAACTCCCGTACAAGGATTACACCGAAAAAGTCGATGAGCTTCAAAAAAAGCTCGACAATCACTCAGATAAAAACGTCGAACTCGAAGACCTGAAAGCGCAGATTGGAACGCTGCAGCGGGCCATAGCTGAGGAAGTCGTATTGGAACGTCGGATTCGCGGCGTGTTGATGGCGAACTCTGAGACTGAGTCTGGACTTATCAGCAAATTAGATATCAGTTCTACCGATAAAGCTGCACTTGGTCACGTGCAATCAATGCTCGGAAAGATGGAACAGGAAAAAACCATTGAGGCCTCTTACGGCCGTTACAACCTGGTGAAATCGTTTTGATAGAACCGCAGCCCAATGAAACTCTCACCTGCAGAAGAAACGACCGCATGCCCCATAAAACTCAATTCGCAGTGCGCCATTTAACCGCCTTAGTTCTTTTCCTCACTGCCAGCCACTGCCTGGCCGCCGCCGACCTGCGCGCCGTGGTAGACGCCAGCGTCAAGCCGCTGATGCAGCAACAGTCTATTCCAGGCCTCGTCGTTGGCGTCATCAAGGACGGCAACGCGCAATACTTTAACTACGGCGTGGCCAGTAAAGATGCCAAACAGCCCGTCAGTGAAAACACGCTGTTTGAAATTGGCTCGGTGAGTAAGACCTTCACCGCCACCCTCGCCGGCTATGCCGTTGCGAGCGGCAAACTGACCCTCACCGACCCGGCCAGCCAGTACCTGCCAGCGTTGCGCGGCGGCGAGTTCGACCACATCAGCCTACTCAACCTGGGTACCTACACCGCCGGTGGCCTGCCGCTGCAATTTCCCCGCGAGGCGGACAACACCCAGCACATGATCAGCTACTTCCAGCAGTGGAAACCCGACTTCGCCCCGGGTACCCAACGCCTGTATTCCAACCCGAGCCTGGGCCTGTTCGGCTACCTGGCGGCGCAGAGCCTGAAGCAGCCGTTTGATCAACTGATGGAGAAAACCCTGCTACCGAAAATGGGGCTCAAGCACACGTTCATCACTGTTCCCAAGAGCCAGATGAACCTGTACGCCCAGGGCTATGGCAAGGACGGAAAACCCGTGCGAGTCGGTCCCGGCGCGATGGACAGCGAGGCCTATGGCATCAAGACCAGCGCTTCGGACCTGTTGCATTACGTAGAGGTCAATATGCGTCCGGCAACACTGGACCCAGTGCTGCAACAAGCCATCACCACCACACACACCGGCTACTACACTGTCGAGGCCATGACCCAGGGGCTGGGCTGGGAGATGTACCCTTATCCGATCAAGCTGGACGCCCTGGTGGAGGGCAACTCGACAAAAATGGCGGTAGAACCGCATCCGGTGAACTGGCTGACCCCGCCACAAGCGCCGCATGCCGATACGCTGGTGAACAAAACCGGCTCGACCAATGGGTTCGGTGCGTACGTGGCGTATGTGCCGAGCAAGGAAATGGGGGTAGTGATCCTGGCCAACAAAAACTACCCGAACGGGGAACGGGTGAAAGTGGCCCATGCAATCTTGAGTGCGCTGGACCACTAAGCACAGGCGCGGATCAAATGTGGGAGCCGGGCTTGCCCGCGATGAGGGAGTGTCAGCCGATGAATTTGGCAACTGACACACCGCTATCGCGGGCGAGCCCGGCTCCCACAGGTATTGCAGGGTGATTGGGATCTACATACCGAGCCAGTGCGGCAGTGCAAGGGAGATGAATGGCAAGTAGGTGACCATGATCAGGAACACCAACAGAATCATCAACCACGGCAACGCCGCACGAATGGTCTGCCCCAGGCTCAACCCGGTCACCGCCGAGGTCACGAACAGGTTCAACCCCACCGGCGGATGCACCAGGCCGATCTCCATGTTCACCACCATCACGATGCCCAGGTGAATCGGGTCAATGCCCAGCTTCATGGCAATCGGGAAGAAGATCGGCGCCAGGATCAGCACGATGGCCGACGGCTCCATGAAGCTGCCCGCCACCAGCAGCACCACGTTGACCATGATCAGGAAACCAATCGGCGTCAGCCCTTCGGAGATCACCCACGCGGTGATTTCCTGGGGGATCTGCTCGGTGGTCAGCACATGGGCAAACAGCATGGCGTTGGCGATGATGAACATCAGCATGATCGCCAGGCGCCCGGACTCCAGCAGCACCTTGGGGCAGTCGCGCAGCTTCATGTCCTTGTAGATGAACAAGGCCACAAACGCCGAGTACACCGCCGCCACCGCCGCCGCTTCAGTCGGGGTAAACATGCCGCTGTAGATGCCGCCGAGGATGATCACCAACAGCAACAAGCCCCAGAAGGCGCGACGTGCGCAGGTCAGCCACTCGCGGAAGGTCGCCCGTGGTTGCGCCGGTAGCTTCTTGATGCGCGCGACGATATAGATCGCGATCATCAGCATCAGGCCCAGCAGCAATCCCGGAATCACCCCGGCCATGAACAGCTTTCCGACCGAGGTTTCGGTGGCCGCCGAGTACACCACCATCACGATCGACGGCGGAATCAGGATGCCCAAGGTGCCCGCGTTACAGATGATCCCGGCGCCGAACTCCTTCGGGTAACCGGAACGCACCATGCCCGCCACGGCAATCGAGCCCACCGCCGCCACCGTCGCCGGAGACGAACCGGACAGCGCCGCAAACAGCATGCACGCCAGCACCGCCGCAATCGCCAGGCCACCACGGATATGACCGACACAGGCGTTGGCAAAGTCGATCAGCCGTTGCGCCACGCCGCCGGTGGTCATGAACGCGCCGGAGAGCAGGAAGAACGGAATCGCCAGGAAGGTATAGGCGTCAGAGGTCTCGAACAGCTTGATCGCCAGGGAACTCACCGAGTCCTGGCTGAACATCAGGATTGACACCGCGCCGGACAGCCCCAGGGAAATCGCAATGGGCACGCCAAGGAACATGAACACAAACAACAACAGGAATAGACAGAGCACGGCCATCAGTGACGCTCCTCATGGCTGCCGGCCAATTTGCTGGCCTCGCCAGCCTCGTCGGCCAGCCCCAACCCGACCTGACGGTGGGTAAAGATGCGGTAGAAAATTTCCAGGTAACGGATGAAGACCATGGCAAACCCGATAGGCACGATCACCACGATGTCGCCGACATCCACGCCGTACTGATCGAGGTCTTCGGCGCCGATGTGCGCGCCCATCACGGCGCTCACCCATTTGTAGCTGGCGACCATGAACAGCCCTGCATACGCCAGGCAGCACAGGCAGGCGAGCATGCCGAGCACACGTTGCACCGGGCGCTTGGTCAACTTCACCAGTGCATCCACGCCAAGGTGGCCGGCGGTACGCACGCCGTAGGAGATACCGAAGAAGATCAGCCAGCCGAACATGGCCTTGGTCAGCGCCACGCTCCAGGTCATGTCCTGGGCCCAGGTCATGGTGTGATCGCCCAGGGCATTGAAGAAGTTGCTGCTCAACGCCCACTTGTCAGCCAGGGCAAAGAACAGCGTGTAGATGTTGTTAAGCATGACGTAGACGAATGTCACCAGGGTCATGGCGGCCAGCAGGAAGGCAATAAAACCTTCCTCCAGGTGCTCCCAGACGCGCCTTAGCGTTTGCATGGCAAAACCTCGCGAAAATGAGATGGGTTATGCAAGGCTCAGGATGGAACCGGCTCTAAATGTGGGAGCGGGCTTGCTCGCGAATGCAGTCTGTCAGTTGATAACCCTGGTGACTGACCCACCGCTTTCGCGAGCAAGCCCGCTCCCACATTGGCGCTCGGTACCACCCGCGCTTACTGGTTGGACGCGTCCGCCGCCTTGATCAGGTCAGCCCCGATCTCACCCTCGAACTTCTGCCACACCGGGCGCATGGCTTCGCGCCACAGCTGGCGTTGCTCCGGGGTCAGTTCGATGATTTCACTGGTCTTGGAATCGACGATCTTCTGCTTGGCCGACTGGTTCAGCGCTTCGGCCTGCTTGTTCACCTCGACGGTGACCTCGACCATGATCTGCTCCAGCGTGCTGCGGATATCCGGTGGCAGGCCATTCCAGAACTTGGCGTTGGTGATCACCATGTAGTCGATCAGGCCATGGTTGGACTCGGTGAAGTACTTCTGCACCTCGTTGACCTTCTGGCTTTCATAGTTCGACCAAGTGTTCTCGGTGCCATTTACGGTGCCGGTCTGCAAGCCTTGATACACCTCGGCAAAACTCATCTTGCGCGGGTTGGCGCGGATCGCCTTGAACTGCTCTTCCAGCACACTCGAAGCCTGCACGCGGAATTTCAGGCCACGGGCGTCCTTGGGCTCATGCAGCGCCTTGTTCGACGAGAGTTGCTTGAGGCCGTTGTGCCAATAGGCCAGGCCGAGGATGTTCTTGTCCTGCATGGAGGTCAGCAATTCCTTGCCCTGGGCGGCCTGGAAACGGTCGACCGCAGCCAGGTCGTTGAACAGGAACGGCAGGTCGTAGATCTGCACTTGCTTGGTGTACTGCTCGAACTTGGCCAGGGACGGCGCGAGCATCTGCACGTCGCCCAGCAGCAGTGCTTCCATTTCCTTGCCATCGCCGAACAGCGACGAGTTCGGGTACACCTCGACCTTGACCTTACCGGGCAGGCGTTCTTCCGCGAGTTTCTTGAACAGCAACGCGCCCTGGCCTTTGGGGGTGTTTTCAGCAACCACGTGGGCGAACTTGATGACAATCGGGTCCGCCGCCTGGGCCAGGCACGCGGCAAACAAGGTGGCGGCGCACAGCAGCGCCCGGGAAAGCTTGAGCATGGGAAATCACCTTCTTATTGTTGTGTTGTAGGGCAAGGTGCCTGATGTCACGCGTGTAGTGAATTTCGATTTTTTGATACCTGCGTTCGGTCTGGACGAACGCCAATCTAAGCTACAACAGCGATCCAATGTGGGAGCGGGCTTGCTCGCGAATGCGGAGCGTCAGTCAATTTATATGTACCTGATAGACCGCATTCGCGAGCAAGCCCGCTCCCACATTTTGATTCGGTTTCTCCAGCTAGATAGAGGCGGCCAGCAGCCGTTGCGCGCGCAGCAACACCGGCGCATCCACCATCTGCCCATCGATCTGATACGCCCCTGCCCCATGGGCCCCGGCATCCACCACGCGCTGGGCCCAAGCCAGGTCTTCGGCGCTGGGCGCCAGGGCCTGGTGAATCACCGCCACCTGCTTGGGGTGGATACACAGCGCCCCGGCAAACCCCATCTCGTAGGCATGCCGAATCGAGCGACGCAAGCCTTCGGGATCGTCGATGGCCGGGTGCACGCCGTCCAGCGGTGCGACCAGGCCGGCGGCACGGGAATGCACGATCAGCGCCAGACGCGCCTGGTCCAGGGCGAACTGGGCGGCCGGGGAATGGCTGCTCAGGTTCAGGTCCAGCGCCAGGTCCAACCCGCCGAACGACAGGCGTTCTACCTGCGCTGCATGGGCGATCTCGGCCACCGCCAGCAAACCCCGCGCACTCTCGATGATCGGCCAGATGACTTTGCCGGTGGCCGCCACCACGGCGACCTGGGCTGCGCTTTCGACCTTCGGCAACAGCACGCCTGCCACATTCGGATGGGCCTTGCAGAACGCCACATCCTCAAAGTGCTCGGCATGTTCCGGCGCGTTGATCCGCACCCACACCTGGGCGGCGGGGTTGGCAGTCAAAAACGCTCCAAGGTTATCCCGCGCCTGGCGCTTGAGCGGCTCTTCCACCGCATCCTCAAAATCCACGATCACCGCGTCGGCACCGCTGGCCAAGGCTTTGGAAAATCGCTCCGGTCGACTACCGGGTACAAACAACGCCGAACGAACCAAGGGCTTAGGCATTTGTTGAACTCCTTATTATTAGATAACACCGCGCGTACGCAGGCCGTCGATGGCGTCTGCGGCGTAACCGAGCCCTTCGAGAATGCCTTGGCTGTGCTGCCCCAAACCTGGAACAGCGCCCATGCGCGGGGTAAACGCAGCATTGCGTGCCGGCGGCAACAGCGATGGCAACGCACCGGCCGGGCTATCGACTTCGCGCCAACTGTCCCGCGCCTTGAGCTGCGGGTGGTCCCACACGCCTTGCATATCGTTGACCCGGGCGCTGGCGATCTGCGCGTCTTCCAGGCGCTGGATCACCGCCTCGGCATCCAACTGCGCGAAGCTGTCCACGATGATCTGGCGCAGCACGTCGCGGTTGGCCGAGCGCTTGAAGTTGGCGCAGAAACGCTCGTCAGTCGCCAATGCCGGGGTGAGCAGCACCTTGTCGCAGAACGCCGCCCATTCGCGTTCATTCTGCAGGCCGAGCATTACCGTGCCGCCGTCGCCGGTGGGAAACGGTCCATAGGGATAGATCGTCGAGTGCGCCGCCCCGGCACGCGGCGGCTGCGGTGCGCCGTCGAACGCGTAGTACATCGGGTAGCCCATCCATTCCACCAGGCTTTCCAGCATGCTCACATCGATGCGGCTGCCCTTCCCCGTCTTGCCGCGCAACAGCAGCGCCGAGAGGATGCCGCTGTAGGCGTACATGCCCGCCGAGATGTCCGCGATGGAACAACCGGCCTTGGCCATCTGGTCGTCGCCAGGCCCGCCGGTGACGGAGAGAAAGCCGCCTTCGCTCTGGATCAGCAGGTCATAGGCCTTTTTCTTTTCGTACGGCCCGCCTTCGCCATAGCCGGAAATATCGCAGACGATCAGGCGTGGAAAGCGCGCATGCAGCGCCTCGAACGACAAGCCCATGCGCGCGGCGGCGCCGGGTGCGAGGTTCTGTACCAGTACGTCGGCGTCAGCCAACAAGGTATCGAGAATAGTGCCCGCCTCGTCCTGCTTGAGGTCCAGGGTCAGGCTTTCCTTGGAGCGGTTGGTCCACACGAAGTGCGAAGCCAGGCCACGCACGCGTTCGTCGTAGCCACGGGCAAAGTCACCGGCGCCGGGGCGTTCCACCTTGATCACGCGGGCGCCCAGGTCGGCCAGTTGACGGGTGCAGAATGGCGCGGCAATCGCGTGTTCCAGGCTGACAACGGTGATACCGTCCAGCGGTCTTGGGTTAGTCATGACAGTTCCTCAAAGCCAGTCGGCCATGGATGCGGCATTGCGCAGGTCCCAGACCTTGTCGATCAGGGCATTGGCCTCGGCCGGTGTGCGGGCGTTGCTGAACTGGCTGAGACGCTGGAATTTGTCGGCCAGCTCCGCACGGCTCAGGGTGTTGCCCGGATCACCCTTGGGCTCGTCGATGGCGCCGTGCAGCGTGCGGCCATCCAGCGTGGTGACGGTGACGCGACCGAGCCAGCGCTGCGGGTAAGCGCCATCGACGTCGGGGTCGAGGGTCATGCTGACCTTGTCGCGAAAGGCTGAGACCGCTGGATCGGTCAACGCCAGCTCATGGAACTCGGTGAGCCCGGCCTTGCCATGCACGGCAATCAGGCCCAGCACGGTGCCCATGGAGAACTTGGCCTGGTGCACGCTGGTCGGTACTTTCACCCGGCCCAGTACATCGATGGCGCCTTGGTGCACGTGTGTTTCCACGTGGGCGATCTGTTCGGCGTGCAGGCCTTCGCGTTGCATCAAATCCAACAGCGCATCGGCGGCCGGATGGGTGTGGCGGCATGAGGCGTGGAACTTGAACGAGGTTTCCAGCAACGCCCAGCGGCTACCCAGGTCGGCGGACAACTTGGCTGGCTCGGCATCACGGGACATACCGGCCGCCAGACCTTGATCGCCCTCCAGAATATTGCGCGCGCCGGTCAGGCCGTCCGCCGTGAGGTAAGCGGCGAGCAAGCCGTCCGCCGCCGCTTTCGCCGTGTGCAGTTGCTTGGAATCGGCGGCATCGCGCAGGAACTCCCACAAGCCGGCCGCCTGGGTGCCCGCGCTGCCGAGCAGGTTGATGAAGTGTTCTTCGTTGAAATCCAGCAACTTGCCTACAGCTACCGCCGCCGCCAACGTGCCGACGGTGGCAGTGGTGTGAAAGATACGGTAGTGGGAACGGCCCATGAATTCGCCGATGCGGATACCCGCTTCATAACCGGCTACCGACGCCAGCAGCAAATCGCGGCCGGATTTGCCGAGGTCCTGGGCGGCCGCCAGCGCTGCTGGAAATACCACGGTCGCCGGGTGCAGCACGGAGCTGTTGTGCAGGTCGTCCTGCTCGACCAGATGGGATGAAGCCGCATTGATCAGCGCGGCGAAATACGCGCTGGTGCTGCCGCCATTGACGATCACCTGCGCCGGACCGCTGCTGGGGCCCATTTTCTGCGCATAATGCTCGAACAACGGAATCGGGTGCGCGCCCTGGCTTGCCAGCGCCGAGGCCAGCCAATCCAGATACAAATCTTCGGTGCGCGCCAGCACGTCTTCCGGCAGTTGCGCGTAGTTCAGCTCGGCGAGGAACCGACACAAGGCTTGGGTATGGCTCATGGTCAGGCCCTCAGAAGCTGCGTGGCAGTTCGAGCAGATGCTCGGCCACGTAGGACAGGATCAGGTTGGTGGAGATCGGCGCCACCTGGTACAGGCGCGTCTCGCGGAATTTGCGCTCCACGTCGTATTCGCAGGCAAAGCCAAAACCGCCGTGGGTTTGCAGGCAGGCGTTGGCCGCCTCCCAGGACGCCTTGGCCGCCAGGTACTTGGCCATGTTGGCACTGGCCCCGGCATTGGCGCCGCTGTCGTATTCCTCGCAGGCACGCCAACGCATCAGGTCGGCCGCTTCGATCTCGATATGCGCTTCGGCAATCGGGAACTGCACGCCCTGGTTCTGACCGATAGGCCGGCCAAACACCACGCGATCGCGGGCGTAAGCACTGGCCTTTTCGATAAACCAGCGACCATCACCGATACACTCGGCGGCGATCAGTGTGCGCTCGGCGTTGAGGCCGTCGAGGATGTACTTGAAGCCCTTGCCCTCTTCACCAATCAGGCTGTCCAGCGGCAACTCCAGGTTGTCGAAGAACAGCTCGTTGGTTTCGTGGTTGACCATATTGGCGATGGGCTGCACGGTCAGGCCGTTGCCGATGGCTTCGCGCAGATCCACCAGAAAGATCGACATGCCCTCGGACTTTTTCTTCACCTCGGCCAAAGGCGTGGTGCGCGCCAGCAGGATCATCAGGTCGGAATGCTGGATCCGCGAGATCCACACTTTCTGGCCGTTGATCACGTACTTGTCGCCACGCTGAATCGCGGTGGTCTTGATCTTGGTGGTGTCGGTGCCGGTGGTGGGCTCGGTCACGCCCATGGATTGCAGGCGCAATTCGCCGCTGGCGAGCTTGGGCAGGTAGAAGCGTTTCTGGGCTTCGCTACCGTGCCGCAACAGGGTGAACATGTTGTACATCTGGCCATGCACGGTGCCGGAGTTGCCGCCGCAGCGGTTCACTTCTTCAAGGATCACCGAGGCTTCCGCCAGGCCCAGGCCGGAGCCGCCGTACTCTTCGGGGATCATCGCCGACAGCCAGCCGGCGTCGGTCAACGCCTTGACGAAGGCTTCGGGGAAGCCTTTTTCCTCATCAATCCTGCGCCAGTACGCGGCATCGAATTCGGCGCACAAAGCGCGCACGCCTTCGCGGATGGCATTGAGTTCTTCATTGTCATTGGGGTTCATTAACGGCTCTCCGCCTGTTGTTCTTGGATTATTCGAAATGCACGCTGGCTTGCTGCGCCAGCCCTTGGGCATTGCCGGCCCACAGCTGCGCCACACCGGTTTCGGTCACGCGGCCGCCCACTTCAAACGGCTGTGGCGCAATCAACGGGCGCACACCGCGATAGGCAAAACGGCGCAAGGTGGCGCCAGGGTTGGCGCGGCAGAATGCGCGCAGGCTCAGGGTGGCGATCAGCGGCCCATGCACCACCAGGCCTGAATAACCTTCGGTGCCGGTGACATAGGGGTAGTCGTAGTGAATGCGATGCCCGTTGAAGGTCACGGCGCTGTAGCGAAACAACAGGGTTGGCGTGGGATCGACGGCCTCAGACCATTCGCCCTGCTCCAGCGCATCACCGCTGCCGGATTTGGGCGGTGTGGGTTCGCGGTAGACGATGTCCTGTTCCTCACGGATCGCCAGGCGACCGTCCTGGGAATAGTCGTGGCGCACGGTGACAAACAGCAGCGAACCGGTGCGACCGGTTTTCTCTTCGACTTGGGTAATGGTCGACACGCGGGTCGCCGCCTCACCGGCCCGCAGTGCCTGCAGGAACTCGATGCGCCCACCGGCCCACATGCGGTTGCGGTTGTCGGCCGGCGGCAGGAAACCTCCGCGGGCCGGGTGGCCGTCGCTGCCTAGCGCGGTTTCCGGCAGCGGGTCTTGGAAGAAACACCACTGCCACAGCGGCGGGATGTCCGCGCCGTCTTCGGGCACTTCTTCACCGAAGGTGGCGGCAATACGCTTGAGCAGGTTATGGCTGAGGTGGTCGTGGGCGGTTTCGCTTCGGCCGATCCAATCGGTGGCGCTCATCGGGTGCAGGTCCTCGGGCAGTGAGTGTCTGCCCCGGATCATGCAAGCCTATCGCCGTTCTGAGAATTTGCATTTCAATAAACCGGCGTTCGGTTATGCTGAACGCCGCCATCCTGCCCTGGGAGTCTTGCATGCACTTCGATCTGGCCGACCTGCGCCTGTTTATCCATATCGCCGAATCCCCCAGCCTGACCCAGGGCGCCAAGCGCGCGTTCCTCTCGCCGGCTGCCGCCAGTGCGCGGATCAAAGCCCTCGAAGGCCAACTCGACACCCGCCTGCTGTACCGCGACAGCCGTGGCGTGGAGATCACCCCGGCCGGTGAGCGTTTGCTGCACCATGCGCGGTTGATCATGCGCCAGGTGGATTACCTCAAGAGCGAATTCACCCAATACGGCGTGGATTCGGCCGGGCATATCCGCATCTTTGCCAACACCACGGCCGTCACCGAATTCTTGCCGGAGGTGCTGGCGGGCTTCCTGTCACAACGCCCCGGCGTGACCGTCGACCTGCAGGAACGACTCTCCCGCGACATCGTGCGCGGCGTGCTGGATGGCACCAGCGACATGGGCATCATCGCCGGCCCGGTGGAAGCCTCGGGCTTGCAAGTGCTGCATTTCAGCACCGATGAGTTGGTGTTGATGGTGCCGGTCGGCCACCCCTTGGCGGAACAACCCTCGGTCACGCTGGAACAGACCCTCGCCTATCAGCATATCGGCCTGCACGAAGGCAGCACCTTGCTGAGTTTCCTGCGCGAGCACGTCGAGCGGCTGGGCAAACATTTGTCGCTGCGTATCCAGGTGTCGAGCTTCGAGGCGATCTGCCGGATGGTCGAGGCCGGTGTGGGGATTGGCATCATTCCGGAGTCGGCCGCCGTGCGTCACAGCCGCACCATGCAACTGGTGACGGTGAAGCTGGATGAGCCCTGGGCGATTCGCGAGCGCAGTATCCTGGTGCGGGAGCTGGAGGCGTTGCCCGGCACCATTCGTGCGTTGATTGCCACGTTGATGCCCGATAGCGCCTAAGCTGAGCAGTCACCTTGCCAAAGGAGACTCCCCATGCAGCTTGAAGGATCCTGCCATTGCGGCGCCGTCACGTTCAGCCTCGCCAGTGCCCACCCCTACCCTTACCAGCGTTGCTACTGCTCGATCTGCCGCAAGACCCAGGGCGGTGGCGGCTATGCGATCAACCTGGCCGGTGATACCGCCAGCCTGAAGGTACGTGGGCGCAAATTCATTTCGATCTACCACGCCAAGCTCAAGCCCGAAGGCGCCAGCCGTGCCCATGCGAGTACGGCCGAGCGGCACTTCTGCTCGCAATGCGGCAGCGCGCTGTGGGTGTTCAGCCCGGAATGGCCCGAGCTGATCCATCCATTTGCCTCGGCTATCGACACGCCATTGCCGGTGCCACCGGAGCATACGCACTTGATGCTGGGGTCCAAGGCGGCCTGGGTAGAGGTCACGCTACGCAAGGGCGACCTGCAGTTCGATGAGTACCCCGATGAGTCCATTGCCCAATGGCATGCGCGACTCGGGTTAGCGCGATAAGCGCCTCGGAATTTTTTTGCCATAAAAAAATCAAGCCTTGGGTGGACAAGTTGAATTATCAAATTGTAGATTGGATACAGTTGACAATTTAACGACAACTCCATCACAACAAAAAAGGTAATTGAAATGGCAATCTGGAAAGGCGTTTTCCCTGCAGTCACCACCAAGCTGACCCAGGATGGCGAGGTCGACTTGGCGGCAACCCAAGCCAGCATTGATCGACTGATCAACAATGGCGTCTCGGGCGTTATCGTCCTGCCGATGCTGGGTGAGAACGCATCGATGAGCCTGCAGGAGCGCGAGTCGGTCATTCGCGCGGCGGTCGAAGTGGCCGCCGGCCGCGTGCCGGTGCTGTCCGGCCTGGCCGAAATCACCCTGCACACGGCGAAGAAACATGCGGCGCTGTACAAGAGCTTCGGCGCCCAAGGCCTGATGGTGTTCCCGAGCCTGGGCTACAAGACCGACCATCGCGAGACGGTGGAGTGGTACAAGGGCATCGCCAACGCAACCGACCTGCCAATCATGATCTACAACAACCCGATCGCCTACGGCGTGGACTGCACCCCGGCGATCCTGGCCGACCTGGTCGATACGCCCGAAATCGTCTGCGTCAAGGAAGAAACCGGCGACATCCGGCGTGTGACCGACATGTATGTGGCCTTCGGCGAGCGTTTCAGCATTTTTTGCGGGGTTGACGACCTGATCGTCGAAAGCAGCGCACTGGGCGTCACCGGCTGGGTATCGGGCATGACCAACGTGTGGCCGGCAGAATGCGTAAAGCTGTTCAACCTCTGTGCCCAGCAACGTTTCAGTGAGGCCCGCGAGCTGTATCACATCCTCACGCCGTCCTTTCACTTGGACGTACACGTCAAACTGGTGCAGTACATCAAGCTGGCCGAACATCTGGTTTATGGCGCGCCTGAGTGGACTCGCGCACCGCGCCTGGCACTGGTCGGCCAGGAGCGTGAATACGTGATCAGCACCGTCCAGAAGGCCATCGACACCTTCGCCGTTCGCGGCTGACACCACGGGCCCCTTCGCCACTGCAAGGGGCCCGTTTTGTCGTGCACATCTATTTTTCGTTGAGGGAGGTTTGTCATGTCCATTACAGGTGAAATGCTGATCGGCCAGTCGAAGGTTCGCGGTAAAAACGCTCAGATCTGGGGAGTCAACGCCGCCACCGGTGAAACCCTTCCCCCGGCGTTCGGCGGTGCCACGTTAGACGACCTCGACAGCGCTTGCGCCCTGGCCAGCGCTGCTTTCGATCGTTACCGCGAAACCACGCCAGAGCGCCGTGCGGTTTTCCTGGAAACCATCGCGCGCAATCTCCTCGCGTTGGGCGATGCCTTGATCGAACGCTGCATGGCCGAAACCGGCCTGCCACGCGGGCGGCTCGAAGGCGAACGGGCCCGTACGGTCAACCAACTGGCGCTGTTCGCCTCCGTTGTCCGCGATGGCGGTTTCATGGAGGCGCGCATTGATCCGGCATGCCCTGAACGCACACCGCTGCCACGCGCAGACATCCGACTGCGCAACATTGCCCTCGGCCCGGTGGCGGTGTTCGGCGCCTCGAATTTCCCGCTGGCGTTTTCAGTTGCGGGAGGCGATACCGCCTCTGCACTGGCCGCTGGCTGCCCTGTGATCGTCAAGGCGCATTCGGCCCATCCAGGGACGTCCAAACTGGTGGGCCAGGCGATTCAACGTTCAATACGTGAATGCCAATTGCCGGAGGGTGTGTTTTCCCTGCTGTTCGATGCGCAGCACAGCATCAGCCAGGCCCTGGTTGCCGATCATCGGATCAAGGCGGTGGGCTTTACGGGCTCGCAACGGGCCGGCGTGGCCTTGATGAACATTGCCGCGGCGCGTCGGGAACCGATTCCGGTCTACGCCGAAATGAGCGCGATCAACCCCGTGGTGCTGCTGCCCCATGCGCTGGCCGAGCGCGGTGCGGCGATCGCTGACGCCTTCGTCGCTTCGCTCACCCTGGGCGCAGGCCAGTTCTGTACCAACCCTGGCTTGATATTGGCAATCGACGGCCCGTCACTCGCCGCCTTCGAGCGCGCGGCAAGCACCACCCTGAGCGAAGTGCCTGCGGCAAACATGCTGACGCCTGCAATCTACGAAAGCTATTGCAAGGGCGTTGAAAAACTCAGCACGCAGCCGGGTGTAGAGCTGGTTGGCCGAGGCCGCGCGGGTGAACGGTTTCAAGGGCAGGCCGCGCTGTTTGCCACCAGCGCGCAGGCGTTCCTCACACACACGGCATTGCGTGACGAGGTGTTTGGCGCTTCATCGTTGATTGTTCGATGCCCTGATGGCCCCACACTGCTACAGGTACTTGAGGCACTGGAAGGTCAATTGACGATTGCCGTTCACACCTGCGCCGACGACTACCCAGCACTCGCCGCACTGATACCCATCCTGGAAAAAAAGGCCGGGCGTATTCTGCTGAACGGGTTTGGTACGGGCGTGGAGGTGTGTCATGCGATGGTTCATGGCGGCCCATTCCCAGCGACTTCTGACCCGCGTGCTACCTCGGTGGGCAGCCTGGCGATCAACCGGTTTCTGCGGCCTGTGTGTTACCAGGACTTTCCCCAGGCGTTGCTGCCTCCCGCACTCCAGGACAGCAATCCATTTGGCCTCAACCGAAGGGTGGAGGGCTGCGTGCAACCTTGACCTGTTTCGCGCTCATTGACTGGAAGCGTCCTACACCCGCGTGCCTGAGGTATGATCGACCGATGGGGATCTCAAATCCTGGATCCATTCACCTGTCAGTAGTTGAAGAATGCCTAAAAAAGAGCCTTTGCCCAACCTGCGCATCAAACGTCAAAGCTTGCCCGAAACCCTGGCGGAATCATTGCGTGAGCGGATTCTGAATGGGGAGTTCAAGGAAGGCGAGTCACTGATCCAAGAGACGATTGCGACCGAGTACGGTGTGAGCCGCATGCCGGTGCGTGAAGCCTTCAAGGAGCTGGAGGCGTCGGGGCTGATCACCACGCAGATTCACAAAGGCTCGGTGGTGAAGTCCATTCCCCTGGAGCAAATCGCCGAGCTGTTTGATCTGCGCGCGTTACTGGAGTCCGAGCTGCTGGAACGCTCCCTGCCGAAGATGACGGACGCGCACTTTGCAGTCACCCAGCAACTGCTGCCGCAACTTGAAGCCGCCTACCTCGACGATGACATCGCGCAATGGGGCAAACTCAACTGGCGGTTTCATGAAAGCCTGTACGCAGCGGCTGATCGCGTGCAAACACTGGCCATCGTTCAAGGCATCAATATTCAGACGGATCGCTACATCCGCTTGCAACTGTTGCTGACAGCCGGAAAAAAAGAAGCCGAAGTCGACCACCGCGAACTGCTCAAGCTGTGTGAACAAGGCGATACCAAGAAAGCGGTGCAGTTCCTGCGCAAGCACATCCAGCGCGCAGGCACTGACCTTGTCACGCTGCTCAAGCAAAAACGCGACAAAGCCCCTCAGGTTTGAATGCCGGCGGCGGCGCCCTCGGAGGGCGCCTGCCGCCATCGGTTCAACCCAACTGGAATCCATGCGCCAGTGGGTCGCGGTCATCCACAAAGAGTGTGTTGTGACCGATTACCTGGGCCCAGCCCGCAACGCTCGGCATGATGCCTGGAAACGTGCCGACCTCAGTGGCCGACTCGACCCGGCAATCGAACATCGTGCCGATGATGCTCTCGTGGACAAACTCATCGCCCACCTTCAAGCGGTTTCGCGCAACCAGTTGCGCCATACGCGCTGAGGAGCCAGTACCGCAGGGCGAACGGTCAAGGGCCTTGTCGCCATAGAACACCGCATTGCGCGCGTGGGCGCGGGGGTTCCTGGGCTTGTCGCACCACATCACATGGCTGACGCCCTGAATACGACTGTCCAGCGGGTGTACCGGCGCCAGCAGCGCCTGCGCCGCTTGCCGCACCATGGGGCTCAATCGGACGATTTCACTGACCGCCATGGAATCCAGCCCGGCCCAACCGGCCTGCGGTTCAATGATGACGTAGAAGTTGCCACCATACGCCAGGTCGATATTCAGTTTGCCGAGGGTGGGCACATCAAGTTCCACATCGGCGGCGTGAAGGTAACTGGCAACGTTGTAGAGGCGCACCTGCTCCACCGCCGCGCCCGTCCTGACGTAGTCGATTGCGACGCGCCCCGCCGGCGCCTCGATGGCAAGCGTGCCTTCGACCTTCGGCACCACCAGGCCGGCTTCCAGCGCGGCTGTGACCGTACCGATGGTGCCGTGGCCGCACATGGGCAGGCAACCGCTGACCTCAATGAACAATACGCCGATGTCGCAATCCTCACGGGACGACGGATACAGAATGCTGCCCGACATGACGTCATGACCACGGGGTTCGAACATCAAGGCTTGCCGGACCCAATCATGGTCACGCTGGAAGATCTGACGCTTTTCAGCCATTGGAACAGCGGGCAGCAATGGCGCTCCACCGACCACGACGCGCACTGGATTGCCGCAGGTGTGCGCATCGATGCAAAAGAACGTATGACGAGACATAGGAACTCCCTTTTGAACGCGTTAGTTGAAACGGCTGATTGCATAGGGTGCAAGATCGACCAGAGGCGGTTTGCCCAGGGCAATATCGCTGACCAGACGGCCGGTGGTGGCCGCCTGGGTCAGGCCGAGATGACCATGGCCAAAGGCGTAGATCACGCCAGGATGGCGCGGTGACGCACCGATCACCGGCAGGCTGTCAGGGGTCGCTGGGCGATGCCCAGCCCAACAGGTACCGCCCTCGGTGCGTAGGCCAGGAAGATAGCGCTCGGCTAGCCTGGCCAAAGCCTGGGAGCGCTTGAAATTCGCGGGTGCATGCAGCCCACCGAATTCGGCGGCGCCGCCGATCCTCAAGCCACAGCTCAACGGCGTGGCGACGAAATGGCGCTCCGCGAAGATAACTTCTCTGGATAACACCACGCCAGGCTCGGGAATGGTGGTGTTGTAGCCGCGCTCACTTTCCAGCAAGACCTTGTCCCCAAGGTGTCGGGCCAGCAGGCCGGACCACGCGCCAGCGGCGACCACGACCTTATCGGCCGGCAACCAGCTGCCATCGCCAAGCCCCACCGACACGGCGCCGCCCTCAAGGCCTGGCCGGATACCGCAGACCTCGCCAACCTGGATGCAGAGACCTCTGGCCAACAATGACTGACGCAATTTATCGACCAGGGTCTTGGGGTCCCTGACGTGGGACCACTGGGGCGTGAACACCCCGCGTGTGATCGACTGACTCAATGCAGGCTCGATTTCACGTGCTTCGTTGCCAGTCAACGTGCGCACCTCAACACCGTAGGACCGCTTGAGGCCCCACTGCAGTGCATCTTCGTCGAACGCCGTTTTTTGCTCGTAAACCGTCAGGGCGCCGAGCTGCTGCAATTCTTCGCGAAGATCATGTTCGGCGAGCAACGGCAGCAGGTCGTCATAGACCCGAGTGTTAAGTGCCGCCAATGCCGCCGTGATGCGCTTGAACTCCGAGGGTCTGCCGGCACGGGAGAACCGTAGCAGCCACGGTATCAGCCTGGGCGCGTGCGCCGGACGTATCGCCAAGGGCCCCAGGGGGTCGGCCAGCCAGCGTGGCACTTTCCACAACACGCCCGGTACCGAGGCTGGAATCACTTCCGTGACCGCGATGCCCCCGGCATTGCCGAACGACGCCTTGTCACCTTCAGGGTCGCGGTCGACCACCGTCACGCAGACGCCCTCCCTCAGCAGATAGTGCGCCGCTGCCAACCCCACGATACCGGCGCCAATGACGATTATGTGCCCCATGAATCACACCCTTCTGAGATGGAAAAAATGCACCTTTTTTCAGGCAGTCATGCCTGGACTGATCGGCCTAGCTGATTCAGTGTAGATTGGATACATTAAACACAACCTGTCAACCATCCCGGTCGTTTTGGCCAACTCCTGACACAATTAATAGCCAGCAACATCTTTTCTAGAATCTACAACCTATTGTTTTTAGTGATTTAATTTATACGTTCATGCCTATCCCTTGAACCCAGGTACAAAAAACACCCTCCCGACCTCTTTTTCTGCGAATAAACATTTGGTAGATTTTTCGCCAGATGTAGATTGGATACAACGCACACAAAGTTACACCCCTAAAAAATACAATGCCAATCAGATCGGGGATCCCCATGAACATTGCACGCCACGCAAGCGCCTCACTGCTGCTCGCCCTCGCGACAACCACTTCCATGGTCTCAGCGGCTACCAGCTCCACCCTGGACCAGGTCATTTCTTCGAAAACCCTACGATGCGGTGTGCAGCTCGACTATCCGCCAGCCGGCTTTCGCAACCAGGCCAATGAGCCGGAGGGATACGACGTTCAATACTGCAAGGACATGGCCAAGGCCCTTGGGGCAAACGCCGTGATTGTCGAAACGCCTTCCTCCGAGCGCATTCCCGCGCTGGTCTCCAATCGCATCGACGTGCTGATCGCTTCCGCCTCTATCTCACCCCAGCGCGCCATGAGCGTGAGTTTTTCCCAGCCCTACGTGAACTACACCAACGTCGTGCTCACCCGCAAAGACGCCAACATCGAACGTTTCGAGGACCTCAAAGGCCGCAACATCGGCGGCGTCACGGGCACCACGACCGAGCAGGAGCTGCAGGCTCTGCGCAAGGGCTGGGGTGACCCGAACGGCAGCTACACGGGGTTCGGCAGTGAGGCCGAGGGCTACCTGGCACTGGCCCAGGGCAAGATAGACGGCGTGATCATTGGGAATGCGTCGGCAGCCGCGCTGGTTCAGAGCGGGCAATTTCCCACGCTCGCGATCAAGGGCGTTGCGCCGACACCTCCCGACCTGTGCGGCATCGCCGTGAGAAAGTCGGACGAGCAAATGCTCAATTGGGTGAAGACATTCGTCTGGACCCAGGTCAAGAACGGTCGCTACCAGGCGCTGTATGCGCAGTACTTCGGTGATGGCGAGGCGCCTTCGCTGACGGTCGCCGGCGTGGACTACTAACCCTACCTTTCGAGCGGCCGACCTCGGCCGCTCCTGCCTGGAGCCTGCGCTATGTTCGGGTACACGTTTTACTGGTCGATGGTCTGGGAAAAACTCCCCGAGCTGATCGAAGGGGCAAAAACGACACTGGTTCTCACCGTGCTCTCAATGATCATCGGCACGCTGCTCGCCCTTACGCTGACCCTGTTGCGCCAACAAGAAAAAGGCCTGGGGTACACCCTCGCCACGTCCTGGATAGAAGTCGCCCGCAACACACCTGCGCTGTTCCAGGTGTACATGATCTATTTTGGCCTGGGCGCACTGGGGCTGCATTTCTCCAGCTACCTGGCGATGTTGCTGGCCCTGTCGTTCAACAATGCTGGCTACCTCGCCGAGATTTTTCGCGGAGGACTGCAGGCTATTCCACGGCAACAACACCGGGCTGCGAGATCCTTGGGCATTTCATCATTCGCCGCCTACACCCACGTGGTCTTTCCGCAGCTGTTCAGGATTGTCTATTTCCCCTACGTCAACCAACTCAACTGGGCGCTGCTCAACAGCTCGCTGGGCATGATCATCGGCCTGCGCGAACTCACGGGCGCCACTCAAGCCGCCCAGTCCGAATCCTTCAGGACGTTCGAGTTTTTCATCGTCGCCGCCATGATCTATTTCGTCATGTCCAAGCTGATCGAGGGCGGCGCCCGATTCACTTTCTGGCGCATGTCCAAGGGGTAGTCACCATGCAATTCCAACTGGCCTACACGGGCTTGCACTGGGGCGATATTCCCTTTGTGCTCACCGGCATCTGGCACACCCTGTTACTGACGCTGCTGGCCACCGTTCTAGGTACCCTGCTCGGCGTGTTGGTCGGCTGGCTTCGCCAGGAATCGGTTTTCGCCCGACTCACACTCGGGCCCTTCGTCAACGTCATCCGCAGCATCCCGCTGATCATCCAGTTCATCCTGGTCAACAGTCTGTTTGCCATGGCCGGCTTCGGGTTGAGCCCATTGCTCATCGGTGTCGTTGTCCTCAGCCTTTACATGGGCATGTTGACCTCGGAACTGGTGCGCTCGGGTTTGCGATCCGTGCGCCCGCAACTGAAAAAAGCCAGCCGTTCACTCGGGCTTAGCTACTGGCAGGAGCTGCGGTGTATATCCGCCCCGCTTGCCTTCCGCACGCTGCTCCCCGGCTGGATCGGCACGGTGATTGGCCTCACAAAAGACACGGCCCTGGTGAGCGTGGTGGGCTACATCGAGCTGCTGCGGGCCTCACAGATCCTGATCAACCGCTCAAACGAAGCCCTCCTGGTGCTCGCGGGCGCAGGGCTCTTCTACTTTGCGATCTGCTACCCGATTTCTCGCTACAGCCGCCATCTTGAAAAGGTAATGCACCATGATTGATATCAAGGATGTCCGCAAAAGCTTCGGCGCTGTCGAAGTCATCAAGGGCGTCAACCTGACGATCCAAAAGCGTGAAGTGTTGTGCCTGATCGGTGCCAGCGGCTCGGGGAAGTCCACTCTGCTGCAGTGCATCAATGGCCTGGAGCCGATCCAAGGAGGCCACATCCTGGTCGACGGTACGGATGTGCACGCCAAGGGAACCGACTTGAACAAGTTGCGCCAGAAACTCGGCATCGTGTTCCAGCAATACAACGCCTTCCCCCATCTCACCGCGCTGGAAAACGTCGCGCTGGCACCGCGCCTGGTCAAGAAGATCCCCAAGGCCCAGGCCCTGCAGCTGGCCCACGACCACCTGACGTTCGTCGGTCTCGGCAATCGCGCAGACATGCGCCCGGCGTGCCTGTCCGGAGGCCAGCAACAACGCTTGGCGATTGCCCGCGCCCTGGCCATGCAGCCCTGGCCATGCAGCCCGACTACATGCTGTTCGACGAGGTCACCTCCGCCCTTGACCCTGAGCTGGTGGGAGAAGTACTCGACACCATTCGCAAGCTCAAGGACTCCGGCATGACCCTGATCATGGTGACCCACGACATTGCCTTCGCCCGCGAGTCCGCGGACCGGATTGCGTTCTTCGATAACGGGTTGATCTGTGAAGTGGGCGACGCCCGCCAGGTCATCAATGAGCCTCGGGAGGACAGGACCCGGCAGTTCCTCCAGCGTGTACTGCACTGACAGCAAGCACCGTTAACAGTCTTTGACAGTTTATCGACAAAGCTGTCAAAGACCGTCGGGTACCGTGGCCCTAGCATTCGAGCCTCCAAACCACCTATCGGGTGCTCGTCATGCTTCGCACATTGCGCGGTCTTCCGTTGCTCGGTTGCCTGTTGGGCAGTATCGGCTGCCACGGGCAGTCACCTGCCCCGCCGTCGATTCTTAAGGGCGACTACAGCGCGATCATCCGTTACCTGCAAACCCGGATCCCGCGGGACATGGCCCAGGACAACATTCCGGGCCTGTCGATTGCACTGGTCAACGGCCAGGAGTTGATCTGGACTCGCGGGTTCGGCATGGCCGACAAAGCCAAGGGCTTGCCGGTGACGCCAAACACCGCCTTCCGGGCCGGCGCAATCTCCAAGCTGCTCACCGCCAGCGCGGCCCTGCAACTGGTTGAACAACAGCGACTGGCGCTGGACGCACCGATCCAGCAAACCCTGCGCGAGTTCTATGTACGCTCGCGTTTCCACGCCGACCAGCAGGCCGCCGACCACGACATCACCTTGCGTCGCCTGCTCAGCCATCAGTCCGGCTTACCCAGTGAACACCTGCGCGACCTGCGCAACAGCTACGCCATGGGGCAGATGCCGATGCGCCTGTCCGGCGTCTGGCTGAGCACCCCACCCGGCACGCAAGTGGCCTACTCCAACCTGGGTTATGCGCTGGTGGGTGCGGCCATCGAGCGCAGCAGCGGCAAGGAGTTTGAAGCCCAGCTGCAACATAGTCTGCTCAAACCGCTGGAGATGGAACGCGCGAGCTTTGTCGGGACCGCCGCGCAAGTCGGCTATCGCGCCCAGGGCTACGAGGAAGGCGTCGCCAGCACCGATGCGCAACTGCGCGACATCGCCGCCGGCGGTTTGTGGGCCAGCCCCAGGGACCTCAGCCATTACGTGCAGATGCTGTTTGCCGAAGGCCTCTACAAGGGCAATCGGGTGATGGCCAGCCGCTCCATCGATGAAATGTTCACCCAGCAAAACACCGGCAATGCCCTGGACTTCGATTGCCAGATCGGCCTGGCGTGGTTCCTGGCCCCCTGCGGTGACGAGCCGATCGGCCCTGGGGTGCGCACCTACCAGCACAGTGGGGGTGGCGATGATTTCGCCGCACAGTTGACCCTGCTGCCGGACCATCAATTGGCCGTAATCATTATGGCCAACGACAGCAATGCCGAAGACCTGGTCGCCACACTGGCCACGGACGCCTTGCGCCTGATGCTTCAGGCGCAAACCGGCGAACAGGTATGCAGCGATGACTGCCAGGCACCCCGTCATGGGCTCAAGCTGCGCCAGGTGCCGGCCGCCATCGACCGCCAGCGCCTGGCCGGGTTCTACGCCACCGCCTGGGGCGTGTTCCGGATCAAAGATGATGACCAGAGGCTGCGCGGCGAACTCGCCGGCTTCAACTTCGAACTGTTGCGTGACGATCAAGGCTGGCTGCGCGCCCAGAAGAAACTCTTCGGTTTCTGGCTCAAGGACCTCGGCGAACTGGGCCAGGTACAACTCGACGTCATCACCGTGCAAGGCCGGCAGATGCTCACGGCGCGCAGCCATGGCCAGCGCATCCCCATCGGCGAACGCATCGACCCGCCGCCACTGCCCTTGGCCTGGGCCGACACCGTCGGCACCTACCAAGTACTCAACACCCATGAACCCGATGCGCCATTGAGCGGCATCAGCGTGCGCCTCGAAGAAGGCTTCCTGGTGATTCGCGGCCAACTGCACGACGAACCGCTGACCGACTACATCCTGCTGCCGGTGGACAACGCCCATGCCGTACTCGCCGGCAACGGCTATGGCCTGGGTGACACCGTCAGCCGCCAGATCAATGGCCTGAGCGCTTCGGGCTACTCCTTCAAACGTACCCATCCACCCTTGAGTTTCTAACCGACATGAAAACCCTGATGAACCCAAAAAATCTGTGCCTGTCCCTGACCTCACTGTGTTTGCTCGCGAGCGCCAACAGCGTACTGGCTGAGGACTGGACCTACAGCCTCAAGGCCGGCGTGGCCAACCTGCCCCGCTACAGCGGCAGCGACGAACGCATGACCGCCCCGGTATTCGGCGGCGCCATCGTCAGCCCCTGGGGGATTTTCCTCGACACCGACAAGGGCCTGGGCTGGGGCTACGAAGGCAATGCCTTGAGCTTCAGCGCTTATGTCGGCGCCAGTGGATCACGCAAAGACAAAAACGAATCCATGCACCTGGGCTCCAAACGCCTTAAAGGCATGGGCGAAATCAAGTCACGCCCGCAGTTGGGTGTGAGTGCCAGCTACAACCTGGGCGGCATGATTGTCGGCGCCACGCTGGAACATGCCCTCAAGGAAGATGACCACAAGGACAGCGGCAAAGCATTCACCCACCTGGAACTGAGCCTGGGCACCAACCTGTATGAAGGTCGTTTCGGCTCCGTCGACGCCAGCCTCAGCAGCCATTTCGGTGACCGTGACTACTTGCAGACCTGGTACGGCGTGACCACCGACCAAGCGGCCCGCAGCCGTTTCAAAGCCTACAAGGCGGGTGCGGGCAATATCAGCAATGGTATGAACCTGGTATGGAGCCTGCCAATCAGCGAGCACACGCAATTCTCGACCTTGCTGGATGTGCAGTACCTGGCGGATGAAGCGGGGAAAAGTCCGATTGTGGAGCGGCGGTTGCAAACATCGGTGATGGGCGTGCTGGAATACAGCTTCTGACTGTACGGATCACCAAGAGGTATTTATTTACACATCGGTCATGAACCGCTCCCAGAGGTTGGACACAAAAAGTAGTCAGGTTCCTTCCCTGCTGCCTTGTTGCCAACCCTTGAGAATGTCCAAATGACCGTGCCAGCATTGTCTCGCCCTCTACAAGCGTCGTCCATCAGCTCAAATGAGCACGAGCGCACTGAATCTCCTGCATCGACCCAACTGCAAACCGAGCCATCAGCGCTTGAAAAACTGATTGCTGAGACACCCAGGTTCAAGGCCGATGCAGCACTCAAAAATCTCTACGCCAATGCCTTGTCTAGCGCAGCGAACACGCCACCCCTTTTTACCCGTGCTATCACGGGCATTGAGCCGATCCCCAGCGACTGCACATTTGGACAATGGCGCCAGCACCTCGACACCTTGGTGGCAAGTGACGACTTCAAACAATGGACTGACGACAATCGTATTGATTTGACCAAGCCCGTGCGAATCTTCCCGTCTCGGAACTCCCGGCCAGGCTTTATCAGTGCCACCCTGAAACCCACTCCCTCGGCGGCCGCCAACATCAGCGCGTCGAACACCCCCGCATCACTGCCACGTACATTCGGTGCCGGCTTTGGTGATGGACTATCGCTGCCAGCCTCCTGGTCGCTGATCATGCAAGCCGCTGACACCCTGAGCAGCGGCAGGACGTCAGTCAGCGTGACCCCGGCAAGTCAATCGTCACCCGATGTGCACGCCGCACGTTCTGCACACATTGAGGAGGTGGCGGCCTTTTACGGAGAAACCATTCCCGATACCCGGAGTGCGCTGCAACAAAGGGCAACCGAGTTAAAACAGGCTCGCGCGTTCCCGCACCTCGATACATCTGTAATGCCCGACCCATTTGAAATGCGTGGGGAGGTGGCGCTCGAGAATCAACGATATGAAAGGGGCGACATTCAAAACATAACGCTTTTATCCAAGAGTCTTGACGCTGCCTTGCTATCGCTCGGCGCAGACGCTGCAACCTCCTACACGGACCCGACCTTTTTGGGCGTACGCCCCACTCCGGAACAAACCGTTCGCCAGGAGAAGGCCTCGATTGCGGCAACGCTGGAAAATACAGAGCTAAAGATCGACCCTGCCTCTTGGTACTTTCAGGACCAGCAACTGACACCTGAATCAAAGGTAACGCTCAAGCAGTTCATCGTCGACAACGGCTGGTTTGTACCTCAGACAAAAGACGATATAAGTAACCTGATTCAATCCCTGAGGCGAGGGCCATTACCCGCACTCCCCAACGGCAACCTCACTGGCGCCATGGGCTGGCAGGCACCGCTTGATCAACAAGAAAAAAGACAGCTCTACAGCAACGTCCGCTATAACAACCTCAACCTGCCAGGGCTTGACGCTCAGACACTGTTGGAGATTCGAGGCGGGGCATTTACCTACCTGACTAAACACCGCCACTGGACCCGTTCTGAGCTCGCTGATCCGCGCAACGTCATTGCGGATATTCTCGACTCGCCCAAAGCCGTGGCCCTGGAAAATGCCCTGCAGAAAAAGATGGGCGCAATTGAAAGCCCCAGCAGCCGAGACAGGGTCATGGGTGCGATGGTGGCCGGACTAGATTCCGATAACACCTTGATGCCCCCCAAACGCAATCAGACAGCCCGGTTCAATCTGGCTGATGAACGCTTCTACGGCAAACCGTTGAGTGACATCAAGCAAGGCCTGATTGACCATCTGACAGAAAGTCACCGCTGCACACAAGAGATGGCACCTGTCGGGGCCCACCTCTTGCTGTCGAGCGCAGCACCCGAACTGTTGGTCAAAGACGTTCCCGCTGAACTGACCTATGGCTCTCCGGCCTGGTTCCTCCTGAAGACAACGGTGGCGCTGATCGAAGCCAAGAGCCCCGGAAGCAGTTCTTCGTTGAGTTTCCCCGAGGTGCTCAAGTACGCGGCGATCGACCCAGTTTCGGAAGAAGACGCTGCACTGCTGAGTGAAGCCAAGCGCGAAACGTTAATCGACTGGGCATTGGTGCACGGTATTTTACCGGCCTCAACTGAGGCAACTTACTCGCCAGAGCAGCTCAACAAGGCACAGGAAACGTTTGCCAGCGTCATGGAATCACTGAGAAAGGTCTCCAACGACTTGACCGCCCCACTTCCAATGCAGAAAGACATGGCACTGGCGGTACTCAGCGAGCATTTCACCAATGTGTCGTTTGAGCGCGCGATTTTATCGAACCCGAGTATCCGACAAAAAAACGCCTTGGACAGCGGCCCCATGCACGTCACCTTGGGGCCCTATTCGTTGCTGGATGTTTACATTAAAAACCCTGAAGAAAGCGGATGGAGGTCGCGTGAAAACAACCCGGTGATGGGAAGCGCGCCCGACTACCTTGGTCAACTACCGGACATCAATAATCGGCACCGAATCGCAGTCGCCAATTACAAGCTGGGAAGAGAAGTGGGTCTTGTCAACCGCACCAAACACCTGATTGCACAACTTCCCCTTGAGGATCGCAAACAGCTGGAATACGGAGAGCTCGTCCCTTACGTCGAAGGAACGGTTATTAAACACACCAGTTATGTACCAGGCGCCACGCTCAATCATGATCGCAAGACACCCGAACAGGCCCAGGACAGGCGTTCACTCATCATCAAGTCGACACACGGCGCCAACGTAAAATTTTACGAAATCAGCCCACAGCAAAACTATATTAAACATCGCGAAGACTTAGGCGCCGACTTCAAGCCGGGTCCACAAGGCCAGTGGATCAAAGAGGATCCAGGTTTTTTGGGCGGCGAGAGGTATTCAAACACTGCAATTGAGACGTTCAGCCTGGAGGAAAAAGACAAAAGCAAATTAACAGCTACGCCGCCCCCCCACCTCACTAACCCAGCTTCGTATACCAGCGACCGCAGCCAATTTCTCGGTGAATTATTGTCCAGACACACCCTTGGCCCTGCGAGCCTCGAAGAACTGGTTGCCGCTACGCGCCACATCACTCAATTCGACAAGGAAGACGATGAGTTCGAGAAAAATCAGGAACTGTTGCTGGGCTCCATTCCGTTCGTCTCGCTTGCCAGAAATGCAATCAAGGGAGACTGGCTGGCAGTGGCTTCGGAACTCATATTTGACGGCATCATGTATGCGACAACGGCTGGATTTGGCAAGGCTGCGAGATCGGTAAAACCACTGGGAAGCGTTGCAAACAGTGTAGGGAAACCTGTGGGGAAAAAACTGTTTGAACAGGTAGCGGCCTCAACCTCCGAGAGCGTGTTAAACCGCTTGAATACGCTTGGACCGGGGCGAACCGGCTCGTACAATTTTCCGAAGACGGCCCGCCGTCCAGATATTGCAGAGGGCACTTACAAGAAAGGCCTGACCGAGATATCGACTCCGGCAGGAGTCGATGCAAAAACGGGAAAATACTTTGCAGCGGACCCGGTAAACCAACGGCTATACGGAAAGCCACTCGATAACTTCAAACCTCAGGTTTCTAATTGGGTCGACGATACATTGCCGGGACTACCCAGCACGTCCAACGCAACCAAACGCACCGCACTGGACATTGGGTTAGGGCGTGACAACGTCATTCAAATGGGTGGGCCCATGCGGGACTTAAAGTTGATTGACGAGGAAATTCATACATTTGCCGATACTTACAAAGGCACCAACCGACTCAACATTGTTGCACATGGCATCGAACGGAGCTGGACTGACAAACTGAAAGGAAACGGTACAAAAGTGTACATCGACGGCACGCTATATGACGCGCCTGACCTGGTTAACTTATTAAAAGGCAAAGGTGTGGACCCCTCCAGCTTCGATAACGTACGCCTTCTGGTTTGCCACTCAGGAGAAGGCAGGAGCAATGCATTCGCACGCCTTTTCCAAAAAGAAATCAAAAAGCCAGTCAAGGCGTTTGAGGGAACCGTATCAATAGCGCACGGATCAACAGAAATGACCCATAGGCGTAACATCGTGCGAAACGAAATCCAAAAAACCTACCCGCAAGCAACTCAGTCAAATGTCAATCAAGCCGCCGACATATTGGTACAGGACAAATTTATAGGAAAGATCACCCAGCACGTAGAGAAGCTGCACGGTAAGAAAATTCTTATAAATATCGCTCCCCCCGACTCGCCGGCACACTACCAACCCACAACCATCAGCTACCGACCGCGTCACTTCAATCGATAATCCGAGGGCCTATTCGGCATACGCCCACGTCATCCGAAACGAAGCCCCACCCCACTCCGAATCCAGCACCTGCACCTGGCCGCCATGCCACTGCGACACCCGCTGCACCAGCGCCAGGCCCAGGCCGAAGCCGCCGGTGCGGCGGTCCCGACTGGCGTCCAGGCGCATGAAAGGTTGGAAGATTTTGGAGCGACCTTCTTCCGGTACGCCAGGGCCGTCGTCACACACACGCACTTCGTAGCCACTGCCAAACTTGACCAGCGACACCTCCACACGACGCTCCGCGTAACGGATGGCGTTGCGCAACAGGTTGATCACCGCACGCGCCATGAAGCGCGGCTCGATCTGGATAAAGTCCACCTCGCACGTACGCAACGACAGTTGGATGCCCGCCGCTTCAGCCTCCAGGGCCACGCTGCCGATCACACTGTCGAGCCAGCTGTGGGCCTCGATGCTTTCGCGGGTGACCTGGGTCGCGCCACGCTCCAGGCTGGCGTAGGTCAGCAATTCGGAGACCATTTCCTCCAGCTCGCCCAGGTCGGCATACATGTCGGCAATCAATTCGCCACGCTGGCGTGGATCGGTCTGTTGCTTGAGCTGGTCGAGTTCGAACGACAGGCGCGCAATCGGCGTGCGCAGCTCGTGGGACACGGCGTTGGTGAGCTCGCGCTGGTTGGCGATCAGGCTTTCGATACGCTCGGCCATCTGGTTGAAGTGCCCGGCCAGCGAACGCACGGTGGAACGGCGTGGCAGCAGAATACGTGAACTGAGATCGTTATCCCCGAAACGTTGGGCGGCCAGGCGGATGTGCTCCAGGTCGCGCCAATGCGGGCGCACCCAGAAATACAGCACGATCGCCAGGCTCAAGCCCAGCAGGCTGTAGGCCCACAAGTACAGCCATTTCGGCTCGTCGGGCAGCTTGATATTGAGCAACTGAGGGCCGCCGTCGATATTGGCGATGAACTCCATGAAGTCGCCCCGCACCACCAATTGGCCGGCCGCCAGCAACTGTTGCTCACGCTGGTCCAGCGCCAACTCATCGCGCTGCACCAGTTTGAGGTGCAGACCGTAATGCGGTTGCAGCTCGCTCAGGCGCGCCTGACGGGCGTCGCCGAGCAAGGGCCGCAACTGCTCAACCAAACCATAGGCCGGGCCGCGCAGGGCTTCGCGGTTATAGGTTTCATTGGCTTCGGGCAGCAGCTCATCAAAGGTGTAGTTGACCAGCCAGATCGCCCCCGCCAGCCCCAGCGCCAGGATGATGTACAGGCGAATATAGAGCCGCAGCATCTAGGCCTCCCACGCGAACGGATTGAACAGATAGCCCTTGCCCCAGATGGTCTTGATGCACACCGGTTCGCGCGGGTTATCGTTGAGCTTGCCGCGCAGTTTGCTGATGTACACATCGACACTGCGGTTGAGGCCGTCGAACGCAATGCCACGCATGCGGTTGAGGATGTCATCGCGGGACAGGATCGTCCCCGAGTTACTGGCCAACAACCACAACAGTTCGAACTCCATGGTGGTGAGGTCGATCTTGTCGTCCCCCAGGCTGACCACCCGGCAACTGCGATCGATGGCCAGCCGCCCGAAAGCCAGTGACCCGCGCACGGTCGGCTCCGGCGCCTGGCGTCGTTGCAACGCACGCAAGCGTGCCAGCAACACAGGGGGCTTGATCGGCTTGATCACGTAATCGTCGGCACCGGACTCCAGGCCAAGGATGTGGTCCAGGTCATCTTCCTTGGCCGTGAGGATCACGATCGGCGTGTCGGACACCGTGCGAATCCCGCGACACACATGCAGCCCGCTCTGGCCGGGCAGCATCAGGTCGAGTACGACGATCTTCGGCTTGAACGCCAGGAACGCGGCCAGGGCCTCATCGCCCCGGTGCTCCACGCGCACCTCAAAGCCA
The DNA here is from genome assembly GCF_013386445.1 of Pseudomonas sp. P7759. Classification (NCBI taxonomy): domain Bacteria; kingdom Pseudomonadati; phylum Pseudomonadota; class Gammaproteobacteria; order Pseudomonadales; family Pseudomonadaceae; genus Pseudomonas; species Pseudomonas sp. P7759. Next base: position 84,660 of record NZ_JACART010000038.1, read on the forward strand.
TGCTGCGCGAGAAAGTGCGCAATCAGCCCTGCCAGTTTTTCGTCGTCCTCAACGAGCAAGACCTTGCCCAGCCCCAGGTTTTCCATAAGTTCTCAGTTTGCAGACACGGATTGAAGAGCGGGCATTATAGGTGGCAAGCTGGGCAACTAAAGCAGCTGGCCAGCATTGGCCGACGAAGCTTCATGCTTTTAAGAGTTTTTAACAAATACCCTGCAATCTTTAACGCCATCCACAGGGAGTTGTATGCGCAAGGATTACCTGGCGTTCTTTATTTCGCTGTTCCTGTCGCGGCTGGCGGACCAGATTCTACTGTTTATCGTGCCCTTGATCGTGTTCCAGACCACCCAGAGCGTGGCCTGGGCCGGGCTGGCGTTCTTTATCGAGTCGCTGCCGCGCTATCTCGCGTTCCCGGTGTGTGGCGCAGTGTGCGACAAGTTCGCACCGGTGCGCATCCTGCATATCAGCCAGGTTTACCGGGCATTGGCCTGTGTGACGGCCGTGGTTCTGTACGGGGTATTCGACGGCATCGTCTGGATCGTACTGCTCTCGGCGCTGTGCGGCGTGCTGACTACCCAGGGCATCATGGCGCGGGAAGTGCTCATGCCCCATGTCTTCCCCCATTACAGCTACGCCAAGACGCTGTCCTATTCGCAGATCGCCGACCAGAGCGGGCTGGTGCTCGGGCCGCTGGTGGCGGCGCTGATGCTGGAAGTGTGGGCCTGGCACTGGGTCGTCCTCGGGGTGGCCGGGCTGTTCTTGTTGGCCGACCTGGCGATGCGGCTGTGGCAACGCTCCAGCACCGTCAACCTGGAAACCTTCGAGCAGCACCGGGATATCTGGCTGCGGCCGTTGAAGATTGCCTTCGGGCATATCCGCCGCCTGCCGGAACTGAAGCGGATCATCACCCTGGCCGTGGGTGTGAACCTGATCATTGGCGTGACGCTGGCCACGTCTGCGGCGATGGTGACCGGCCAATTTGCACAGGATAAGGACACCTATGCCCTGCTGCAGGCGGCCGGCGCCCTGGTGACCATCGGGATTCTGTTTTACCTGGCGCGGGCCGGGCTGCCGCTGAAGGTGCTGGGCGGCTTGTCGTATTCGATGATTGCAGTCGGTGCGGTGATCATGGCGGTCAGCCCCGGCGTGTGGCTGTACGCCGTGGGCTTCCTGCTGGTCACCGGCTTCGACAAGATGTTCAACGTCTACCTGCGCAGCACCCGTCAGCGGGTGATTCCCGTGCAGGACTTCGGCAAGACCGTAGGTGTGATCACCTTACTCAACAACCTGCCGCAACCCTTGGCGGGCCTGGCAATTGCGCTGTTGGCGGCACCGCTGGGCACGCAGGCGGTGATCCTGTTGCTGGCCGGGATCACCGCGCTGATCGGCGTGGCCGTGGCCTCAGGCTGGCACGCCACTGTGAAAGCGGAACTCGATGTCGGGTGACTCGATCAGCTCCTGCTCGGCCGCCCTCACCCGCTCAATCACCTGGGCAACATCCTTGGCGTCGCCGTACTGGTAGGCCAGCTTCAGGTAACCCTGGAAGTGCCGCGCTTCGCTTTTCAGCAAACCGAAGTAAAACTTGCCGAGTTCTTCGTCCAAATGTGGCACCAGCGCTTCGAAACGCTCGCAACTGCGTGCTTCGATAAACGCGCCCACCACCAGCGTGTCCACCAGCTTGACCGGTTCATGGGTGCGCACTACTTTGCGCAAACCCGAGGCGTAGCGACCAGCATTCAGTTGGCGCAACTCGACCTTGCGTTTTTTCATCAAGCGCATGACTTGTTCGTGGTGCACCAGCTCTTCACGGGCCAGGCGCGACATCATGTTGATCAGGTCCACATGGCTGTAGTACTTGGCGATCAAGCTCAGGGCGGTGCTGGCGGCTTTGAATTCGCAGTTCTTGTGGTCGATCAGCAGGGTGTCCTGATCGGCCAGCGCGGCCTGGACCCAGGCGTCAGGGGTGCGGCAACCGAGGAATTCGTGGATTTCTGGCAGGTTCATCGGGCTCACGGGCAAAAGGATCACAAAAGGCCGGCGATTATACCGACCCCGCCGCAGACCACCAGCCACCGGCCTTGATGTGCATCAACATGACGTGCGCCAGCCAGCAACTATAGTTGTTCCAGGCCCACCCTTTTTGGAGATCCCGACCATGCAAGCCATCCGCAGCATCCTGGTGGTCATCGAGCCCGAGCATTCGGAAAGCCTGGCCCTCAAGCGTGCCAAGCTGATCGCCGGGGTCACCGGCGCGCACCTGCATCTGCTGGTCTGCGACAAGAAGCATGAGCACTCGGCGCTGCTGGCTCTGCTCAAGGCCGGTTTGCAAGAGGACGGCTACAGCGTCAGCACCGAGCAGGCGTGGAATGCCAGCCTGCATGAAACCATTATCGACGTGCAGCAGGCCGAAGGCTGTGGGCTGGTGATCAAGCAGCACTTCCCGGACAGCCCATTGAAAAAGGCGCTGTTAACGCCTGCGGACTGGAAGTTGCTGCGTTATTGCCCGACGGCGGTGTTGCTGGTCAAGACCGCTACACCGTGGGCTGGCGGCGTGATCCTGGCGGCGATCGATGTGGGCAATACCGACGGTGAGCACCGTTCATTGCACAATTCGATCATTGACCATGGCTTTGATATCGCCCACCTGGCCAAGGCGCAGTTGCATGTGATCAGCGCCCATCCGTCGCCGATGCTGTCGGCGGCGGACCCGACGTTTCAGCTCAAGGAAACCATCGAGGCGCGTTATCGCGAGCAATGCAGGGCGTTTCAGGCGGAGTTCGACGTGGACGACAAGCATCTACATATCGAGGAAGGACCGGCGGACGTGCTGATACCGCATCTCGCCCACAAGCTGCAGGCGGCGGTCACGATCATCGGCACCGTGGGGCGCACGGGTATTTCCGGGGCACTGATCGGCAACACCGCAGAGGTCGTGCTGGATACGCTGGAAAGCGATGTGCTGGTGCTCAAGCCAGAAGAAGTGATGGACCGCCTAGTGGAACAGGCCACCAAAGCCTGACTGCTAGGCGCCAAACGCATCCTTGAGAAACCCCGGCGCGATATAGCGCTGGTAGTGGGCTTCGGACAGGATAAAGAACTCCCGATCAATGGCGTCGCGCAGGTCCGGCAACGGCCAGTCGCGAAACTCGGGCAACAGCACCATGCCGTAGGCCTCCAGGTTATTGATCACCCGCGCCCCGCGGGCGATCAACTGGTAGGCCCAGCAGTATTCGGACTGGTGCGGCACGAAGCGGATCTTGCGCTGTTCCAGTTGGCCGCGCAGGGTTTTAGGGTCAAAAACTTCCAGTTTGCCGGCCATCACCTGCACCAGCAGCTGCTCCAAGCGCAGCCAGACCGCACGTTTTTCCTCTTCGCCGTAGCCGTTCCACTGGATCACTTCGTGGTGGAAGCGCTTGCAGCCACGGCACACGAGATCGCCGTAGACCGTGGAGCACAGGCCGACGCAGGGGGTCTTGATGGTTTGGTTGGACATGGGCAACGGCACGCAAATCAGCGAAACAATGCGCCATGTTAGCCCTTTGTCTAAGCTTGATCACCCAGCAAACTTGGTTAGGCAACTTACCTTTAGATTTTTTTTGCCGTAGAATCATCCGGCCTTGTAAGGCGCCAATAATCCGCTGGAAGCTGTTTTCAAAGCGTCACGAGCACAGTCGTTCCTTCAGAACGGTGTTGGCGATGGTTAATGACTCGGTAGGTCAGAGCCCTCGCCAACCCTCATCAGCTCCGTTCTGCAGGCGTAAAACTTTGAAAGCAGCTTCTGTGAGGAATGCCGGCAGCGCTGGCTTTGCGGCCCAAAAAGCCCCCGAGCGCATGCGTGCCGTTCATTTCTGGATGAGCGTCCCGTGGGACCACTGATGAGGGTAATAACTGTGCTTGAAGCCTACCGCAAACATATCGAAGAGCGTGCAGCCCTGGGTATCGTTCCCCAGCCGCTTAACGCCGAACAAACCGCAGGCCTGGTCGAGCTGCTGAAAAATCCTCCGGCTGGCGAAGAAGAATTCCTCGTTGACCTGATCACCAATCGCATTCCACCAGGCGTTGACGAAGCTGCCTACGTCAAGGCCGGTTTCCTGTCTGCCCTGGCAAAGGGCGAAGCCACTTCCCCCCTGATCAGCAAGCAACGCGCCGTTGAACTGCTTGGCACCATGCAAGGCGGCTACAACATCGTGACCCTGGTTGAGCTGCTGGACGACGCCACTCTGGCACCGGTCGCCGCCGCCCAACTCAAGCACACCCTGCTGATGTTCGACGCGTTCCACGACGTGGCTGAAAAAGCCAAGAACGGCAACGAACACGCCAAAGCCGTGATCCAGTCCTGGGCCGACGGCGAGTGGTTCAGCAACCGCCCTACCCTGGCCGACAAGATCAGCCTGCGCGTGTTCAAGGTCACCGGCGAAACCAACACCGACGACCTGTCCCCTGCGCCTGATGCCTGGTCCCGTCCTGACATCCCGCTGCACGCCCTGGCCATGCTGAAAATGGCCCGTGAAGGCATCGTGCCGGACGAGCAAGGCAAGACCGGCCCGATGAAGCAGATCGAAGAAATGCGCGGCCAAGGCTTCCCGATCGCCTACGTGGGCGACGTGGTCGGTACCGGTTCGTCGCGTAAATCGGCAACCAACTCCGTGCTGTGGTTCTTCGGCGACGACGTTCCGTACGTGCCGAACAAGCGCGCTGGCGGCTTCTGCTTCGGCAGCAAGATCGCTCCAATCTTCTACAACACCATGGAAGATGCAGGCGCACTGCCAATCGAGTTTGACGTTACCAACATGAACATGGGCGACGTGATCGACCTGTACCCGCATGCTGGCAAAGTCTGCAAACACGGCACCGACGAAGTCATCACCACCTTCGAAATGAAGACCCCGGTCCTGTTGGACGAAGTCCGCGCTGGCGGCCGTATCCCGTTGATCATCGGTCGCGGCCTGACCGACAAGGCCCGTGCCGAACTGGGCCTGGGCCCAACCGATCTGTTCAAGCTGCCAGAAGCGCCTGTCGACACCGGCAAAGGCTTCACCCTGGCACAGAAAATGGTCGGCAAGGCCTGCGGCCTGCCAGAAGGCAAAGGCGTTCGTCCTGGCACCTACTGCGAACCGAAGATGACCACCGTGGGCTCCCAGGACACCACCGGTCCTATGACCCGTGACGAACTGAAAGACCTGGCGTGCCTGGGCTTCTCGACCGATCTGGTCATGCAGTCGTTCTGCCACACCGCGGCCTATCCAAAGCCGATCGACGTGACCACCCACCACACCCTGCCTGACTTCATCATGACCCGTGGCGGTGTTTCGCTGCGTCCAGGCGACGGCATCATCCACAGCTGGCTGAACCGCATGCTGCTGCCGGACACCGTCGGTACCGGTGGTGACTCCCACACCCGTTTCCCGATGGGCATCTCGTTCCCGGCCGGTTCTGGCCTGGTCGCGTTCGCCGCAGCCACTGGCGTTATGCCACTGGACATGCCGGAATCGATACTGGTGCGCTTCAAAGGCAAGATGAAACCTGGCATCACCCTGCGTGACCTGGTTCATGCCATTCCTTACTACGCGATCCAGTCGGGTCTGCTGACTGTAGAGAAGAAAGGCAAGAAGAACGCCTTCTCCGGCCGCATCCTGGAGATCGAAGGCCTGAACGACCTGACGCTGGAACAAGCTTTCGAGCTGTCCGACGCCTCGGCTGAACGTTCGGCTGCCGGTTGCACCATCAAGCTGTCGAAAGAGTCGATCACCGAGTACCTGAACTCCAACATCACCCTGCTGCGCTGGATGATCGGTGAAGGCTACGGTGACCCGCGTACCCTGGAACGTCGTGCTCAAGCGATGGAAGCCTGGGTCAAGAACCCAGAGCTGATGGAAGCCGATGCCGACGCGGAATACGCGGAAATCATCGAGATCGACCTGGCCGAGATCAACGAGCCGATCCTCTGCGCACCGAACGACCCGGACGATGCCCGTCTGCTGTCGAGCGTTGCCGGCGAGAAGATCGACGAAGTGTTCATCGGTTCGTGCATGACCAACATTGGTCACTTCCGCGCGGCCGGTAAGCTGCTGGAGCAGGTCAAGGGCCAACTGCCAACTCGTCTGTGGCTGTCGCCGCCGACCAAGATGGATGCTCACCAACTGACCGAAGAAGGCTACTACGGCATCTACGGCAAGGCTGGCGCGCGCATGGAAATGCCGGGCTGCTCGCTGTGCATGGGTAACCAGGCACGTGTAGAGCCGAACTCGACCGTTGTGTCGACGTCGACCCGTAACTTCCCGAACCGTCTGGGTGACGGCGCTAACGTCTACCTGGCTTCGGCCGAGCTGGCGGCAGTGGCTTCTACCCTGGGTCGCCTGCCGACCGTCGAAGAGTACATGGGCTACGCGGCGAAACTGGACACCATGGCCAGTGACGTTTACCGCTACCTGAACTTCGACCAGATTGCTGAGTTCCGCAAGATCGCAGCTAGCGCCAACATTCCGGTGATTCAGGCCTAAAGTGTTGATGTGAAGAGGCGCCGCGTATCGTGAGGTACGCGGCGCTTTTTTTATGTCTGGGATATAGTATCGGCCGGGGTGTTGGGTGAGATCGAGTACATATCCGTTATTTGGGTAACGGCTGGTATTGGTTCCGCTCTTACAG
>NZ_JACART010000039.1:0-157197 GCF_013386445.1 Pseudomonas sp. P7759
TGGGGTTTTGTTTTGGGCGGTCGAAAACACAAAGTCGGTCATTTCGACGACCTTCAGTGCTAAAGTCCTGCCTTTCTATGCAATGACCCTGCGCATGGCTATTATGCGTGCCTCATTGTGAGGCGATATTTGCATGCTGACGCTGTTAAAACTTCTGAAAGATGGCCGATTCCACTCGGGTGAAGCGCTTGGCGCCGCCCTGGGTGTCAGTCGCAGTGCTGTCTGGAAGCAACTCCAACACCTGGAAGCGGAACTCAATCTGCCCCTCCATAAGGTGCGAGGTAAGGGGTATCAGTTGGCGTCACCGCTGGTGTTCTTGACTGCTGAAGATATTGCGTTGAATGCGCCCTCCTTAGCGTGGCCCATCCATATCTCTGACTCCGTTGACTCCACGAATGCCGAAGCTTTGCGTCTTGTTGGTGCCGGTTGCGCGGCGCCGCTCCTAGTGCTTGCGGAGCAGCAAACGGCCGGTCGGGGTAGGAGAGGACGGAAGTGGGTAAGTCCGTTCGCACAAAATGTGTATTACAGCCTCGTATTGCGTATTGAGTCGGGCCTTCGGCAGTTGGAGGGACTGAGCCTGGTTGTGGGCTTGGCGGTCATGCAGGCCTTGCGCGAGTCTGGTGTGCGGGACGCCACTCTGAAGTGGCCAAACGACGTTCTGGTAGGGCAGAAGAAAATTGCCGGGATTTTGCTGGAGTTGGTAGGAGACCCTGCAGATATCTGCCACGTTGTCCTTGGAATAGGTATCAACGTGAATATGCAAAGGGCTGACGAGGTGGACCAGCAATGGACTTCGGTGCAGCTGCAGACCGGTTCTCCGGTGGATCGCAATACGCTCGTGGCGCAGTTGGGGTTGCAGCTGCAAAGCTACCTTGAGCGGCACCGGGAGGGTGGTTTTGTCGCACTCAAGGATGAGTGGGAGCAGAATCACGCCTGGCAAGGAAGGCCGGTGTCGCTTATCGCGGGTATCAGCCAAGTCGATGGCATTGTGCTGGGTGTAGATCACCAGGGGGCGCTGCGCTTGAGCGTCGACGGTGTTGAGAAAATATACAGTGGTGGTGAGTTAAGCCTGAGGTTGCGTGATGATTCTTGAGCTCGACTGTGGGAATAGCTTTATCAAATGGCGTGTACTTCATGCCGACAGTGCTCACGCCTCTTCGGAAGGGATTGTTGGTTCGGATCTGGCTTTGATCGAAAGCCTCGTGGCGCTTCCGGGATTGTTGCTGACGCGTTGCCGGCTGGTGAGCGTTCGTGCCCTGGAAGAAACAAGCAAGCTGGTTGCGGCCCTGCATGAGGCTTTCGGCGTTGCTGTCTCCTGTGCGGCTCCCGCGCGCGAGATGGCCGGAGTGCGTAACGGCTACGAAGATTTTGAGCGTCTGGGCCTTGATCGTTGGCTGGCAATGCTGGGGGGGTTCAAGTTAGCGCGCGGTGCTTGCCTGGTGCTCGATTTCGGCACAGCAGCCACGGCGGATTTCATCGCGGCGGATGGTGAGCACCTCGGTGGATTCATCTGTCCAGGTATGCCGCTCATGCGCAACCAACTGCGAACTCATACACGCAAGATACGGTACGACGATGCCGCTGCTGAAAGGGCGCTGGAGCGCCTCTCTCCAGGTCGTACGACCGTAGAGGCAGTGGAGCGAGGTTGTACGCTTATGCTTCGAGGGTTTGTACTCACTCAGTTAGAGCTGGCGCGAAGCTACTGGGGTGATGACTTCACTGTGTTCCTTACGGGAGGGGACGCCGATTTGGTGGCAGATGCGGTGCCACAGGCCCGACTCGTTCCAGATTTGGTTTTTGTCGGTTTGGCGATGGCTTGTCCTTTGTCTTGAGGTGAATATGCGTTGGTTGTTTTTGCTTTTACTTGTCCTCAACGCCTTCTACTACATCTGGCATCAGCAAGAAGCACCGTTGCGCGCCAAAGATGTCACGCCCCTGAGTCTTTACAAGGGGTCGCAGCAGGATATTCGCCTGCTCAGTGAATCGTCTGATGCGGTGATGCGCAGAGATCGTGCAAAAGCATCTGATGCGCAGAATATGTGTTTGTATATCGGTGGTTTTGCGGACCAGCGGCAGGCGCAGTCTGTTGAGCAGCGCCTCACAAGCCTGGATATAAAGGTCAAGATCCAATTGCTCAATACTGCTGAAGCCTCCGGCTATTGGCTGCGCGTAGCCCCTGAAAGCCGACGCCTGGCTGAGGATCTGCCATTTGAAAACCTTGCTAAGGAATTCAATGAGTTAAAACATAAAATAATGTTGTGCGAAGGCGTTGCATCTCTCGAATAGTTTGCATAGAATGGCGCCCGCTTCGCAGTGAAGACCTTTAAGGCCTACAGTGTGAAGCGAAGGTCAACGCAGCTAACCTCATATTTTTAAATGAGAAAATGCTTGACAGAAGGTCGGCGTAATGTAAAATGCCGGCTCGCTTAGGAGGGGTTCCCGAGCGGCCAAAGGGATCAGACTGTAAATCTGACGTCTACGACTTCGAAGGTTCGAATCCTTCCCCCTCCACCATTTTTAGCGTGAGCTGCAAGCTCCGCGGGTATAGTTTAGTGGTAGAACCTCAGCCTTCCAAGCTGATGATGCGGGTTCGATTCCCGCTACCCGCTCCAAGTTTGCAGGTTGTGCAAGGTGTTTCGCTCTTGTAGCTCAGTTGGTAGAGCACACCCTTGGTAAGGGTGAGGTCAGCGGTTCAAATCCGCTCAAGAGCTCCATATGACAAGGCAGATATGAAAATATCTGCCTTTGTTTTAACAGCTGCCTCGGCTTGTTGGTGTTGCGTCTGGCTTTATTGTCGGGTGATTTCAAGTCTAGTGGGGTTGGTTGTTGTAAAGTCTTTTTCAGGCCTGCATAATGGTCGGCCTGATTTTGTTTTAGGTCAGTAGCTCAATTGGCAGAGCGACGGTCTCCAAAACCGTAGGTTGGGGGTTCGATTCCCTCCTGACCTGCCAGATTCACGTGGTGTATCTGGCTTTCTTTTCACAGGATCTTCATAGATGACTCCTAAGGCTGAAGCTCAAAGCTCTCGTTTCGATCTGGTCAAGTGGCTCGCTGTAGTTGCCTTGGTGGTCGTAGGCGTTGTTGGCAATCAGTACTATTCTGCTTCGCCGATCCTGTACCGCGTCCTCGCTTTGCTTGCCCTTGCTGCTGTAGCTGCCTTTGTAGGCCTGCAGACTGCTAAAGGCAAGTCTTTCGCGGTCCTGGTAAAGGAAGCTCGCACCGAAATCCGTAAAGTCGTTTGGCCGACTCGCCAAGAAACCACGCAGACCACGTTGATCGTTGTGGCTGTTGTTCTGGTTATGGCGTTGCTGTTGTGGGGGCTTGATTCCCTGCTCGGCTGGCTTGTTTCCTTGATTGTTGGCTAAGGGTGTCCCGTGGCTAAGCGTTGGTACGTTGTGCATGCTTACTCGGGTTACGAGAAGCATGTTATGCGCTCTTTGCTAGAGCGCGTAAAGCTGGCAGGCATGGAAGATGGCTTCGGCGAAATTCTGGTTCCCACTGAAGAAGTGGTTGAAATGCGGAATGGTCAGAAGCGCAAAAGCGAACGCAAGTTCTTTCCTGGCTATGTGCTGGTTCAGATGGACATGAATGAAGGTACTTGGCACTTGGTCAAGGATACCCCTCGTGTCATGGGTTTCATCGGCGGTACCGCTGATAAGCCTGCTCCTATCACTGACAAAGAAGCAGAAGCTATTCTGCGCCGCGTTGCTGATGGTAGCGACAAGCCTAAGCCGAAGACGTTGTTCGAGCCGGGTGAGGTTGTTCGTGTCACAGATGGTCCGTTTGCTGATTTCAACGGTACTGTCGAAGAAGTTAACTACGAAAAGAGCCGGATCCAAGTGGCAGTGCTCATTTTCGGTCGCTCTACTCCGGTAGAGTTGGAGTTCAGCCAGGTCGAGAAGGTCTAGCTGAGCAAGCATCCCAACCCCGCAGCCTTAGGCTGTGGGGTTTTGTCGTCACTGGGATAAACGCGCAAGTAACCGGGGAGCCTTTCGAGGCGTTTGAACCCGTAATTGGAGTGCCTCATGGCCAAGAAGATTACCGCTTACATCAAGCTGCAAGTGAAGGCCGCTCAGGCCAACCCTAGCCCACCCGTCGGTCCAGCTCTGGGTCAGCACGGCGTGAACATCATGGAATTCTGCAAGGCCTTCAACGCCCGTACTCAGGGTCTTGAGCCAGGTCTGCCGACTCCAGTGATCATCACTGTATACAGCGACCGTAGCTTCACCTTCGAAACCAAGTCGACCCCGGCTTCGGTTCTGTTGAAGAAAGCTGCTGGTCTGACTAGCGGTTCCGCTCGTCCGAACACCGTTAAGGTTGGCACCGTAACTCGTGCTCAGCTGGAAGAAATCGCGAAAACCAAAAACGCGGATCTGACTGCAGCTGATATGGATGCAGCCGTGCGTACCATCGCCGGTTCTGCTCGTAGCATGGGCCTTAACGTGGAGGGTGTGTAATGGCTAAGCTGACCAAGCGTCAAAAGGCTATCGCCGGCAAAATCGAAGCAGGCAAGGCCTACAACTTTGTAGACGCCGCTGCCCTGCTGGCTGAGCTGTCGACCGTCAAGTTCAGCGAGTCCGTAGACGTTGCTGTAAACCTGGGTGTTGACCCACGTAAATCCGACCAGGTCGTTCGTAGCGCAACTGTGCTGCCACACGGTACTGGCAAGACTGTACGTGTAGCTGTCTTCACCCAAGGCCCGGCAGCTGAAGCTGCTCTGGCCGCTGGCGCTGATCGCGTTGGCATGGACGACCTGGCTGCCGAAATGAAAGGCGGCGACCTGAACTATGACGTCGTTATTGCTTCCCCGGATGCAATGCGCGTTGTAGGTCAGTTGGGTCAGATCCTCGGTCCACGTGGTCTGATGCCTAACCCTAAAGTCGGCACCGTAACCCCAGACGTAGCCACCGCGGTTAAAAACGCCAAGGCTGGTCAGGTTCGTTATCGCACCGACAAAAACGGCATCATTCACACCTCCGTTGGCAAAGTCGGCTTCGATGCCGTCAAGCTGAAGGAAAACGTTGAAGCCCTGATCGCTGATCTGAAGCGTATCAAGCCAGCTTCCTCGAAAGGTATCTACGTCAAGCGCGTTACCCTGAGCACCACTATGGGCCCAGGTCTGGTCATCGACCAGGGCTCGCTGGACGTATAAGACACAAGTTGACGCGAGAGATCGCGTCAATTGAAAAAATTGGGGTCCCTGCCTGGCGGGGGCTATCCAAGACCGTAGGCGACGCAAGTCTTAAACCACAAGCCTACGCAGATGGTGCTCCCGGTTCCTTACCGAATCAGACACCAAAACGACATCCGGCTCCGGCCAGATGAAACGGTAACAAGCAGGAGTTAAACCCGTGGCAATTAATCTCGAAGACAAGAAGGCCATCGTCGCTGAAGTCAACGAGGCTGCCAAAGCTGCTCTGTCCGCTGTCGTGGCTGATGCCCGTGGTGTGACAGTAGGCGCTATGACCGGACTCCGTAAAGAGGCTCGTGAAGCTGGCGTATACGTACGTGTTGTACGTAACACCCTGCTCAAGCGCGCTGTTGCTGACACTGAATACAGTGTCCTCAACGACGTGTTCACCGGCCCGACTCTGATCGCGTTCTCCAAAGAACATCCAGGCGCTGCTGCCCGTTTGTTCAAAGAATTCGCCAAGAGTCAGGATAAGTTCGAGATCAAGGCAGCTGCGTTCGAGGGCAAGTTCCTCGCAGCTAACCAAATCGACGTACTGGCAACACTGCCGACCCGCGACGAAGCCATTTCGCAGCTGATGAGCGTGATTCAAGGCGCTACCAGCAAGCTGGCTCGTACTCTGGCTGCAGTTCGCGAGCAAAAAGAAGCTGCCGCAGCCTAAGGCTGAGCAACTTCTCTCGCGTATTTTTGTTTATTTCGATGGCCGCGTAGGCCGTCCCCCAATTCAGGAAATACAGCAATGTCTATCTCCCAAGACGATATCCTCAACGCCGTAGCTGAAATGTCGGTTCTGCAGGTTGTTGAGCTGATCAAAGCTTTCGAAGAAAAATTCGGCGTTTCCGCTGCCGCTGCTTCCGCTGGCCCAGCTGTTGCTGCTGTTGCTGCTGAAGAGCAAACCGAATTCAACGTCATGCTGCTGGAAGCTGGCGAGAAGAAAGTAAACGTGATCAAGGCAGTACGTGAACTGACCGGTCTGGGCCTGAAAGAAGCCAAGGCTGTAGTTGACGGCGCTCCTGCCCAGGTTCTGGAAGCAGTGTCGAAAGACGCAGCTGACAAAGCCAAAGCAGTACTGGAAGAAGCAGGCGCTAAAGTCGAGCTGAAGTAAGCATCGACCTTGCGTCTCCAGCCCAAGCGTTAAGCTGAAGGCTGATGGCTGGTGGCTCTTGCCACCGGCCTTTTTCCGTTCTTGGCTGTCGACTCGGTCGCCGCCATTAACGCGCTGTAGCCACCCGATGCGGTGGTGCAAACCATGGGGTTTGCAAGATTTTCTGGCTGCTCCCGTCGGGAGGGCCAAACAAGCAGGTGACCAAGCTGGGGAACGCTGATGGCTTACTCATATACTGAGAAAAAACGTATCCGCAAGGACTTTAGCAAGTTGCCGGACGTCATGGATGTCCCGTACCTTCTGGCTATCCAGCTGGATTCGTATCGTGAATTCTTGCAGGCGGGAGCGACCAAAGATCAGTTCCGCGACGTGGGCCTGCATGCGGCCTTCAAATCCGTTTTCCCGATCATCAGCTACTCCGGCAATGCTGCGCTGGAGTACGTCGGTTATCGCCTGGGCGAACCGGCATTTGATGTCAAAGAATGCGTGTTGCGCGGTGTTACTTACGCCGTACCTTTGCGGGTAAAAGTGCGCCTGATCATTTTCGACAAAGAATCGTCGAACAAAGCGATCAAGGACATCAAAGAGCAAGAAGTCTACATGGGTGAAATCCCATTGATGACCGAGAACGGTACCTTCGTTATCAACGGTACCGAGCGTGTGATCGTTTCCCAGCTGCACCGTTCCCCGGGCGTGTTCTTCGACCACGACCGCGGCAAGACGCACAGCTCCGGCAAACTCCTGTACTCCGCGCGGATCATTCCGTACCGCGGTTCGTGGTTGGACTTCGAGTTCGATCCGAAAGACTGCGTGTTCGTGCGTATCGACCGTCGTCGTAAGCTGCCGGCCTCGGTACTGCTGCGCGCGCTCGGTTACACCACTGAGCAAGTGCTGGATGCCTTCTACACCACCAACGTATTCAGCCTGAAGGATGAAACCCTCAAGCTGGAGCTGATCGCTTCGCGTCTGCGTGGTGAAATTGCCGTTCTGGACATCCAGGATGAAAAAGGCAAGGTCATTGTTGAAGCTGGCCGTCGTATCACTGCGCGCCACATCAACCAGATCGAAAAGGCCGGTATCAAAGAGCTGGAAGTGCCTCTGGACTACGTCCTGGGCCGCACCACCGCCAAGGTCATCGTTCACCCGGCTACAGGCGAAATCCTGGCTGAGTGCAACACCGAGCTGAACACCGAGATCCTGGCCAAGATCGCCAAGGCTCAGGTTGTTCGCATCGAGACCCTGTACACCAACGACATCGACTGCGGTCCGTTCATCTCTGACACGCTGAAGATCGACTCCACCAGCAACCAATTGGAAGCGCTGGTCGAGATCTATCGCATGATGCGTCCTGGTGAGCCGCCAACCAAAGACGCTGCCGAGACCCTGTTCAACAACCTGTTCTTCAGCCCTGAGCGCTATGACCTGTCTGCGGTCGGCCGGATGAAGTTCAACCGTCGTATCGGTCGTACCGAGATCGAAGGTTCGGGCGTGCTGTGCAAGGAAGACATCGTCGCGGTATTGAAGACCCTGGTCGACATCCGTAACGGCAAAGGCATCGTCGATGACATCGACCACCTGGGTAACCGTCGTGTTCGCTGCGTAGGCGAAATGGCCGAGAACCAGTTCCGCGTTGGCCTGGTACGTGTTGAGCGTGCGGTCAAAGAGCGTCTGTCGATGGCAGAAAGCGAAGGCCTGATGCCGCAAGACCTGATCAACGCCAAGCCAGTGGCTGCGGCGGTGAAAGAGTTCTTCGGTTCCAGCCAGCTTTCGCAGTTCATGGACCAGAACAACCCGCTCTCCGAGATCACCCACAAGCGCCGTGTTTCTGCACTGGGCCCGGGCGGTCTGACCCGTGAGCGTGCTGGCTTTGAGGTTCGTGACGTACACCCGACGCACTACGGTCGTGTTTGCCCGATCGAAACGCCAGAAGGTCCGAACATCGGTCTGATCAACTCCTTGGCCGCTTATGCGCGCACCAACCAGTACGGCTTCCTCGAGAGCCCGTACCGTGTGGTGAAAGACGCTCTGGTCACCGACGAGATCGTATTCCTGTCCGCCATCGAAGAAGCTGATCACGTGATCGCTCAGGCCTCGGCCACGATGAACGACAAGAAAGTCCTGGTCGACGAGCTGGTAGCTGTTCGTCACTTGAACGAGTTCACCGTCAAGGCGCCGGAAGACGTCACCTTGATGGACGTATCGCCGAAGCAGGTAGTTTCGGTCGCTGCGTCGCTGATCCCGTTCCTGGAGCACGATGACGCCAACCGTGCGTTGATGGGTTCCAACATGCAGCGTCAAGCTGTACCGACCCTGCGTGCTGACAAGCCGCTGGTAGGTACCGGCATGGAGCGTAACGTAGCCCGTGACTCCGGCGTTTGCGTCGTGGCTCGTCGTGGCGGCGTGATCGACTCCGTTGATGCCAGCCGTATCGTGGTTCGTGTTGCCGATGACGAAGTAGAAACTGGCGAAGCCGGTGTCGACATCTACAACCTGACCAAATACACCCGCTCGAACCAGAACACCTGCATCAACCAGCGTCCGCTGGTGAGCAAGGGTGATCGCGTCCAGCGCAGCGACATCATGGCCGACGGCCCGTCCACCGACATGGGTGAACTGGCACTGGGTCAGAACATGCGCATCGCGTTCATGGCATGGAACGGCTTCAACTTCGAAGACTCCATCTGCCTGTCCGAGCGTGTTGTTCAAGAAGACCGTTTCACCACGATCCACATTCAGGAACTGACCTGTGTGGCACGTGACACCAAGCTTGGGCCAGAGGAAATCACTGCAGACATCCCGAACGTGGGTGAAGCTGCACTGAACAAACTGGACGAAGCCGGTATCGTTTACGTAGGTGCTGAAGTCGGCGCAGGCGACATCCTGGTCGGTAAGGTCACTCCGAAAGGCGAGACCCAACTGACTCCGGAAGAAAAACTGCTGCGTGCCATCTTCGGCGAAAAAGCCAGCGACGTTAAAGACACTTCCCTGCGCGTGCCGACTGGCACCAAAGGTACTGTCATCGACGTACAGGTCTTCACCCGTGACGGCGTTGAGCGTGATGCTCGTGCACTGTCCATCGAGAAGACCCAGCTCGACGAGATCCGCAAGGACCTGAACGAAGAGTTCCGTATCGTTGAAGGCGCGACCTTCGAACGTCTGCGTTCCGCTCTGGTAGGCCACAAGGCTGAAGGCGGCGCAGGTCTGAAGAAAGGTCAGGACATCACCGACGAAATTCTCGACGGTCTTGAGCACGGCCAGTGGTTCAAACTGCGCATGGCTGAAGATGCTCTGAACGAGCAGCTCGAGAAGGCCCAGGCCTACATCGTTGATCGTCGCCGTCTGCTGGACGACAAGTTTGAAGACAAGAAGCGCAAACTGCAGCAGGGCGATGACCTGGCTCCAGGCGTGCTGAAAATCGTCAAGGTTTACCTGGCAATCCGTCGTCGCATCCAGCCGGGCGACAAGATGGCCGGTCGTCACGGTAACAAAGGTGTGGTCTCCGTGATCATGCCGGTTGAAGACATGCCGCACGATGCCAATGGCACCCCGGTCGACGTTGTCCTCAACCCGTTGGGCGTACCTTCGCGTATGAACGTTGGTCAGATCCTTGAAACCCACCTGGGCCTCGCGGCTAAAGGTCTGGGCGAGAAGATCAACCGTATGATCGAAGAGCAGCGCAAGGTCGCAGACCTGCGTAAGTTCCTGCACGAGATCTACAACGAGATCGGCGGTCGCAACGAAGAGCTGGACACCTTCTCCGACCAGGAAATCCTGGATCTGGCGAAGAACCTGCGCGGCGGCGTTCCAATGGCTACCCCGGTGTTCGACGGTGCCAAGGAAAGCGAAATCAAGGCCATGCTGAAACTGGCAGACCTGCCAGAAAGCGGCCAGATGCAGCTGTTCGACGGCCGTACCGGCAACAAGTTCGAGCGTCCGGTTACTGTTGGCTACATGTACATGCTGAAGCTGAACCACTTGGTAGACGACAAGATGCACGCTCGTTCTACCGGTTCGTACAGCCTCGTTACCCAGCAGCCGCTGGGTGGTAAGGCTCAGTTCGGTGGTCAGCGTTTCGGGGAGATGGAGGTCTGGGCACTGGAAGCATACGGTGCTGCTTACACTCTGCAAGAAATGCTCACAGTGAAGTCGGACGATGTGAACGGTCGGACCAAGATGTACAAAAACATCGTGGACGGCGATCACCGTATGGAGCCGGGCATGCCCGAGTCCTTCAACGTGTTGATCAAAGAAATTCGTTCCCTCGGCATCGATATCGATCTGGAAACCGAATAACACGTGACGCGAATCGAGAGCGGGGCTGTTTAGCCCGCTCTCTGCTCCGCCAGGAGGAAAGGCCTTGAAAGACCTACTGAATTTGCTGAAAAACCAGGGTCAAGTCGAAGAGTTCGACGCCATCCGTATTGGGTTGGCATCGCCTGAGATGATCCGTTCGTGGTCGTTCGGTGAAGTTAAAAAGCCGGAAACCATCAACTACCGTACGTTCAAACCTGAGCGTGACGGCCTGTTCTGCGCCAAGATCTTTGGCCCGGTAAAGGATTACGAGTGCCTGTGCGGTAAATACAAGCGCTTGAAGCACCGTGGTGTGATCTGCGAGAAGTGCGGCGTTGAAGTTGCACTGGCCAAGGTTCGTCGTGAGCGCATGGCGCACATCGAACTGGCTTCGCCGGTTGCCCACATCTGGTTCCTGAAATCGCTGCCGTCCCGTATCGGCTTGCTGATGGACATGACCCTGCGTGATATCGAACGTGTTCTCTACTTCGAGAGCTATGTCGTTATCGATCCAGGCATGACCACCCTTGAAAAAGGTCAGCTGCTGAACGACGAGCAGTACTTCGAAGCGCTGGAAGAGTTCGGCGACGATTTCGATGCCCGCATGGGTGCCGAAGCTGTCCGCGAACTGCTGCACGCTATCGACCTGGAACACGAGATTGGCCGTCTGCGTGAAGAGATTCCGCAAACCAACTCCGAAACCAAGATCAAGAAGCTGTCCAAGCGTCTGAAGTTGATGGAAGCCTTCCAGGGTTCCGGCAACCTGCCAGAGTGGATGGTGCTGACCGTTCTGCCGGTTCTGCCGCCAGACCTGCGTCCGCTGGTACCGTTGGACGGTGGTCGCTTCGCGACGTCCGACCTCAACGACCTGTACCGTCGCGTGATCAACCGTAACAACCGCTTGAAGCGCCTGCTTGATCTGTCCGCTCCGGACATCATCGTGCGCAACGAAAAGCGTATGTTGCAAGAAGCTGTCGATGCCTTGCTCGACAACGGCCGTCGTGGCCGCGCTATCACCGGTTCGAACAAGCGCCCTCTGAAATCCCTGGCTGACATGATCAAGGGTAAGCAAGGTCGTTTCCGTCAGAACTTGCTCGGTAAGCGTGTTGACTACTCCGGTCGTTCGGTAATTACCGTAGGCCCGACCCTGCGTCTGCACCAGTGCGGTCTGCCTAAGAAGATGGCACTTGAGCTGTTCAAGCCATTCATCTTCGGCAAGCTGGAAATGCGCGGTCTCGCGACCACCATCAAAGCGGCCAAGAAAATGGTCGAGCGCGAACTGCCAGAGGTTTGGGACGTTCTCGCTGAAGTGATCCGCGAACACCCGGTTCTCCTCAACCGTGCACCGACCCTTCACCGTCTGGGTATCCAGGCGTTTGAACCGGTACTGATCGAAGGTAAGGCTATCCAGCTGCACCCTCTGGTCTGTGCTGCGTACAACGCCGACTTCGACGGCGACCAAATGGCCGTGCACGTACCGCTGACACTGGAAGCCCAGTTGGAAGCGCGCGCGTTGATGATGTCGACCAACAACATTCTGTCGCCAGCCAACGGTGAGCCAATCATCGTTCCGTCGCAGGACGTTGTATTGGGTCTGTACTACATGACCCGTGAAGCGATCAACGCCAAGGGCGAAGGTCGTGTGTTCGCTGACCTGCAAGAAGTTGACCGTGTGTTCCGTGCCGGCGAAGCCGCACTGCACGCCAAGGTCAAGGTGCGGATCAACGAAACCGTCAACGACCGTGATGGCGGCAGCGTGAGCGGCACCCGTATTGTCGACACTACTGTCGGCCGTGCGCTGCTGTATCAAGTTGTGCCAAAAGGTCTGTCGTACGACGTCGTCAACCTGCCGATGAAGAAAAAGGCGATCTCCAAGCTGATCAACCAGTGCTACCGCGTGGTTGGTTTGAAAGAGACCGTGATCTTCGCTGACCAGTTGATGTACACCGGCTTTGCTTATTCGACCATCTCCGGCGTTTCCATCGGTGTTAACGACTTCGTTATCCCTGATGAAAAAGCCCGCATCATCAATGCTGCTACTGATGAAGTGAA
Source organism: Pseudomonas sp. P7759 (assembly GCF_013386445.1). Lineage (NCBI taxonomy): Bacteria > Pseudomonadati > Pseudomonadota > Gammaproteobacteria > Pseudomonadales > Pseudomonadaceae > Pseudomonas > Pseudomonas sp. P7759. The sequence continues at coordinate 12,639 of NZ_JACART010000039.1, forward strand.
AGAGATCGAAAGCCAGTACGCCTCCGGCCTGGTAACCCAGGGCGAGAAGTACAACAAAGTGATCGACCTTTGGTCGAAGGCGAACGACGAAGTTTCCAAGGCGATGATGGCCAACCTCTCGAAAGAGAAGGTTATCGACCGTCACGGCGTGGAAGTCGATCAAGAGTCCTTCAACTCGATGTACATGATGGCCGACTCGGGCGCACGGGGTTCTGCTGCGCAGATCCGTCAGCTCGCCGGTATGCGTGGCCTGATGGCCAAGCCGGACGGCTCCATCATCGAAACGCCGATTACTGCGAACTTCCGTGAAGGTTTGAGCGTACTTCAGTACTTCATCTCGACTCACGGTGCTCGTAAAGGTCTTGCGGATACCGCGTTGAAAACCGCTAACTCCGGTTACCTGACGCGTCGTCTGGTAGACGTTGCACAAGATCTGGTTGTAACCGAGATCGATTGCGGCACCGAGCACGGCCTGCTGATGACGCCGCACATTGAAGGCGGTGACGTTGTAGAGCCGTTGGGTGAGCGCGTATTGGGTCGTGTTATTGCCCGTGACGTATTCAAGCCAGGCACCGAGGAAGTTATCGTTCCTGCCGGCACCCTGGTAGATGAGAAGTGGGTCGAGTTCATCGAACTCAACAGCATCGACGAAGTGATCGTTCGCTCGCCGATCAGCTGCGAAACCCGCTACGGCATTTGCGCCAAGTGCTACGGCCGTGACTTGGCTCGTGGTCACCAGGTGAACATCGGTGAAGCGGTCGGCGTTATCGCTGCCCAGTCCATCGGTGAGCCGGGTACCCAGCTGACCATGCGTACGTTCCACATCGGTGGTGCGGCAAGCCGGACCTCCGCAGCCGACAGCGTTCAGGTGAAGAATGGCGGTACTGTCCGTCTGCACAACCTGAAACACGTTGAGCGAGTGGATGGCCACCTGGTTGCTGTGTCCCGTTCCGGTGAGCTGGCAATCGCTGATGACTACGGTCGTGAGCGCGAGCGTTACAAGCTGCCGTACGGTGCTGTGATTTCGGTTAAAGAAGGTGACAAGGTCGACGCTGGCGCAATCGTGGCCAAGTGGGATCCGCACACTCACCCAATCGTTACCGAAATGAAAGGTACCGTGACCTACGTGGGCATGGAAGAAGGCATCACGATCAAGCGTCAGACTGACGAATTGACCGGTATGACCAACATTGAAGTACTCGACGCGAAAGATCGTCCAGCTGCCGGTAAAGACATCCGTCCTGCCGTGAAGATGGTCGATGACAACGGCAAGGACTTGTTGCTGCCAGGCACTGACGTAATCGCTCAGTACTTCCTGCCAGCCAACGCCCTGGTCGGTGTAGCGGATGGTGCGAAGATCGCGATCGGTGATGTTATCGCGCGTATCCCGCAAGAAACTTCGAAGACCCGTGACATCACCGGTGGTCTGCCGCGTGTTGCCGACTTGTTCGAAGCCCGTCGTCCGAAAGAAGCGTCGATTCTGGCTGAAGTCAGTGGCACCATCGCGTTCGGTAAAGAGACCAAGGGCAAGCGCCGTCTGGTCATTACTCCGAACGACGGTACCGATCCGTACGAAGAGCTGATTCCGAAGTGGCGTCACCTGAACGTCTTCGAAGGCGAACAGGTAAACCGCGGCGAAGTTATCTCCGACGGCCCGAGCGATCCACACGACATCCTGCGTCTGCTGGGTGTGAGTGCGCTGGCCAAGTACATCGTTAACGAGATCCAGGACGTTTACCGCCTGCAAGGCGTGAAGATCAACGATAAGCACATCGAGACCATCCTGCGTCAGATGCTGCGTAAAGTTGAAATCGCTGAATCCGGCGATTCCAGTTTCATCAAGGGCGACCAGATGGAACTGACTCACGTACTGGTAGAGAACGAGCGTCTGGGCGCGGAAGACAAGTTTGTCTCCAAGTTCACCCGCGTGCTGCTGGGTATCACCAAGGCGTCGTTGTCCACTGAGTCGTTCATCTCGGCGGCCTCCTTCCAGGAGACCACTCGTGTACTGACCGAAGCAGCGGTAACCGGCAAGCGCGATTACCTGCGCGGCCTGAAAGAAAACGTGGTTGTGGGTCGTCTGATCCCGGCCGGTACCGGTTTGGCTTACCACAGCGAGCGTAAGCGTCGCCGTGATGCTGACAAGCCGCTGCGCGTAAGCGCCAGTGAAGTGGAAGCTGCACTGACCGAAGCGCTGAACTCTAGCGGTAACTGAGTTCTGCACTAGATAAGTCTGGGCCCCGGCAGCCCCATTCGTCGGATCGAGGCATTTTCGCCCCGGTTCGGTGAGTGGGGATGTCGGGGCCTTGCCTTGACTGGGGGCAAGATCCTCTTTAGACTCTTGTACCCCTAAATTTGGCGGGAATTCGTTCCTGCCATTTTGCTTTTCTTGCAAGACAATAGCGTCGCAAGACAACAGTGGAGCTAGTAGATGGCAACTATCAACCAGCTGGTACGTCAGCCGCGTAAGCGTATCGTCGAGAAATCCGACGTACCTGCGCTGCAGAACTGCCCGCAACGTCGTGGCGTATGCACCCGTGTGTATACCACCACGCCGAAAAAACCTAACTCGGCACTGCGTAAAGTATGCCGTGTGCGCCTGACCAACGGTTTCGAGGTTTCCTCGTACATCGGTGGTGAAGGTCACAACCTGCAAGAGCACAGCGTGGTACTGATCCGCGGCGGTCGTGTAAAAGACTTGCCAGGTGTTCGTTACCACACCGTACGCGGCTCCTTGGATACTTCCGGCGTTAAAGGTCGTAACCAGGGTCGTTCGAAGTACGGTACCAAGAAGCCTAAGTAGTAGCGGCTTTTTGTAAAACTGAATCATCTTATTTTCTGAGTCGATAAGAGTAAGGTCGGAGGCGTCCCGCAAGGGCACCGATTCCGAACGAACCTGAAGACCGTTTGAGGGCTTATCCATGCCAAGAAGACGCGTAGCAGCCAAGCGCGAAGTGCTTGACGATCCAAAATACGGAAGCCAGATCCTGGCCAAGTTCATGAACCACGTGATGGAAAGCGGCAAGAAAGCCGTTGCCGAGCGTATCGTTTATGGCGCGCTGGAAAAGGTTAAAGAACGCAAGAACAGCGACCCCCTGGAAATCTTCGAGAAAGCTCTCGACGCCATCGCTCCGCTGGTCGAAGTGAAGTCGCGCCGTGTAGGCGGTGCTACTTACCAGGTTCCGGTCGAAGTTCGTCCGTCCCGTCGTAACGCTCTGGCAATGCGCTGGTTGGTAGACTTCGCCCGTAAGCGCGGCGAGAAGTCTATGGCTCTGCGTTTGGCCGGCGAGCTGTTGGACGCTGCTGAAGGTAAAGGTGCTGCTGTTAAGAAGCGTGAAGACGTGCACCGTATGGCTGAAGCTAACAAAGCTTTCTCGCACTACCGCTTCTAATCTTAGCTTCACTAATTTTGCGAGGGCTTTATGGCTCGTACTACTCCGATTAGCCGCTACCGTAACATCGGTATCGTTGCTCACGTGGATGCTGGTAAAACCACCACCACCGAGCGCGTGCTGTTTTACACCGGCAAAAGTCACAAAATGGGCGAGGTGCATGACGGCGCCGCGACCACAGACTGGATGGTTCAGGAGCAGGAGCGTGGTATTACCATTACTTCTGCTGCTATTACCGCCTTCTGGAAAGGTTCCGAGAAGCAGTACAAAGACGAGCATCGCTTCAACGTAATCGATACCCCGGGCCACGTAGACTTCACCATCGAAGTTGAACGTTCCCTGCGCGTACTCGACGGCGCCGTCGTTGTGTTCTGCGGTACCTCGGGTGTTGAGCCTCAGTCGGAAACCGTATGGCGTCAAGCCAACAAGTACGGCGTTCCACGTCTTGTTTACGTAAACAAGATGGATCGTGCTGGTGCCAACTTCCTGCGCGTGATCGGTCAGATCAAGCAGCGTCTGGGTCACACCCCGGTGCCGATCCAATTGGCTATCGGTTCCGAAGACAACTTCCAGGGTCAGATCGATCTGATCAACATGGAAGCTGTTTACTGGAATGATTCCGACAAAGGTATGGTTCCTGTTCGTAAGCCTATCCCTGCAGAACTGCAGGAGCTGGCTGACGAGTGGCGCAACAACATGGTTGAGGCTGCTGCCGAAGCCAACGAAGAGCTGATGAACAAGTACCTCGAAGGTGAAGAACTCACCAACGTGGAAATCAAGGCTGCTCTGCGTCAGCGTACTATCGCTGGCGAGATCGTCTTGGCTGTTTGCGGTTCTTCCTTCAAGAACAAGGGTGTTCCCCTGGTTCTCGACGCCGTTATCGACTACCTGCCGGCTCCAACCGACATTCCTGCTATCAAGGGTACCAACCCTGATAACGAGGAAGAAGAAATGGAGCGTCACGCCGATGACAGCGAGCCGTTCTCGGCTCTGGCGTTCAAGATCGCAACCGACCCATTCGTGGGTACTTTGACCTTCGTCCGTGTTTACTCGGGCGTGTTGGCCTCCGGCGACGGCGTGATCAACTCGGTTAAAGGCAAGAAAGAGCGCGTGGGTCGTATGGTGCAAATGCACGCAAACGCCCGTGAAGAGATCAAGGAAGTGCGCGCTGGTGACATCGCGGCCCTGATCGGCATGAAGGACGTCACCACGGGTGAGACTTTGTGCGACGCTGCCAAGCCAATCATCCTGGTTCGCATGGACTTCCCGGAGCCGGTTATTTCGGTTGCCGTAGAGCCTAAGACCAAGGATGACCAGGAAAAAATGGGTATCGCTCTGGGCAAGCTTGCTCAGGAAGATCCATCTTTCCGTGTCAAGACTGATGAAGAGACTGGTCAAACGATCATCTCCGGCATGGGCGAGCTGCACCTGGACATCCTGGTTGACCGGATGCGCCGTGAGTTCAACGTCGAAGCCAACATCGGTAAGCCTCAGGTTTCCTATCGTGAGCGCATCACGAAGAATTGCGAAATCGAAGGCAAGTTCGTTCGTCAGTCCGGCGGTCGTGGTCAGTTCGGTCACTGCTGGATCCGTTTTGCTCCTGCTGACGAAGGTCAGGAAGGTCTGCAATTCGTGAACGAAGTAGTTGGTGGTGTGGTTCCTAAGGAATACATCCCGGCTATCCAGAAGGGCATCGAAGAGCAGATGAAGAACGGTGTTGTTGCCGGCTATCCGCTGATCGGCCTGAAAGCAACCGTTTTTGACGGTTCTTACCACGACGTCGACTCCAACGAGATGGCGTTTAAGGTGGCTGCCTCCATGGCAACCAAGCAACTGGCCCAGAAGGGCGGTGGTGAGTTGCTTGAGCCGATCATGGCGGTAGAAGTTGTTACACCTGAAGACTATATGGGTGATGTCATGGGCGACCTTAACCGTCGTCGCGGCATGATCTTGGGTATGGAAGACACGGTTTCCGGCAAAGTGATTCGCGCCGAGGTTCCGTTGGGTGAGATGTTCGGTTATGCGACCGACGTTCGCTCCATGTCCCAGGGTCGCGCAAGCTACTCTATGGAATTCAAAAAATACAACACAGCTCCGGCGCACATCGCTGAAACTGTATCCAAAAAACAAGGCTGATTCAGTCCTTTAGGCAAGGAGTTAATTGTCGTGGCTAAAGAAAAATTTGATCGTTCCCTACCGCACGTCAACGTTGGCACCATCGGTCACGTTGACCACGGTAAAACCACTCTGACTGCTGCTCTGACTCGCGTTTGCTCCGAAGTTTTCGGTTCCGCAATCGTTGATTTCGATAAAATCGACAGCGCACCAGAAGAAAAAGCTCGTGGTATCACCATCAACACCGCGCACGTTGAATACAACTCGCTGATCCGTCACTACGCTCACGTTGACTGCCCAGGTCACGCTGACTATGTGAAGAACATGATCACCGGTGCTGCTCAAATGGACGGCGCTATCCTGGTTTGCTCGGCCGCTGATGGTCCGATGCCACAAACCCGTGAGCACATCCTGCTGTCCCGTCAGGTAGGCGTTCCGTACATCGTGGTTTACCTGAACAAGGCTGACCTGGTAGACGACGCTGAGCTGCTGGAACTGGTTGAGATGGAAGTGCGCGATCTGCTGAGCACTTACGACTTCCCAGGTGACGACACTCCGATCATCATCGGTTCTGCTCGTATGGCTCTGGAAGGCAAAGACGACAACGAAATGGGCACCACGTCCGTTCGTAAACTGGTTGAGACTCTGGACAGCTACATTCCAGATCCAGTCCGTGTTATCGACAAGCCGTTCCTGATGCCAATCGAAGACGTATTCTCGATCTCCGGTCGCGGTACTGTTGTAACTGGTCGTATCGAGCGCGGTATCGTCAAGGTTCAAGATCCACTGGAAATCGTTGGTCTGCGTGACACTACCGTCACCACCTGCACCGGTGTTGAAATGTTCCGTAAACTGCTCGACGAAGGTCGTGCTGGCGAGAACTGCGGCGTTCTGCTGCGTGGTACCAAGCGTGACGACGTTGAGCGTGGCCAGGTTCTGGTTAAGCCAGGTTCGGTTAAGCCGCACACCAAGTTCGAAGCTGAAGTGTACGTGCTGAGCAAAGAAGAAGGCGGTCGTCACACTCCGTTCTTCAAAGGCTACCGTCCACAGTTCTACTTCCGTACTACCGACGTAACTGGTAACTGCGAACTGCCGGAAGGCGTAGAAATGGTAATGCCAGGCGACAACATCAAAATGGTTGTCACCCTGATCAAAACCATCGCTATGGAAGACGGTCTGCGTTTCGCAATCCGTGAAGGCGGCCGTACCGTTGGTGCTGGCGTTGTAGCTAAAATCATCGAGTAATTATCTCTTCTGAGATAGCTCTGATGTTTTGAAAAGGCCCCCGCTCAGCGGGGGCCTTTTTTATTGGGTTGACACCTATCAGGGCCGTCTATAGAATTGCGCCTCCTTTTAACGGGCGTATTGCGCTCGCTGGGAATAGCAGCCGGAGTCTGAAATCCAATGCAAAATCAGCAAATCCGTATCAGGTTGAAGGCTTTTGACCATCGCCTGATCGACCAATCCACCCAGGAAATCGTGGAAACCGCGAAACGTACTGGTGCACAAGTGCGTGGTCCAATTCCACTGCCTACCCGTAAAGAGCGGTTCACCGTTCTGGTCTCCCCGCACGTCAACAAAGACGCGCGTGACCAGTACGAGATCCGTACTCATAAGCGCGTACTGGACATCGTCCAGCCAACGGATAAAACCGTTGATGCACTTATGAAGCTCGATCTGGCGGCCGGTGTGGAAGTACAGATCAGCCTCGGCTAAGACTTGGGTCTTAGTCGTGTAACGCTCTGAAATGGGCGGCCATAGCGGGTGAAAGCCCCGTACACTCATGAGGTTTACAACATGACTATTGGTGTAGTCGGTCGTAAATGCGGTATGACCCGTATTTTCACCGAAGAAGGTGTCTCCATTCCGGTCACGGTCATTGAGATCGAACCGAATCGCGTCACCCAGTTCAAAACTGAAGAGACCGATGGCTATCGTGCAGTGCAAGTCACTGTCGGCGAGCGTCGTGCTTCGCGTGTGACTGCTGCTCAGGCGGGTCACTTCGCTAAAGCAAACGTTGCAGCTGGTCGCACTGTCATGGAGTTCCGTCTCGAAGACGGCGACTACCAGGCTGGCGATCTGATCAACGCTGAAATCTTCGCCGCTGGTCAACTGGTTGATGTAACCGGTCAGTCCAAAGGTAAAGGCTTCCAGGGTACGATCAAGCGTTGGAATTTCCGTGGCCAAGACAACACTCACGGTAACTCCGTTTCCCACCGCGTCCCGGGCTCTATTGGCCAGTGCCAGACTCCTGGTCGTGTATTCAAGGGCAAAAAAATGTCCGGTCATATGGGCGCTGAGCGCGTGACCGTGCAGTCCCTCGAAGTAGTGCGCGTCGACGCTGAACGCAATCTGTTGTTGGTCAAGGGTGCTGTTCCTGGCGCTACTGGCGGCAACCTGGTTGTACGTCCGGCGGCCAAGGCTCGCGGTTAAGGGGAAGCTGACATGCAATTAAATGTAAATGACGCTCAAGCGATCGAAGTTTCCGAACTGACGTTTGGCGGCGAGTTCAACGAGACGCTGGTTCACCAAGCAGTCGTGGCCTACATGGCTGGCGGCCGTCAAGGTAGCAAGCAGCAAAAGACCCGTTCCGACGTTCGTGGTGGCGGTAAGCGCCCTTGGCGTCAGAAAGGTACTGGCCGTGCTCGTGCTGGTACTATCCGTAGCCCAATCTGGCGCGGCGGCGGTACCACTTTCGCAGCTCGTCCACAGGATCACTCGCAGAAGCTCAACAAGAAGATGTACCGCGCAGCCCTGCGCTCCATCCTTGCTGAACTCGTGCGTACTGACCGTCTGGTCGTGGTTCAGGACTTCGCTGTTGAAAGCCCGAAAACCAAAGATCTGCTGGGCAAACTGAACAACATGAGCCTGACCGATGTTTTGATCGTGTCTGAAGCTGTTGATCAGAACCTGTACCTGGCTGCTCGCAACCTGCCACACGTTGATGTACGTGACGTGCAAGGTTCCGATCCAGTTAGTCTGATCGCATACGACAAGGTGTTGATCACCGTGTCGGCCGTGAAGAAATTCGAGGAGCTGCTGGGATGAACCAGGAACGCGTATTTAAAGTTCTGCTTGGCCCGCACGTTTCCGAAAAGGCTACGGTTCTGGCTGACAAGAAAGGCCAGTTCGTTTTCAAGGTTGCAACTGACGCAACCAAGCTGGAAATCAAGAAGGCCGTCGAAAGCCTGTTCAGCGTGAAAGTAGAGCGTGTTACTACCCTGAATGTTCTGGGTAAGAGCAAGCGCACTGCTCGCGGTCTGGGCAAGCGTAATGACTGGAAGAAGGCAGTTATCTCCCTTCAGCCAGGCCAAGATCTCGATTTCAGCAGCAGTGCTGAGTAAGGAAGGGGTGCATCATGGCAATCGTTAAATGCAAACCGACTTCCCCTGGCCGCCGTTTTGTGGTCAAGGTGGTCAACCAGGAGCTGCATAAAGGCGCTCCTCACGCACCGCTGCTCGAGAAAAAATCGAAGTCTGGTGGTCGTAACAACAATGGTCGTATTACCACTCGTCACATCGGTGGTGGCCATAAGCAGCATTATCGTCTGGTCGACTTCCGTCGCAACGACAAAGATGGCATCGCTGCCACTGTCGAGCGTATCGAATACGATCCAAACCGTACTGCTCACATCGCTCTGCTGCTGTACGCAGATGGCGAGCGTCGCTACATCATCGCCCCTAAAGGCGTGAGCGCTGGCGACCAGCTGATCGCAGGTGCTCTGGCACCGATCAAGCCGGGCAACGCTCTGCAACTGCGCAACATTCCAGTTGGTAGCACCGTACACGGCATCGAATTGAAGCCAGGTAAAGGCGCGCAAATCGCTCGTTCCGCTGGTGCTTCGGCTCAGCTGATCGCTCGTGAAGGTGTCTACGTGACCCTGCGTCTGCGTTCTGGTGAGATGCGTAAAGTGCTGGCTGAATGCCGCGCGACCCTGGGCGAAGTCTCGAACTCCGAGCACAGCCTGCGTTCGCTGGGTAAAGCTGGTGCCAAACGCTGGCGTGGCGTTCGCCCAACCGTTCGTGGTGTTGCCATGAACCCGGTTGACCACCCACACGGTGGTGGTGAAGGTCGTACCTCTGGTGGTCGTCATCCGGTATCGCCATGGGGCTTCCCGACTAAGGGCGCGAAGACTCGTGGTAATAAGCGTACCGACAAAATGATCGTCCGTCGTCGCAAGTAAATAGAGGGATACGACAGTGCCACGTTCTCTGAAAAAAGGTCCTTTTATTGATCTTCACCTACTGAAGAAGATCGAAGTGGCGGCGGAAAAGAACGATCGCAAACCAGTTAAGACCTGGTCGCGTCGTTCGATGATCCTGCCACAAATGGTCGGTCTGACCATCGCTGTACACAACGGTCGCTTGCACGTCCCAGTTCTCGTGAACGAAGACATGGTCGGCCACAAACTAGGCGAGTTTGCCGGTACCCGCACTTATCGTGGGCACGTGGCAGACAAGAAAGCCAAGCGTTAAGGGGTTAGGAAATGGAAGTAGCCGCTAAGTTGTCGGGCGCTCGAATCTCCGCCCAGAAAGCCCGCTTGGTCGCCGACCAGATCCGCGGGAAGAAGGTGGGCGAAGCGCTCAACCTGTTGGCTTTCAGCAGTAAGAAAGCCGCCGAGATCATGAAGAAAGTGCTGGAGTCGGCCGTAGCCAACGCCGAGCATAACGAAGGCGCAGACGTTGATGACCTGAAGGTCAGCACCGTTTTCGTCAACGAAGGGCGTTCGCTGAAGCGCATCATGCCACGTGCCAAAGGCCGTGCTGATCGCATCGTCAAGCGGTCTTGCCATATCACTGTCAAGGTTGCTGACAAGTAACGGAGTCGAAGAGATGGGTCAGAAAGTACATCCCATTGGCATTCGCCTGGGAATCGTCAAGGAGCACACCTCCGTCTGGTACGCAGACGGTCGGACTTATGCGGACTATTTGTTCGCTGATCTGAAGGTGCGTGAGTATCTCCAAGACAAACTAAAAAGCGCGTCCGTAAGCCGTATCGATATCCATCGTCCGGCCCAAACTGCACGTATCACCATCCACACCGCTCGTCCAGGTATCGTTATCGGGAAGAAAGGTGAAGATGTTGAGAAACTGCGTCAGGACCTGACCAAGCAAATGGGTGTGCCTGTGCACATCAATATCGAAGAGATCCGCAAGCCGGAGCTCGACGGTATGCTGGTTGCGCAGAGCGTAGCTCAGCAGCTGGAGCGTCGCGTTATGTTCCGTCGCGCTATGAAGCGCGCTGTACAGAACGCCATGCGCATTGGTGCCAAAGGCATCAAAATCCAAGTGAGCGGTCGTCTCGGCGGTGCTGAAATCGCACGTACTGAATGGTATCGCGAAGGTCGTGTGCCACTGCACACCCTGCGTGCCGACATCGACTATGCCAACTACGAAGCTCACACCACTTACGGTGTGATCGGTGTAAAGGTTTGGATCTTCAAAGGCGAAGTAATTGGTGGTCGCCAAGAAGAACTGAAACCACAAGCACCAGCGCCTCGTAAAAAAGCTGCTAAGTAAGGGGTACGCCAAATGTTGCAACCTAAGCGTACGAAGTTCCGCAAGCAGATGACAGGCCACAACCGTGGTCTGGCTCAGCGCGGTAGCAAAGTCAGCTTCGGCGAGTTCGCGCTGAAGTCTGTAGCTCGTGGTCGTCTCACCGCTCGTCAGATCGAGTCAGCGCGTCGTGCTCTGACCCGTCACGTTAAACGTGGCGGCAAGATCTGGATCCGTGTATTCCCGGACAAGCCGATCTCCAAAAAACCTCTCGAGGTTCGTATGGGTAAAGGTAAGGGTAACGTGGAATACTGGGTAGCCCAGATTCAGCCAGGCAAAGTCCTGTATGAAATCGAGGGTGTTTCTGAAGAGCTGGCGCGTGAGGCTTTCGCCCTGGCTGCTGCAAAGCTGCCGCTCGCCACCTCCTTTGTTAAACGGACGGTGATGTGATGAAAGCGAATGAACTTCGTGAAAAATCCGCACAGCAGCTGAACGAGCAACTGCTCGGCCTGCTGCGCGACCAGTTCAATCTGCGTATGCAGAAAGCAACTGGCCAGTTGGGGCAGTCTCATCTGCTCTCGCAAGTTAAGCGTGACATCGCTCGCGTGAAGACTGTGCTCAACCAGCAGGCAGGTAAGTGATCATGGCTGAAGCCGAAAAGACTGTCCGTACGCTGACTGGCCGTGTTGTCAGCGACAAGATGGACAAAACCATCACCGTTCTGATCGAGCGTCGCGTTAAGCACCCGATCTACGGTAAATATGTTAAGCGTTCGACTAAGCTGCACGCGCACGACGAAACCAATCAGTGCCACATCGGCGACAAAGTCACTATTCGTGAAACTCGTCCGCTGGCCAAGACCAAGTCTTGGGCACTGGTTGATGTTCTCGAACGCGCTGTGGAAGTCTAAGGACTAGGGGTCGGAGAAATTATATGATTCAGACTCAATCCATGCTCGATGTGGCCGATAACAGCGGCGCTCGCCGTGTTATGTGCATCAAGGTGCTGGGTGGCTCCCATCGTCGTTACGCTGGTATCGGTGACATCATCAAAGTTACCGTCAAGGAAGCAATTCCTCGCGGTAAAGTGAAAAAAGGCCAAGTGATGACTGCTGTTGTAGTCCGCACTCGTCACGGCGTACGTCGTGCTGATGGCTCCATTATCCGCTTTGATGGCAACGCTGCTGTTCTTCTGAACAACAAGCAAGAGCCGATCGGCACCCGTATCTTTGGGCCAGTGACCCGTGAACTTCGTACTGAGAAGTTCATGAAGATCGTCTCGCTCGCCCCAGAAGTGCTGTAAGGAGATCCGACATGCAAAAGATTCGTCGTGACGACGAGATCATCGTGATCGCCGGCAAAGACAAAGGTAAGCGCGGTAAGGTGCTTAAGGTTCTCGCTAATAACCGTCTGGTTATCGGTGGTCTGAACCTGGTCAAGCGTCATACCAAGCCTAACCCGATGTCGGGCGTGCAGGGCGGTATCGTCGAGAAAGAAGCTCCGCTGGACGCTTCTAACGTCGCCATCTTCAACGGCGAAACCAACAAGGCTGACCGCGTTGGTTTCAAAGTAGAAGACGGTAAGAAAATTCGTGTCTTCAAGTCGACCCAAAAAGCGGTTGATGCTTGAACACTGCTAGGTAGATTAGACCATGGCACGACTACAAGAGATTTACCGGAAGGAAATCGCCCCTAAGCTTAAGGAAGAACTTAAGCTTGGGAACGTGATGGAAGTTCCGCGCGTTACCAAAATCACCCTGAACATGGGTCTGGGCGAAGCGATCGGCGACAAAAAAGTCATCGAGCACGCTGTTGCTGACCTGGAAAAGATCACCGGCCAGAAAGTCGTTGTGACCTACGCTCGCAAATCCATCGCTGGCTTTAAAGTCCGTGAAGGTTGGCCGATCGGCGTCAAAGTGACCCTGCGCCGTGAGCGTATGTATGAATTCCTGGATCGTCTGCTGTCGATCTCCCTGCCTCGGGTCCGCGACTTCCGCGGCCTGAATGCCAAGTCCTTCGATGGTCGTGGTAACTACAGCATGGGCGTGAAAGAGCAGATCATCTTCCCGGAAATCGACTACGACAAGATCGATGCTCTCCGCGGTCTGGACATCACCCTGACCACCACTGCCAAGAACGATGATGAAGGTCGCGCCCTGTTGCGTGCTTTCAAATTCCCGTTCCGCAACTGATTGGAGTAGGACCATGGCCAAGATGAGCATGAAAAACCGCGAGCTGAAGCGTCAGCTCACGGTTGCCAAGTACGCCAAGAAGCGTGCAGCACTGAAAGCAATCATCGTTGATCTGAACGCAAGTCCAGAAGCACGTTGGGAAGCTACAGTAGCTCTGCAGAAGCAGCCACGTGACGCAAGCGCTTCGCGCATGCGTAACCGCTGCCGCCTGACCGGTCGTCCACACGGCGTTTACCGCAAGTTCGGCCTCGGCCGTAACAAACTGCGTGAAGCGGCAATGCGTGGTGACGTACCAGGTCTGGTTAAAGCCAGCTGGTAAGTACTTTCAACGTCCTGGCGGCCTGAATCGCAAGATACTGACCGCCGGTGACCTTGAATCTGGAACAAGCCCCTTTTGGGGCTTGTTTCATTTCCGGAGTGTGTCTAAAATACGCGGCTCGCCTGAGCCCGTGTTTTTTACCCGGAGATTCTCGGCGACATATGTAGCCGCAAGGCTAATTTTTTTGTATTAGGAGCGTCTAGCCCATGAGTATGCAGGACCCGTTAGCGGACATGCTAACTCGTATCCGTAATGCCCAGATGGCTGAAAAGTCCGTCGTAAGCATGCCATCTTCCAAGTTGAAGGTAGCTGTTGCCAAAGTCCTGAAAGACGAAGGCTACATTGCGGGTTATCAGATCAGCAGCGATGTAAAAGCACTGCTGTCCATCGAGCTGAAGTACTTCGAAGGCCGTTCGGTCATCGAGGAAGTGAAGCGCGTTAGCCGTCCAGGCCTGCGTCAGTACAAGTCCGCTGAAGATCTGCCGAAAGTTCGTGGCGGTCTGGGCGTGTCTATCGTCTCCACCAACAAAGGTGTGATGACGGATCGTGCTGCGCGCGCTGCCGGTGTCGGCGGCGAAGTTCTTTGCACTGTGTTCTAAGGGGGGATAAGCATGTCTCGCGTCGCTAAGAACCCCGTTAAGCTGCCAGCCGGTGTCGAAGTCAAATTCGCAGGCCAACAGCTTTCGGTGAAGGGTGCCAAGGGCACTCTTGAACTGAACATCCATTCGTCCGTTGAGATCGTTGAAGAAGCTGGTGAGCTGCGTTTCGCTGCTCGCAATGGCGATCAACAAACTCGCGCAATGGCCGGTACCACGCGTGCGTTGGTAAACAACATGGTCCAAGGCGTAAGCCAAGGCTTCGAGCGTAAGCTCCAGCTGGTCGGTGTTGGTTACAAAGCGCAAGCAAAAGGCACGGTTTTGAACCTGGCCCTTGGCTTCTCGCACCCTGTGGATTACGAACTGCCAGCGGGCATCACTGCTGAGACCCCTAGCCAGACCGATATCCTGATCAAGGGCATCGATAAGCAGCTGGTAGGTCAAGTGGCCGCTGAGATCCGCGACTTCCGTCCACCAGAGCCGTACAAAGGCAAAGGTGTGCGCTACGCGGACGAAGTCGTCCGTCGTAAAGAAGCCAAGAAGAAGTAGGGCATAGCAAATGACCGACAAAAAAGTTACTCGACTGCGTCGCGCTCGCAAAGCACGCCTGAAAATGCACGAACTCGAAGTCGTGCGTCTCTGCGTGTTCCGCTCGTCGCAGCACATCTACGCCCAGGTCATCTCGGCCGACGGCAACAAAGTCCTGGCAAGCGCCTCGACTTTGGATAAAGAACTGCGTGATGGTGCCACTGGCAACATCGACGCGGCCACAAAGGTTGGCCAGCTGGTCGCTACGCGTGCTAAGGCCGCTGGCGTCTCGCAAGTGGCTTTCGACCGCTCTGGCTTCAAGTACCACGGTCGCGTGAAAGCGCTGGCTGATGCTGCTCGTGAAGCTGGGCTGGAGTTCTAAGTTATGTCAAATAACGACCAAAAGCGCGACGAAGGCTACATTGAGAAGCTGGTTCAAGTTAACCGCGTAGCCAAAACCGTTAAAGGCGGCCGTATCTTCACCTTCACCGCGTTGACCGTGGTAGGTGATGGTAAAGGCCGTGTTGGCTTCGGCCGTGGCAAGTCACGTGAAGTGCCTGCTGCGATCCAGAAGGCAATGGAAGCTGCTCGTCGCAACATGATCCAAGTTGATCTGAACGGCACCACGCTGCAGTACGCAATGAAGTCCGCCCATGGCGCTTCGAAGGTGTACATGCAGCCTGCTTCTGAAGGTACCGGTATCATCGCTGGTGGCGCTATGCGTGCTGTCCTCGAAGTTGCTGGCGTTCAGAACGTTCTGGCCAAGTGCTACGGCTCGACTAACCCGGTAAACGTGGTTCACGCCACTTTCAAAGGTTTGAAAGCTATGCAATCTCCTGAGTCCATCGCTGCCAAGCGTGGTCTGACTGTCAAGGAGATCTTCTGATCATGGCTACCGTTAAAGTAACGCTGATCAAAAGCATGACCGGCCGCATCCCTAACCACAAACTGTGTGTTAAAGGTCTGGGTCTGCGTCGCATCGGTCACACTGTAGAAGTCCTGGATACTCCCGAGAATCGCGGGATGATCAACAAGGCTTACTACATGCTGCGTGTAGAGGGTTAATCGATGAAACTCAATGATCTGAGTCCAGCGCCGGGTTCCCGTCGCGAAAAGCATCGTCCGGGCCGTGGTATCGGTAGCGGTTTGGGTAAGACTGGTGGCCGTGGCCACAAAGGTCAAACCTCCCGCTCCGGTGGCACCATCGCTCCAGGCTTTGAAGGCGGTCAACAGCCGCTGCATCGTCGCCTGCCTAAGTTCGGTTTCGTATCCCTGAAAGCCATGGACCGCGCAGAAGTGCGTCTGTCCGAGCTGGCTAAAGTGGAAGGCGACATCGTTACTGTGCAGACCCTGAAAGATGCCAACGTGATCAACGTCAACGTACAGCGTGTGAAAATCATGCTGTCCGGTGAAGTGACTCGCGCTGTCACTATCGGCAAGGGAATCGGCGCCACCAAAGGTGCGCGTTCGGCTATCGAAGCAGCTGGCGGCAAGTTCGAGGAATAAATGGCTAAGCAAGGTGCTCTCTCAGCGCTCGGCAAAGGCGGTATGTCTGAACTTTGGGCTCGTCTGCGTTTTCTGTTCCTGGCGATTATCGTCTACCGAATAGGCGCACACATCCCGGTTCCAGGTA
Organism: Pseudomonas sp. P7759; assembly: GCF_013386445.1. NCBI lineage: Bacteria > Pseudomonadati > Pseudomonadota > Gammaproteobacteria > Pseudomonadales > Pseudomonadaceae > Pseudomonas > Pseudomonas sp. P7759. The sequence goes on from NZ_JACART010000039.1 coordinate 28,907, forward strand.
TCAACCCGGACCGACTCGCAGACCTGTTTCGACAGAATGAGGGGACCATTCTTAGCTTGTTCAACATGTTTTCCGGCGGCGCGCTGGAACGGATGAGCATCTTTGCACTGGGGATCATGCCGTACATTTCGGCATCGATCATCATGCAACTGATGACCGCCGTCAGCCCGCAGCTGGAGCAGTTGAAGAAGGAAGGTGAAGCTGGCCGTCGCAAGATTAGCCAGTACACCCGCTACGGCACTGTCGTCCTCGCCCTGGTCCAAGCTATCGGCATGTCCGTTGGCCTGGCTGGGCAGGGCGTTGCGTTCACTGGTGACTTTGGCTTCCATTTCGTCGCGGTATCCACATTTGTGGCTGGTGCGATGTTCATGATGTGGCTAGGTGAGCAGATTACTGAACGTGGTGTTGGTAACGGTATCTCGATGTTGATTTTCGCAGGTATCGTCGCCGGTCTTCCGAGAGCGATTGGGCAGTCTTTCGAGTCTGCACGTCAGGGTGATATCAACATTTTCGCCCTGGTTGCCATCGGTTTGCTGGCAGTAGCGATTATCGGTTTTGTGGTGTTCATTGAGCGTGGTCAGCGTCGTATTGCTGTTCACTACGCCAAGCGTCAGCAGGGCCGTAAGGTCTTTGCTGCGCAGACCAGCCACTTGCCGCTGAAAGTGAATATGGCCGGTGTTATTCCGGCAATTTTCGCGAGCAGCATTTTGCTGTTTCCGGCTTCGTTGGGTACCTGGTTTGGTCAGTCCGAAAATATGGGCTGGCTGCAGGACCTCTCTCAGTCGATCGCTCCTGGTCAGCCGTTGAATATTCTGCTGTTTAGTGCAGGGATTATTTTCTTCTGCTTCTTCTATACGGCGTTGATGTTCAATCCGAAAGACGTAGCGGAAAACCTGAAGAAGTCCGGTGCCTTTATTCCGGGCATCCGTCCAGGTGAGCAGTCTGCACGCTACATTGATGGCGTTCTGACTCGTTTGACCCTGTTCGGTGCTCTATATATGACGGCCGTGTGCTTGTTGCCCCAGTTCCTGGTGGTTGCAGCAAACGTTCCGTTCTACCTTGGCGGGACCTCGTTGCTGATCGTGGTCGTGGTTGTGATGGACTTCATGTCCCAAGTACAATCGCACCTCGTTTCGCACCAGTACGAATCCCTGATGAAGAAAGCCAACCTGAAGGGCTACGGCAGCGGCATGTTGCGCTGAGTACCCCATAAGGTTCGAGGAGTTGGTGATGAAAGTTCGTGCATCGGTGAAAAAGCTGTGCCGTAACTGCAAGATTATTCGCCGCGAAGGTGTTGTTCGAGTAATTTGCAGCGCGGAACCGCGTCACAAACAGCGCCAAGGCTGAGTGTGATCCGCTTGAAGCCCGGCAGCTAGTGCGCTGCCGGGTTGATTATTTGTTATTACAGCGATATTATCTCGCGCCCTATTTCTTGGCTTCCGGGGCGTAGGTAGCTGTCAATTGGAGTCCCACTGAATGGCCCGTATTGCAGGCGTTAACATTCCAGATAACAAGCACACTGTTATCTCGCTGACCTACATCTATGGTGTTGGTCGCACTACTGCGCAGAAAATTTGCGCAGTTGCTGGGGTAAACCCAGCCGCTAAGATCAAGGATCTGAGCGACGAGCAGATTGAACAGCTGCGTGGCGAAGTGGCGAAGTTCACCACTGAAGGTGACCTGCGTCGCGAAATCAACATGAAAATCAAGCGTTTGATGGACCTCGGTTGCTATCGCGGTCTGCGTCATCGTCGTGGTCTTCCAGTACGCGGTCAGCGTACCAAGACTAACGCGCGTACCCGTAAAGGTCCGCGTAAGCCGATCCGCAAGTAATCGCCCCAGCGAATCGACAGGAAAATTATCATGGCAAAACCTGCTGCTCGTCCTCGTAAAAAAGTTAAAAAGACAGTGGTTGATGGCATCGCCCACATCCATGCTTCTTTTAACAACACAATCGTGACCATCACCGACCGTCAAGGTAACGCGCTTTCTTGGGCTACCTCCGGTGGTTCGGGTTTCCGCGGTTCCCGCAAGTCCACCCCGTTTGCTGCTCAAGTAGCTGCTGAACGTGCTGGTCAAGCTGCGCTGGAATATGGCCTGAAAAACCTCGACGTTAACGTCAAGGGTCCAGGTCCAGGTCGTGAGTCTGCTGTCCGTGCTTTGAACGGCTGTGGCTATAAGATCGCCAGCATCACCGACGTGACGCCAATCCCGCACAACGGGTGCCGTCCGCCGAAGAAGCGCCGCGTGTAATCCAGGAGATTGTAAAGAATGGCTCGTTACATTGGTCCAAAATGCAAACTCGCTCGTCGCGAAGGCACCGATCTCTTCCTGAAGAGCGGCGTGCGCGCGATCGAATCGAAGTGCAACATTGAAGCAGCACCTGGTATCCACGGCCAACGCCGCGGTCGCCAGTCCGATTACGGCACCCAACTGCGTGAAAAGCAGAAGGTCCGTCGTATCTACGGCGTTCTCGAGCGTCAGTTCAGCGGCTACTACAAAGAAGCTGCTGGCAAGAAAGGTGCAACCGGTGAAAACCTGCTGCAACTGCTCGAATGCCGTCTGGACAACGTTGTATACCGTATGGGCTTTGGTTCGACTCGTGCCGAATCCCGTCAGCTGGTATCGCACAAGTCGATCAGCGTTAACGGTCAGACCGTAAACGTTCCGTCCTACCAGGTTCGTGCTGGTGACGTGGTCGCAGTTCGCGAGAAAGCAAAAAACCAACTTCGCATTGTCCAAGCTCTCGATCTGTGTGCCCAACGTGGCCGCGTAGAATGGGTAGAAGTAGACACTGAGAAGAAGTCGGGCGTTTTCAAGAACGTTCCTGCTCGCAGTGATCTGTCCGCCGACATCAACGAAAGCCTGATTGTCGAGCTCTACTCCAAGTAAGGGCTAGAAAATAGGTGCATCCATGCAGATTTCGGTAAATGAGTTCCTGACACCCCGCCACATTGATGTGCAGGTTGTCAGTCCAACCCGCGCCAAAATTACTCTCGAGCCTCTCGAGCGTGGTTTTGGCCACACCCTGGGCAACGCGCTGCGCCGCATCCTGTTGTCCTCAATGCCCGGCTGTGCAGTAGTCGAGGCCGAGATTGACGGTGTGCTCCACGAGTACAGCGCCATCGAAGGTGTACAGGAAGACGTAATTGAAATCCTGTTGAACCTTAAAGGTCTGGCTATCAAGCTGCACGGCCGTGACGAAGTTACGCTGACCTTGTCGAAGAAGGGTTCGGGGGTGGTTACCGCTGCCGATATTCAGCTGGATCATGATGTCGAGATCGTTAACCCCGATCACGTAATCGCTAACCTGGCGTCTAACGGCGCCCTGAACATGAAGCTCACCGTAGCTCGTGGTCGTGGTTATGAACCGGCCGACTCGCGTCAGAGCGATGAAGACGAAAGCCGCAGCATTGGTCGCTTGCAGCTTGACTCTTCGTTCAGCCCGGTTCGCCGTATCGCATACGTGGTGGAAAACGCCCGTGTCGAGCAGCGTACTAACCTGGACAAGCTGGTTATTGATCTGGAAACCAACGGTACTCTGGATCCTGAAGAGGCTATCCGCCGCGCTGCAACCATTCTGCAACAGCAGTTGGCTGCGTTCGTCGACCTCAAAGGTGACAGCGAACCAGTGGTAATCGAGCAGGAAGACGAGATCGATCCGATCCTGCTTCGCCCGGTTGACGATCTGGAACTGACTGTACGTTCGGCTAACTGCCTTAAGGCGGAAAACATTTACTACATCGGCGACCTGATTCAGCGTACCGAAGTAGAACTGTTGAAGACTCCGAACCTGGGCAAGAAATCCTTGACTGAAATCAAGGACGTTCTGGCCTCCCGCGGTCTGTCCCTCGGCATGCGCCTCGACAACTGGCCGCCTGCAAGTCTTAAGAAGGACGACAAGGCGACTGCCTGATCGTCGTAATCACCGAACGTGAGTTTGGTAAGGAATGAACCATGCGTCATCGTAAAAGTGGTCGTCACCTGAGCCGTACCAGCTCGCACCGCAAGGCCATGTTTCAAAACATGGCGGTGTCGCTGTTCGAGCACGAGCTGATCAAAACTACACTGCCGAAAGCTAAAGAACTGCGTCGCGTTGCTGAGCCGCTGATCACTTTGGCCAAGACAGACAGCCTGGCTAACCGCCGTCTGGCTTTCGACCGTACTCGTTCGAAAGCTATCGTTGGTAAGCTCTTCAACGACCTGGGCAAGCGTTACGCTACCCGTGAGGGTGGCTACCTGCGCATCCTCAAGTGCGGTTTCCGCGCTGGCGACAACGCGCCTATGGCGTACGTCGAGTTGGTTGATCGTGCTACTGCCGGCGAAGCTGTAAGCGCCGAGTAAGACGACAAGCTGTAACGAAGAACCGGGCCTAGTGCCCGGTTTTTTGTGCCCGTGATAAAAGCGTGTTCGATACAAGCTTCCAGAGATTGTGCTTGGCACTATGGGGGTTGGAGTGTTCGGTAGAAAATATCTATTGATGACTACAATTTAATGAATTTGTAGACGTCATATTGATGATCAATACTCCTCCCAAGCCGATTAGCCGGCAGTTCCAAGTCCGACCTGAGGGAAATTGAGCATGAGCCAGAATAAAATCCTTACCACCGCCAGCGGCGCCCCCGTTGCGGACAACCAGAATTCACGTTCCGCAGGCCCACGCGGCCCGTTGCTGCTCGACGATTTTCATCTGATCGAGAAGCTCGCTCACTTCAACCGTGAAAATATCCCTGAGCGCCGTGTGCACGCCAAGGGTTCGGGTGCCTACGGCACTTTCACGGTCACCCAAGACATTACGCAGTACACCAGCGCCAAGCTGTTCGAGTCGGTGGGCAAGCAAACCCCTACCTTCCTGCGGTTTTCCACCGTAGGCGGCGAGCGTGGTTCGGCAGATACCGAGCGCGACCCACGCGGTTTCGCGTTGAAGTTCTATACCGAAGAAGGCAACTGGGACATCGTGGGTAACAACACCCCGGTGTTCTTCATTCGCGATCCTTTGAAGTTCCCGGACTTCATCCACACTCAGAAGCGTTTGCCGCAAAGCAACCTGAAAAGTGCGCAAATGATGTGGGATTTCTGGTCGCACTCCCCAGAGGCACTGCACCAGGTCACCATCCTGTTCTCGGACCGTGGCATCCCTGATGGCTACCGTCACATGCACGGCTTCGGCAGTCACACCTACAGCCTGATCAGCGCCAAGGGCGAGCGTCACTGGGTCAAGTGGCACTACAAGACCAAGCAGGGCATCAAGAATCTGGCGCCGGCTGAAGCTGCTCGCCTGGCCGGTACTGACCCTGATTACGCCCAGCGTGATCTGTTTGGCGCGATCGAGCGCGGTGATTTCCCGAAATGGCGCGTCTGCATCCAGATCATGACCGAGGCCCAGGCCAACGCTCATTACGAGAACCCTTTCGATGTGACCAAAACCTGGTCGCAGAAGGAATTCCCGCTGATCGAAGTTGGTGAGCTGGAGCTGAACCGTAACCCGCAGAACTACTTTGCTGAAGTCGAGCAAGCCGCATTCGGCCCAAGCAACATGGTTCCAGGCGTCGGCCTGTCGCCAGACCGCATGCTGCAAGGTCGTGTGTTCGCGTACGCCGATGCCCACCGCTATCGCGTTGGCACCAATCACCAGCAACTGCCGGTGAATGCCCCGCGTAACCAGGTGAATAGCTACCAGCGTGATGGTTCAATGGCCTTCGGTAGCAACGGCGGCGCAGCGCCTAACTACGAGCCAAACAGCTACGCCGATGCACCAAAGCAAGCACCCCAGTATGCGGAGCCTGCATTGGCTCTGAGTGGCGCGGCTGACCGTTACGATCACCGTGAAGACACTGATTACTACAGCCACGCCGGTGCGCTGTTCCGCCTGATGAACGATGAGCAGAAAGCTTTGCTCACCAACAACATCGCCGGCGCGATGGGTGGCGTTTCCAGTGATGTGGTTCAACGTCAACTGCAGCACTTCTACAAGGCCGATCCGGCTTATGGAGAAGCAATCGCAAAGGCGCTGGGTGTATCGCTTAACTGACTCTAAACGATAAGCAGAACCGCCCTCATTTGGGCGGTTTTTGCGTTATTTCAGCTACTTTTCTCCGAAAAACATCACTTTTCTGCCGTTGATCCCGTGACCTTCAAGTCATCATGGTTCAAACTACAGACTTTCAAGCAGGGAGATGTAGGGCGATGCAAGGTCACCCCGACGTAATCGATTACCTCAACACGTTGCTGACGGGCGAACTGGCTGCTCGTGACCAATATTTCATCCATTCGCGCATGTACGAAGACTGGGGCTTTACCGAGCTCTACGAACGTATCAACCACGAGATGGAAGAAGAGGCACAGCACGCCGACGCACTGATGCGCCGTATCCTCATGCTCGAAGGCACGCCGCGTATGCGTCCGGATGACCTGGATGTGGGTACTACGGTCCCTGACATGCTCGCTGCCGACCTGCGCCTCGAGTACAAGGTCCGTGCCGCGCTCTGCAAGGGCATCGAGCTCTGTGAGCAGCACAGCGACTTCGTCACCCGTGAAATCCTGCGGGTGCAGTTGAACGACACAGAAGAAGATCACACCTACTGGCTGGAAAAGCAGTTGGGCCTGATCAAGCTGATTGGTCTGGAAAACTACCTGCAATCGCAGTTCTGATTCCCGGCCACAAAAAAGCCCCTGTCACCGTAAAGTGACAGGGGCTTTTCATTGGGCCCGAAAAAGTCAGGCCCGGTCGCGTTCCAGCAATGGTTTCAAGTAGTAACCGGTGTGCGACTGCGGCATTTCGGAAACCTGCTCCGGCGTGCCCACGGCAATGATCTGGCCACCTTTGGAGCCGCCTTCCGGCCCAAGGTCCACCAGCCAATCGGCCGTCTTGATCACATCAAGGTTGTGCTCGATCACCACCACGGTGTTGCCGTGGTCGCGCAGGCGGTGCAGCACGTCCAACAGCTGCTGGATATCCGCGAAGTGCAGGCCGGTGGTCGGCTCATCGAGGATATACAGGGTCTTGCCCGTATCGCGCTTGGACAGCTCGCGAGACAACTTCACCCGCTGCGCCTCACCCCCCGACAGCGTAGTCGCTGACTGGCCCAGCTTGATGTAGGACAAGCCCACGTCCATCAGTGTTTGCAGCTTGCGCGCCAACGCCGGGACCGCGTCGAAGAACACCCGTGCTTCCTCGATGGTCATCTCCAGGGTTTCGTGGATGCTCTTGCCCTTGTACTTGATCTCCAAGGTTTCGCGGTTATAGCGCTTGCTCTTGCACACATCACACGGCACGTAGATGTCCGGGAGAAAGTGCATTTCAACCTTGATCAAGCCATCGCCCTGGCACGCTTCACAGCGCCCGCCCTTGACGTTGAACGAGAACCGGCCTGGCCCGTAACCCCGAGAGCGGGATTCCGGAACCCCGGCAAACAGTTCACGAATAGGCGTGAACAAACCGGTGTAGGTTGCCGGGTTGGATCGTGGCGTCCGGCCAATCGGGCTCTGGTCGATATCGACCACTTTATCCAGGTGTTCCAGGCCTTTGATGCTGTCGTGCGCCGCTGCTTCCAAGGTGGTCGCGCCGTTCAGGGCGGTGGCACTCAAGGGGAACAGCGTATTGTTGATCAGCGTCGATTTCCCCGAGCCGGAAACACCGGTCACACAGGTCAGCAAGCCCAGTGGGATTTCCAGGTCGACATTGCGCAAGTTGTTACCGCGTGCGCCCTTGAGGTGCAGTGCCAGCTTCTTGTTACGCGGTGTACGTTTGGCCGGCACTGCGATCTTCACACGGCCAGATAAGTACTTACCGGTCAGCGAATCCGGATGCGCCATGACCTCAGCCGGCGTGCCTTCAGCGACAATGTGCCCGCCATGCACGCCCGCGCCCGGGCCGATGTCGACCACATAATCCGCCAGGCGAATCGCATCTTCATCGTGCTCGACCACAATCACCGTGTTGCCGATATCCCGCAGGTGTTTCAACGTGCCCAGCAGGCGATCGTTGTCACGCTGGTGCAAGCCAATCGACGGCTCATCGAGGATGTACAACACACCCACGAGACCAGCACCAATCTGGCTGGCCAGGCGAATCCGCTGGGCTTCACCGCCGGACAGGGTATCGGCGCTGCGATCCAGCGACAGGTAATCCAGGCCCACGTTGACCAGGAACTGCAACCGCTCGCGAATTTCCTTAAGGATCTTGTCGGCGATCTCCCCACGGCGCCCGGTCAGCTTGAGCACGCCAAAGTACTCGCAGGCATCCCCGATCGGCAGGTTGGTCACCGCCGGCAAGGTCTTCTCGCCCACCCACACATGCCGCGCCTCACGACGCAGGCGAGTGCCGCGGCAATCCGGGCAAGGTTGGGTGCTGAGAAACTTCGCCAACTCTTCACGCACGCTGGCCGATTCGGTCTCGCGGTAGCGGCGCTCCAGGTTCGGCACAATGCCTTCGAACGGGTGGGAGCGCTTGACGATATCGCCACGGTCGTTCAGGTATTTGAAGTCGACGTTCTGCGAGCCGCTGCCGTGCAGGATGACCTTCTGCTGATCCGCCGGCAGTTGGTTGAACGGTACTTCCAGGCTGAACTTGTAGTGCGAAGCCAACGACCCGAGCATCTGGAAGTAGTAGACGTTGCGCCGGTCCCAGCCGCGTATCGCGCCCTCCGCCAGCGTCAGGTCGCCATTGACCAGGCGCTTGATGTCGAAGAACTGCTTCACGCCCAGGCCGTCGCACGTCGGGCAGGCGCCGGCCGGGTTGTTGAAGGAAAACAGTTTGGGTTCCAGTTCGCTGATGGCATGGCCGCAGATCGGGCAGGCAAAGCGCGCGGAGAAGATGATCTCTTCGCCCGGCTCGTCGTCCATCGGTGCAACCAAGGCGATGCCGTCGGCCAGCTTCAGGGCGGTCTCGAAGGATTCCGCCAGGCGTTGTTGCAGGTCGGCGCGCACCTTGAAGCGGTCGACGACCACATCAATCGAGTGCTTCTTCTGTTTGTCGAGCTTCGGCGCTTCGTCCAGCTCATAGAGCTTGCCGTTGATGCGCGCGCGTACAAAACCCTGGGCCCGCAGCTCTTCGAAGACGGAAAGGTGTTCACCCTTGCGCTCGCGGATCACCGGCGCCAGCAGCATCAGCTTGGCGCCTTCCGGCTGGGCCAGCACCAGGTCGACCATCTGGCTGACGGTCTGGGCTTCCAGGGGAATGTCGTGGTCCGGGCAACGCGGAATACCCACGCGTGCGTACAGCAGGCGCAGGTAGTCGTAGATTTCAGTGATGGTGCCCACGGTGGAACGCGGGTTATGGGAGGTCGACTTCTGCTCGATGGAGATCGCTGGCGACAGGCCTTCAATGGTGTCGACGTCGGGTTTTTCCATCATCGACAGGAACTGGCGGGCATAGGCCGACAGCGATTCCACATAGCGACGCTGGCCTTCGGCATACAGCGTGTCAAACGCCAGGGACGATTTGCCGGACCCGGACAAGCCGGTGATGACGATCAGTTTGTCCCGGGGCAGGGTCAGGTCGATGTTCTTCAGGTTATGGGTTCTAGCCCCACGAATCAGGATCTTGTCCAAGATGGCCTCGCACGGCGGGCGTAAATAATGCCGGAGTATACGGCTAAAGACTGGATGAATATACACTGTCAAAAGGCCGCTTGCAGCCTTAGATGAAAGCTGCGCGGCAAACCGCCGCATATACCCTCTCAATCGATGGGACTGGTAGAATCGCCGCCGGTTCACACGAGGTTTTTCCATGCACGATCCCCACAGCGAACGCATGAGTAGCGGCGAGACCCGAGCGGCAAGCGGTCTGGCCCTGGTGTTCGCCTTCCGTATGCTGGGCATGTTTATGGTGTTGCCGGTGTTGGCGACCTATGGAATGGATCTCGCAGGCGCGACCCCCGCATTGATTGGCCTGGCTATTGGCGCCTACGGTCTGACCCAGGCGATTTTCCAGATTCCCTTCGGGATCATTTCCGACCGCATTGGCCGCCGCCCGGTCATCTACCTCGGGCTGATCGTGTTCGCCCTCGGCAGTGTGCTCGCGGCTCAGTCCGATTCCATCTGGGGCGTGATTGCCGGACGTATCCTACAAGGCGCCGGAGCGATTTCTGCGGCGGTGATGGCCTTGCTGTCGGACCTGACCCGCGAACAACACCGCACCAAGGCCATGGCCATGATCGGCATGACTATCGGCCTGTCGTTTGCCGTGGCCATGGTGGTCGGTCCCTTGCTGACCCGTGCGTTCGGCTTGCATGGACTGTTCCTCGCCACCGGCGGTATGGCGTTGTTCGGCATCGTGATCGTGGCCTTCATGGTGCCGCGCTCCACCGGCACATTGCAGCATCGCGAGTCGGGCGTCGCACGCAAGGCGCTCTTGCCGACGCTCAAGCACCCGGACCTGCTGCGCCTGGATTTAGGTATCTTCGTATTACACGCGATGCTGATGTGCAGCTTCGTCGCCTTGCCCCTGGCCTTGGTGGAAAAAGCCGGCCTGCCCAAGGAGCAGCACTGGTGGGTCTACCTCACTGCGCTGTTGATTTCGTTCTTCGCCATGATCCCGTTCATCATCTATGGCGAGAAAAAACGCAAAATGAAACGAATCCTGCTCGGCGCCGTCACGACGCTGATGCTCACTGAGCTATTCTTCTGGCAGTTCGGCGACAGCCTGCGGGCGCTGGTAATCGGCACGGTGGTTTTTTTCACCGCGTTCAACCTGCTGGAGGCTTCATTGCCTTCGCTGATCAGTAAAGTTTCACCGGCCGGCGGCAAGGGCACGGCGATGGGGGTGTATTCCACCAGCCAGTTCCTCGGTTCTGCACTGGGCGGCATCATGGGGGGCTGGATGTTCCAGCATGGCGGTTTGTCGGTTGTCTTCCTCGGATGCGCCGGGCTGGCTGCACTTTGGCTGGCCTTTGCTGTTACCATGCGCGAACCTCCCTACGTCACAAGTCTGCGTTTGCCGCTATCGCCTGAGGCGATCCGCGAAAGCGGTCTGGTAGAGCGCCTCAAGGCAGTCGTAGGGGTAACAGATGCAGTCGTGGTCGCGGAAGAGGCGGCCATTTACATCAAATTGGACACCGAATTATTGGATCGCGCGACGCTCGAGCAACTGGTCAACCCAGTGCCGACAGCGCGCCCAGCCTAGGAGAACGTTATGGCCCGTGGGGTTAACAAAGTCATATTGGTCGGTACGTGCGGCCAGGATCCCGAAGTTCGCTACTTGCCTAACGGTAACGCCGTGACCAACCTGAGTCTGGCGACCAGCGAACAGTGGACCGACAAGCAGACTGGCCAGAAGGTCGAGAAAACCGAATGGCACCGCGTGTCGATGTTCGGCAAGGTCGCTGAGATTGCTGGCGAATACCTGCGCAAAGGTTCGCAGGTCTACATCGAAGGCAAGCTGCAGACCCGCGAGTGGGAAAAAGACGGCATCAAGCGTTACACCACCGAAATCGTGGTCGACATGCAGGGCACCATGCAACTGCTGGGCGGCCGTCCACAGGGCGACCAACAGGGCCAGGGCGGCATGTCCAACTCGGCACCGCGTCCACAGCAGTCCCGTCCACAGCCAAGCCAGCAGCCACAGCGTGAGTCGCGTCCAGCGCCACAACAGGCTGCTCCGCAACCGGCTGCGGATTTCGACAGCTTTGATGACGATATCCCGTTCTAGGATTTAAAATCCGGAACACGCAAACCCCCGTTTGACTCAGGTCTCGGGGGTTTTTTATTGGCCGTGATCAGCTTCAGTCGACGCGGCGATGAAAACCAAATCCTTGAACCGGCGTAACACCGCCGAACCGTCATCGATCCGCGTCGCCAAATGCAGCGGTGCCACCAGGCTGCGGCACTCCGTCAATTCCCGATACACGATGCCGTCCCCGCGCAACCGCTGCATCGACGCCGGCACGATGGACACGCCAAGTCCCGCCGCCACCAGGCTCAATGTCGCGGTCATGCGTGGGGCTTCCTGCACCACTTGCGGGCTGAACCCAGCTTCGCGGCACGCCACCAGGATTGCGTCATACAACCCCAGGCCCACGCGCCGGCGATAAAGCACGAAGGATTCGGTCGCCAGTGCCTTCAAGGGCAGGGGACAGCCTGCATCAAGCGCCAGCGGATGATCGGTGGGCAGCGCCAGCAGCATCGGTTCCACCAGGATGGGTTCGTCCTGCAGCGACTGTGTCCCGCTGAGAGGCGAGCGGATAAACGCCGCGTCGAGTTTTTCGTGTACCAATGCGTCCAGCAACTCGCCGGTGCCGGCTTCCTCTAGCACGACGGTTACGCCGACAAAGGTTTCGCGAAACAGCCGCAGCACACTCGGTACAAAAGGATGCAAGGCAGCCGAACTCGTAAAACCAATGGCCAGCCGGCCACGTTCACCGCGTGCGGCACGGCGGACTACATCCGCGACGCCTTCAGCCTGTGCGAGGATTTCCCGCGCCTCATCCAGCAACGCGAGCCCGGCGGTGGTGGGGCGAACGCCACGGGGCAGGCGCTCCATCAACACCACGCCCAATTCGGCCTCAAGGCTTTGCAACATCCGCGTCAACGGTGGCTGCTGCATGCCCAGGCGTTCGGCTGCGCGGGTGATATAGCCTTCTTCTGCGATGGCAACGAAGGCCTTGAGTTGGCGAAGCTCCAGCATAGGAATACTTTTGAGGTATGGGAGGGCTTCAATCCTGGCATTTGTTCTCATGGCTCACAAGATTTAGGCTGTGGCCAACCTCAAAAAGAAGGAAAGCCGTGATGACCTGGTCAGCCAAGCAATACACGATGTTCGAACAGCAGCGCACCCGTCCCGTCCGTGACCTGGTCGCGGCCATTGCGAATACCGAGGTGCGCAACGCCGTCGACCTGGGCTGCGGCCCCGGCAACTCCACTGAAGTGCTGGCGGAGCGCTTCCCGCAGGCACACGTCACCGGCATGGACAGCTCCGATGACATGTTGGTGGACGCCCGCAAACGGCTGCCGGGGCTGAACTTTGAACTGGCGGATATCGGTGACTGGAAACCTGCGCAAGCCTTCGATGTGATCCTGGCCAATGCATCCCTGCAATGGTTGCCGGACCACGCCACGCTTTACCCGCATCTGGTCCACCAACTGGCGCCGGGTGGCACGCTGGCGGTGCAAACCCCGGACAATCTCGATGAGCCCGCCCACCGGCTCGCCCGCGAAGTCGCGGCGGAGGGGCCATGGTCGGCCAAGATCGGAACGGTCAAACATAACGAGCGCCACACGGCGAGCTACTACTACGAACTGCTGAGCAAACATTGCAGCACCGTCGATGTATGGCGCACCACCTACCAGCACCCGCTGGCGGATCACGCGGCAGTGGTGGAGTGGTTCAAGGCGTCGGCGCTGAGGCCGTTCCTCGCGCCTTTGACCGATAGCGAAAAAGCCGCTTTCCTACAGGAATACCAGGCGCGAATTATTAAGGCCTATCCCGCATTGGCTGATGGCACGGTGTTGCTGCCGTTTCCGCGCCTGTTCATCATCGCGACTCGCTAACGCCTAAAAGCCAAGTGGCGGTCAAGCCGCCGCTTGTGCCTTCAAGTACTCATCCGCCGACACCACACCCGCATACCCAAACGCCAGCGAGGCCATGTACGCCCCATGCACCTGCGCCGCTGGAATCACCTGCCCATTGAATTCCAGGTCCCGCGTGGCACACGCGTCATGAATCACCGTGACCTTGTAGCCCAGATCCGCCGCCGCCCGCACCACAGCGTCGATACACATATGACTCATGCTGCCCACCACCACCAGGTCGGTGATGCTGCGTTGTTCCAGCAGTTCGCGTAGCCGGGTTTCGCGAAACGCATTCACAAAGTGTTTAAGCACCACCGGCTCATTGCCTTCGTTCAACACTTTGCTGTGCAGATGCGCACCCTCGGAGCCCGGTGTGAAGAACGGCGCGTCCTCGGAGGTGAACTCATGACGCACATGAATCACCGCATCGCCCGCCTGGCGAAACGCCTGCAGCACTTGCGCGGCCTTGTCTGCCGCGGCGTCGACGCCGTCGAGTGGCCACTTGCCCTGAGGGAAGTAGTCGTTCTGGATATCGATTAGGATGAGCGCTTGCTTGGCCATGTGTGTTGCCTCGTGATGGGTTGATGGGCCCAGTATCTTAGCTGGCGCCTTCACCGGGGATTGGCTGCACCGACAATAACAGGGGGAAAACTGACAATGGTGGTCGTCGAACTGGGCGTGTTGATCTACCAGGGTGCGCAGTTGGCGGCCGTGCATGGCTTGACCGACCTGTTCGGCGTGGCCAACCGCATCGCCGCCGAGCATCAGTCCGCGCAATTGCCGTTGCTGCGGGTCAGCCATTGGCAGGTAGATGTTACCGGTAAACCGGCGCGTGTATTCAGCAGCCATCCTGGCTCCGAGCAACCGATGATGGCTGTGCTGGTGCCACCGTCGATTGGTGAGTTTACAGAGGAGCAGGCGCCCCCCGCGCTATTGGAGTGGATTCGCCAGCAACACGCGGCAGGTACTGTGCTGGGCGGTGTATGCATTGGCTCGATCATGCTGGCGCGCAGTGGGTTGCTCGACGGACGCAGCGCCACCACCCATTGGTCTTCCGCCAAATCCTTCGCCGCCCGTTACCCGGCGGTGCGCCTGGAGGCGGATAAACCCATCGTCGATGACGGCGACTTGATCACCACCGCCGGCTTGATGGCCTGGTCCGAACTCGGCCTGCGCCTGGTCGACCGCCTGATGGGCCCGAGCATCGCGGCCGATACCGCGCGTTTCCTGGTGATCGAGCACAGTGACAGCGCCAGCCAATGCGGCAGTAACTTTGCGCCGATTCTCGGCCACGGCGACGCGGCCATCCTCAAGGTTCAACACGGGTTGCAGGCCAGCGGCGCGGTGGATGTATCCCTGGCGGCGATGGCTCGGGAAGCCGGTTTGGAAGAGCGCACCTTCCTACGGCGCTTTCGCAGCGCCACGGGTTTGAAGCCCACCGAATACTGTCAGCACCTGCGGGTGGGCAAGGCGCGGCAGATGCTCGAATTCACCAACGGCACCATCGACCATATCGCCTGGACCGTCGGCTACCAGGATCCGAGTGCCTTTCGCGCCCTCTTCAAGAAGATCACCGGACTGACGCCCAGCGATTATCGCAGCCGTTTCGGCGTGTGAATCGTGCAGAACACCGCCGCGTTATCGGGTGGTCGTGCAGAATAAAACAGGCCATCTGCCATCGTTTTTCCGGCAACCGATTGATTTGAATGCAATCTCGCCCGAACGCGCCTTGGCCTGATCTCTGCAACGTTCCGTCTACACACATGGCGGGATGGCCAAGGGGGACGCATGACCCCGACTCAACGCAAGAAGCTGGTGGTTGCTCACTCCATACGCGAGGGCGCGCCGCTGCATGAGATCGAAACCAACCGCGCTCTGGCGCGCTGGCTGGCGCAGATCCTTGGGCTCAAGTTCGGCGGCAGCTATGACACTGATCTGCACGCGGGGCGGGCCCTTTATCTGCTGCCCACACAGACCCTGGTCGGCCCGGCCCAAGCCCGAGCGCTGAATATCAAGGGGCCGGAGGATTTGTGGGGCGGTTACGTCGACCACGACTTCATCTGCACCAAAGCCATCAGTCATGGCTTGCTCGGTCCTGAAGCCAAAGCGCCGCAAGGTTGGTCGGCGTTGTTTTGCGAGCGTGTACGAAAAGTCGTGCTGGACGGTCTGAGCGTCTTTGCACTGGAAGACGCGCGGCCCGCCGCCACACGCTTGCTCTACAGCGGTCCCATCCGCTTGAAACCCGTGCACGCCTGCGCCGGCCGAGGCCAGGAAGTTATCCACAGCCTGGACGAATTCGAAGCGGTGCTGGCGCGACCGGATGCCGCGAAACTCTTCAACGAAGGCGTGGTGCTGGAGCAGGACCTGCACGATGTGGTCACCCACAGCGTTGGCCAAAGCTTTATCGGCGATCACGTGTTCAGCTACTGCGGCGAGCAATACCTGACGAAGGACGGGCAGGGCGAAGAGGTCTACGGCGGCTCCAAGCTGTTGGTAGTGCCCGGTGACTACGACGACCTGCTGCAACTCGAACTGCCCGACGACGTACGTGAAGCCATCGAACAAGCCCAGGTCTTCGACACCGCGGCCGACGAAGCGTACCCCGGTTTCTACGCATCGCGGCGCAACTACGACATCGCTCAGGGCCTGGACAGTGACGGCCAACGCCGCAGCGGTGTACTCGAACAATCCTGGCGCATGGGCGGGGCCAGCAGCGCGGAAGTCGCGGCGCTGCAAAGTTTTATCAACAACCCTAGCCTGCGTGCGATCCATGTGTCCTCGGTGGAAACCTACGTGGACCAACCGCTGCCAGCCAATGCCATCGAGGTGTATCGCGGTCCGGCGGAAAACAGCGAGTTTCTTCTCAAGTACGTGACGGTTAAGGCTTATGACGGCTAAAAGCGAAAGCATTGCGATCGATATCGACGACGAACAGATGAGCGGCACCTTCCTCAGCCCTAAATCCAAAGTCCCCGGCGTGTTGTTTGTGCACGGTTGGGGCGGCAGCCAGGAGCGAGACCTGGAACGCGCCAAAGGCATCGCCGGCTTGGGTTGCGTGTGCCTGACTTTCGACCTGCGCGGGCACGCCGGCACGGGCATTCCATTGTCCCGCGTCACCCGCGAAGACAACCTGCGCGACCTGCTGGCGGCCTATGACCGTCTGCTGTCGCACCCGGCCATCGACACCTCGGCGGTGGCGGTGGTGGGCACCAGTTACGGCGGTTACCTTGCGGCGATTCTCACCTCGTTGCGCCCGGTGCGCTGGCTGGCGCTGCGCGTACCGGCGTTGTACCGCGATCAGGAATGGCTCAAACCCAAGCGTGATCTGGATAAGGCCGACCTGATGGATTACCGCAGCACCTTGGTCCACGCCGAAACCAATCGCGCCTTGCACGCGTGTTCGGCCTTTACCGGTGATGTGTTGATCGTCGAATCGGAAACCGATGACCACGTGCCCCACGCCACCATCATGAGCTACCGCGCGGCGTGCCAGCAGACCCACTCACTGACCCATCGCATCATCGACGGCGCCGACCATTCCCTCAGCGATCCGGTGTCCCAACAGGCCTACACCTCAATCCTGGTGGACTGGATCACCGAGATGGTGGTGGGCGAACGGTTGAGCATCATTCAGTCCCAGTAAAGCGTTCAAGCGGGTGTTTTCTTCACCCGCAACGCCTTCGCCTTGGCCTCCACACCGAGGTACATCACCAGCGCGATCAGCAGCGGCAAGATGAAGTAAATCGCCCGATACGCGATCAACCCGGCAAGCAAGCTGCCCCGCGACGCCTCATGCTGCAACAGCGCAATAAACACCGCCTCCAGCACGCCCAGCCCGGCCGGAATATGGGTGAGCACTCCGGCAATCGCGCTGATCAGCAACACACCCAGCACCAGCGGATAATCCAGCTTGGCCGGCAATAAGGTGAAGATCACCGCCGCCATCAGAGACCAATTCAATGCGCCGAGCAGCAATTGCAAGCACGCCATGCGCACGGACGGCAGGTTGATTTCCATGCCGCGAATCGTCCACGCACGCTTTTTCGAAAACTGGCAGGCCACCAGATAACCGAGGCTGGCCAGTACCAACAACGCGCCAATGCCTTGCAAGGCCGTGGTGCTGACCTTCCACCCCGGCGGCATGGTCACCAGACCGCTGCTGAACACCACCCCGGCAATCGCCATGTAGCCAAACCAATTGGTGGCCAGGCTCAGGCCGAGGATCTTGGCGATATTGCCGGTGCTCACGCCCAAGCGCGAATACAGGCGATAACGCATGGCGATGCCGCCGACCCACGCGCTCAGGTTGAGGTTGAACGCGTAGCTGATGATGCCCACCGGCAGGATTTGCTTCCACACCAGGTTCTGGCGGATGTAGGTGCGGCCGATCAAGTCGAAGCTGGCGTACACCAAAAAGCTGCACAGCGTCAGTGCGCCGGCGATCACCAGTGTGCGCACCTTGAAGTCGCCCAGGGTCTGCACCACTTCGCTCCAATCGATGCGCCGCGCGAGCAGGGTGAAAAGCACGATCAGCGCCAGGAAAAAAGCGATGGTCAGCGGTTTCTTCCAGCGTGTGAACCGGGATTCAGCGGTCATTGGCCTGGCTCTCGATGGGTTTCAAGCGTGGCTTGTGCGCCGGTAACCAACCGGTCAAGGCCGGGAAGTGGCGCATCACATGAAACACCAGGAAGCCCACGGTCAATCGCCACAGCCACAGGCGCGGTTTGCGGTTTTCCGGCATGGTCTGGCAATGATTGTGGGCAAGTGTTTCCAGGCGTTCGAACAGTTGTTGATTGAACGCGCGGTCACGAATCAACACGTTGGCTTCCAGGTTCAGCGACAGGCTCAACGGGTCCAGGTTGCTCGATCCCACGGTGCTCCATTCGTCATCCACCAACGCCACCTTGCCATGCAGCGGGCGCTGGCAGTATTCGTGGATCACCACGCCGTCCTTGAGCAGATAGTCGTAGAGCATGCGCGCCGCCAGCTTGGCCAGCAGCACATCGGGCTGGCCCTGCATGATCAGTTGCACCTGCACGCCACGGCGCGCGGCATTACGGATTTCCCGCAACAGGCGGTAGCCGGGGAAGAAGTAGGCGTTGGCGATCACCACACGCTGTTGCGCCTTGCTCAGCGCGTGGATGTACGCCTCTTCAATGTCATCGCGATGCTGCACGTTGTCGCGGTAAATCAGGCGCACCAGGCCATCGCCCTGGTCGGTGGACCACAACGAAGGCCGCTGCTGGCGCCGCCGCCAGCCACGTCGCGTGCGCACCTGGCGACCACTTTGCGCCAGGGCGAAATGATGCAGGTCCGCCACCGCCGGCCCCACCACCTGCACCGCGTAATCCTGCTTGGCTTCGGGGCCGAAATCGCCCAAGTGATCGGCGGAAAAGTTGATCCCGCCGATAAACGCCACTTCTGCATCCACCACCACAATCTTGCGGTGCAGGCGACGAAACCAGTTGGTGCGAAAACCCAGGGTCTTGGACGCCGGGTCAAACATCTGCACCGTCACTCCGGCGTCCGCCAATTCGCCCAGAAACGACGGGCTCAGTTCGCCGCAACCAAAGCCATCGAGGCTCACCACCACCTTCACACCACGCTGCGCAGCCTCGATCAGGATGCCGTGCAGTTCATGGCCCACCTTGTCTTCGAAAAGGATAAAGGTCTCCAGCAGAATCTCCCGTCGGGCCGCGCGCAGGGCTTCGAACACCTTGGGAAAATACGCCTCACCGTTCTCCAGCAACTCGACCTGGTTACCACTCTGCCAGCCGTAATCCAGGTCGCGGGCCTTGGCTTCGTCCGGCGGCTGGTCGGTGGAGATATGTTCCACAGCCACGTTCATAGCTCGACCTCCACCGACAGCGGCACATGATCGGACAAGTGAGACCACGGCCGCGTCGTCAGCACCCGAGGGTTATGCACCTTCAGATTGCGCACATAAATCCGGTCCAGCGGCAGCAATGGCAGGCGTGCCGGGAAGGTGCGTGCCGGTTTGCCCATGGATTCAATAAACACCTCCTTCAAGCCCGCCTTGCTCAGGTCGGCCTTTTGGCGCCAATCGTTAAAATCACCGGCCACGATCAGCGGGGCGTCGGCCGGAATCTCGCTGATGCGCTGCTCAATCAAGCGCAATTGCTGCTGGCGGTGCACTTCGCGCAAGCCCAAGTGGATGCAGATTGCATGGATCTCCTGACCGGTGCCCGGCAGGCGCAGCACGCAATGCAGCAGGCCACGGTTTTCATGGCCGCTTTGGGAAATATCGAGATTGTCGTAGCGCACGATCTGGAATTTCGACAGCAACGCGTTGCCATGGTCGCCATGGGGGTAGACCGCGTTGCGGCCATAGGCGAACTGCGGCCAGATGCTGTCGGCGAGGAACTCGTATTGCGGCATGTTCGGCCAGTCGCTGAACCGCTGTGGATGGCGCTCGTGGGTGCCATGGATTTCCTGCAAAAACACCATGTCGGCGCCCACGCTACGCACCGCTTCACGCAGCTCGGGCAGGATGAAACGTCGATTCAGGGCGGTAAAGCCCTTGTGGATATTGACCGTCAGCACCGTGAAGCGAGTGATGGCGACGCTGGGGGTGATGGGCACCCAGTCGGGGATCGCAGCCATGATTGCTCCTGTGAAAGAAGTGGGGGCCTGGCCCCCGTTTATGGCTGACTGTGATTTTTGACGGAAAGTTTCCAGCGTCCTACAGACGGCATAAAGATGCCGCTGAAGGGGAACGATCAAAGCGCAAACCCGTCAGTTCCTTACAGACCCTTCTGAAGGAGCTCGGTGTTTTGCTGAATCTCAAGACTGCATTACTGCTCGGCGCGCTGCTGTTTTGCGGCAGTGGCGCGCTGCAAGCGGCGGCCACCGCGCCGGAACCTGAAGCGCCGGCCAAGCCGGAACTGCTGGTGGAGGGCGGGCTGCTGGGGGCGATCAGTTCCAGCATCGACGACGTACAGCAAAAGCTCGACCTCAATCAGAACCTGATCGACGAATGGCGCCTGCGCGCGGACCGAGCGGCCGACGAGGTCGGGCGGCTGGTCAACCAGACCGCTGCGCGTTCACCCTGGAGCGTGGCGGGGGATTTCCTGCTACTGTCCGGCGTGTGGGTAGGCGCTTTTGTGGCGCTGACGCTGTTGGGGCGATTTATCGTACAGCGCCTGGGGCGCCGCACCTTCTTCGAACGGCGCGAACGCCTGCTGGCGGTGCTCGGGTATGTAATTCCCTACACGATTCCCGCGCTTGTCTGTCTGCCGCTGACGCTTTACGTCAGTCACTTCCTGCCCACCTCTGTAGGTCGCGCGCTGGCGCTGTGTTTTGCCTACGCCACCAGCAGCGGCATCTTTTCCACCTCAATGCTGTTGTGCGTGATTGTCATGTTCAATGTCGGGCACAAGCGCCCGGCGGTTCGGATCATTCGCAGCTACTGCCCCAAGCCGTTGTTCCTGATCGGCTTCCTCGCCGCCCTCAGCGACGCGCTGACCAGCCCGCAGATCGCCCGCCAGCTCGGTGGCAATATCACCAGCAGCATCGCGGTGTTTACCGGGCTGTTCGCGGCGGTGATTTTCGGCATGTTGGTGGTCCGCCTGCGCCGCCCGGTGGCCCACCTGATTCGCAACCGGCCATTGGCTCAACGCCTTAAACATCCGGCGCTGCAACAATCGCTGCGGATATTTTCTGGCCTGTGGTATTGGCCGATCCTGTTGATGGTGCTGGTGTCGGCGATCAACCTGATCGGCGCCGGTGACGACAACCAGAAAGTCCTGCGTTGCGCGCTGTTCACTACGATCCTGCTGATCGGCACGGTGTTCCTCAGTACGGTGCTGCAACATCTGTTCAAGTCCCGCAGCCAAGTGGCGATCCAGCGCAGCAGCGCCTACAAGGAACGCTTCCTCAGCCTGTTGCACGCGATCCTGCGCATTGTCATGGCCATCGCGTTTATCGAAATCCTCGGGCGGATCTGGGGCGTGTCGCTGTTCGAATTCGCCCAGCGCAACTCGGTGGGCCGGGCAATCAGCGATTCTCTCAGCAGCATCGGCCTGATCCTGTTGATGACCTGGCTGTTCTGGGTGGTGCTAGACACGGCGATCCAGGAAGCGCTGAAACCGCCGGTCAACAAGCGCTCCAGTCGCCAACCGAGCACGCGGGTGAAGACCATCCTGCCGCTGCTGCGTAATGCGGTGAAGATCATCCTGGTGGTGATCTGCGCGATCACCACCATGGCCAACCTCGGGATCAACGTCGCGCCGCTGCTGGCCGGTGCCGGGGTGGTCGGCCTGGCCATTGGTTTTGGCTCGCAGCAGTTGGTGCAAGATGTGATCACCGGGCTGTTCATCATCATCGAAGACACGCTGTCCATCGGCGACTGGGTGGTACTCGACTCCGGTCACGCCGGCACCGTCGAAGGCCTGACCATCCGCACCTTGCGCCTGCGCGACGGCAAGGGTTTTGTGCACTCGGTGCCATTCGGGCAGATCAAGGCAGTCACCAACCAGTCGCGGCAATTTGCCTATGCGTTCTTCTCGGTGCAGTTCACCTACGACACGGATGTGGACAGGGCGGTTGAGCTGATCCGCGAGGCAGGGCAGTCGATCCGGGATGACGTGTTCCTCAAGTACAACCTGCAAGGCCCGCTGGAAGTCTTCGGCGTCGACAAGATGGACCTCAACGGCGTGGTGCTCACGGCGCAGTTCCGCACGGTGTCGGGCGGGCAATACGCGGTGAGCCGCGCGTTCAACCAGCGCCTGAAAAAGCTTGTGGATAACTGTGACGAGGTGCATTTCGCGCAGACTTATCCACAGCAGGTCATGGTGCCGGCGCGGACGGCCCTTGAGCATGAACCTACCGAGGCTGGCGCGAAGATAGTTAATCCGTGACGGTTGCGCTACAAACCCGCAAAATGCAACGATTCTGGCCAAGACCAGAAAACCTTCGTTCCAAACAGACCGGGCCTGCTCAATCTATGCGAATGCGCCTTATGTTACTGGGCGGCGGGAATGCCCTCGGGCAGGCGCTGATTCGCCTCGGTGCAGAGGAAGACATCGGTTTCCTCGCACCCAAACCGCCCCAAGACGGCTGGGATGCCGCGAGCCTCACCCAATTGCTCGACGACACCCGTCCCGATGCGTTGATCAACCTCGCCTACTATTTCGACTGGTTCCAGGCCGAAGCGGTCAGCGAAACCCGTCTGGCTGCCCAGGAGTTCGCCATCGAACGCCTGGCCGAGTTGTGCCAGCACCACAACATCACTTTGCTGCAACCGTCCAGCTACCGCGTGTTCGATGGCTCCCGCGCCACTGCGTACAGCGAAAAAGACGAGCCGGTGCCCCTGGGCCTGCGCGGCCAGGCGTTGTGGCGCATCGAGCAGAGCGTGCGCGCCACCTGCCCGCAGCATGTGTTGCTGCGGTTTGGCTGGCTGCTGGATGACAGTGTCGACGGCACCCTCGGGCGTTTTTTGGCTCGGGCCGAGAAACCGGATGAATTGCTGATGGCGGACGACCGTCGCGGCAACCCGACGCCGGTGGATGATGCGGCGCGGGTGATCATCTCGGTGCTCAAGCAACTCGATTGTGCGGCGCCGCTGTGGGGCACCTATCACTACGCCGGCCAGGAGGCGACCACACCGTTGGCGCTGGGCCAGGCGATCCTCACCGAAGCGCGCAACTTTCACCCGCTGGCGATCGAATCCCCCACCGCCCAGGCTCACGCGGCCCGGCCGGATGCGAGCGAAGAACCGCAACACGCGGTGCTCGCCTGCAAGAAAATCCTCCACACCTTTGGCATCAAGCCACGGGCATGGCGGGCGGGGTTGCCGGCGTTGCTGGATCGGTTTTACCGCCACGGCCAATAAAAAAAGGCGCCTGAAACAGGCGCCTTTTTTTGTGCGGCGGATTTAGAACTTGTAGCCAATACCCACCATGTAAACCATCGGGTCCACATCAACGTTCACCTTGGCGCGAGTGCCCGGTGCCACGCCGTTGTTTTCCACGGTGGCCTTGGTGCTGATGTCGATGTAGCGCGCCTGGGCGTTGATCATCCACTTATCGTTGATCATGTAGTCCGCGCCGATCTGTGCGGCCCAGCCCCAGGAGTTTTCAGCCTTGAAGTTGCTGAAACCTGCGCCCTGGGCACGGCTGCCGACGTGTTCGTCGTAGATCCAGGTGTAGTTGATACCGGCGCCCACGTACGGTTGGAAGGCCGACTTGTTGTCGAGTGGGTAGTACACGACACTCAAGGTTGGCGGCAGGTGTTTCAGGGTGCCGAGCTTGCCGTTGGCCGGGCTCAGGGCGGTGCCCTTGATCTTCACATCATGCTCGAACGGCGTGGCGGCCAGCAGCTCGATACCGACGTGGTTGGTCAGCATGTAGGCGAAGTTCAGGCCCAGTTGGGTGTCGCTGCTCATGGTCGCCTTGCCGCCCAGGTTGGTGCCGGCCAGCGGGCCCTGGTCAACCTTGACGTGGCCGCTGTCCGCCTTCGGGTTCACGGTGATTGCACCGGCGCGCACCAGAATGTCGCCCGCTTCGTGAGCGTGTGCAACGGGGGCGACGAGGGCGAGCGCGAAGAGGGACGCGCCGAGCAGAGACTTGTTCATGGGAGCTCCAAAGGACGTTTAAAAGTTGTACGTCCAATGGTAAAGATCGTTCCGTCCGGTCTTTTGACTCAGCTCAATGAAAGGGCGATCAGCCTTATTCAGGCAGTTCGTACATGTAAATTTTCTCGGCTTCCATCTGGTAACCGGCATCGGCCAGCTCGCTGGTGGACGGTTTGACCTGCATCGCGCCTTCGATCCAATACGGCTGGTAGAGCTCATCGAGCTTCACGCCGATTTCGCTTTTGACATGCACGATCTGGTTCGACGGCGGCGGCGGCACATGGATGCACGCGCCGAAATACGGCACCAGCAAGAATTCGGTGGTGCGCCCGTTTTCGCTGACTTCCAGAGGCACGATGTAACCGGGCAAGCGAATATGCTGGCCGTTGAGCGCAGGCACCACTGGCGCGTTGGGCATTTCCTGCTTGGCCGCCGGCGCCGACTCCAACGCATCCGCCATGCTGGAAAGGTTGTGCAGAGGCTGCATGTTCGGCACTTCCGGTTCGGCATCCGGTGGAATCAGCTCCGACCACGTCAGCTCTTTGGGCTCGGCGGCCCAGGCGGGCAGGGCGATCAGCAGAAACAATGCAAACAGGATGCGACGCATCAAGGCCTTCCTCATAAACGTATGGACAGGCCATCGGCCAGGGATTGCCGATAGGCGCGCCACGCGGGCACGCTGCCCATCAACAGCGCGGCGCCCAGGATACCGGCGAGCAGCGTCCATTCATATTCGCTGGGCCACGACATCGGCAGGTCCAGGCCGTAGTTGGCCTGCAGATACCCGCGCGAGGCGGCGATGCACACATAGAGCAAGCCAACGCCGGCCACCACGCCAGACAACGCCAGGGCGAAGGCTTCGAAGATCAGCAGTGTCGCGATATGCCACGGGCGCGCACCCACCGAACGCAAGATCGCCATTTCGCGGCGCCGTTCGTTGAGGCTGGTAAGGATCGCCGTGAGCATGCCGATCAAGCCGGTGAGCACTACGAACAGCGAGATCACGAACAGCGCTTTTTCGGCGGTGCCCATCATGCTCCACAGCTCTTGCAACGCCACGCCGGGCAGGATCGCCAGCATCGGCTCGCCACGGAACTCGTTGATCTCCCGTTGCAGGGCGAAGGTGGAAATCTTGTTGTTCAGGCCGAGCATGAACGCGGTAATCGCCTGCGGCGTGAGGTCCATGTTGCGCGCCTGGTCGGCACTGATGCGGCCTTTGCCCTGGGCCGGCACGCCGTTGTGCCAGTCGATATGGATCGCCTCCATGCCGCCGAGGCTGATGTGTAATGTGCGGTCAACCGGCGTGCCGGTGCGCTTGAGGATGCCGACCACGGTGAAGGGTTTGTCATCGTGTTTCACCAGGCTGACCACTGCCACGCCATGGGCCAGCACCAGTTTGTCGCCGAGTTTGTAATGCAGGGCGTCAGCCACTTCGGCACCGAGCACCACTTCAAACGGGTCGGTGGCGAAGGCGCGGCCGCTGGCCAGTTCGAGGTTTTGCTTGCGGCCGTACTGGTAGTGCTCGAAGTAGGATTCGTTGGTGCCCATCACGCGGTAGCCGCGATGGGAGTCACCTAGGGAAATCGGGATCGCCCATTTTACCTGGGGGCTGGCGGCGAAATGCTCGAAGCTGTCCCAACGGATGTTGTTGGTGGCGTTGCCGATGCGGAACACCGAATACAGCAGCAGGTTCACCGAGCCGGAGCGGGCGCCGACAATCAGGTCGGTGCCGCTGATGGTGCTGGCGAAACTATTGCGCGCCTCGACGCGCACGCGTTCCACCGCGAGCAACAGGCATACCGACAAGGCGATGGCGAAGGCGGTGAGGATCGCGGTAAAGCGGCGGTTAGCCAGGCTGGCCATGGCTAGACGGAACAGATACATCTCAAACCTCTGCGGGCGTGGCGGCGCGATTGAGTTCGGCCAGCGACAGGTTGCGGTCGAACAGCGAAGCCAGGCTCTGGTCATGGCTGACAAACAACAGGCTGGCGCCGGCTTCACGGCATTCGGCGAACAACAGCTGAAGGAAGGCTTCGCGGGCGTCGTAGTCCAGGGCCGAAGTGGGCTCGTCGGCGATCACCAGCTCCGGTTGGCCGATCAATGCACGGGCGGCGGCCACCCGTTGTTGTTGGCCGATGGACAGCGAGTCGGCGCGGCGCTCCAGCAGGGCTTTGTCTTTCAACCCGAGGTGTGCGAGTAAAGCGGCGGCGGCCTGGTCGACACTGCCGTGGCGCTGTTTCGCCCGTTGTGCACGCAACTTGGAAAAGTGGCAGGGCAACTCGACGTTCTCGCGCACCGACAGGAACGGCAGCAGGTTGAACTGCTGGAAGATGTAGCCGGTGTGGTCGACGCGAAAACGGTCGCGGGCGCCGGCTGAAAGCTCGGTCAGCTCCTGGCCGAGCAGGCGGATGCTGCCCTGGTTGGGTGTCTGCACGCCGCCCAGCAGGCCCAGCAACGTGGTTTTGCCGCTGCCGCTCGGGCCCTTGAGAAAAAGGGTTTCCCCCGCTTCCAGGCGGAACGCGGGGATGTCCAGCAACTGCGGGTGACCGGGCCAGTTGAAGCCCAGGTCAGACAGTTCGATCAATGCGTGGGTCATGTGAACTCAGAACTTCAGGGTGGCTGCTGTGGCCGTCGCTTCAACACCTTGCTGGCCGCTCGGGCCGATCAGTTGTACCTGAATTTTCTGGGTGGCGGGGAAGGTCTTGAATACCTGGGTCAGGTCGAGGTTGCTCAAAGCCGTCGGCGTGGCACAGGTGAACTGGTAGTGGGCGTGGATTTCGCTGTGGTCGTGATGGTGTTCGTGGGCGCCGTCTTTGGCGTCGTGATCGTGGTCATCATCGTCGTCGTGGTCCGCTTCAGGCTTGTCGCCAAACAGCGGGCTATTGAGCTCCTGGCTGCTGACCACGCAACCGGCACCCTTAGGCAGGTTGAACAGGGCGGCTGGGTTTTCCAGCTGTTTGCGCACGGCGGCGACCTTGGCTTTGTCCGACGGGGTGGTGGCCAGGTGTTCGAAACCCACCAGGTTCATCGCCGGGCTGTCCAGCTCCAGCTCCAGCGCCTGGCCGTCGAGTACCGCGTTGAGGCGACCGACGCCATGTTCGTGGGCGCCAAGGCTGCCGTGCTCATGGTCGTGATCATCATGAGCGTGGGCAACCGCCAATGGCAGCAGGGCAAACGGCAAAGCAAGCAACAGACGGCGCATGAGAAGGCTCCAGAACATGAAAGTTTTGTTATGTGATCTTATAACAATAGCGCCAGAGTTTGACCGCCCGCTTGGCGTTGCGCAAGCCGCATGGGAGCATGCCTGTCAGAAAAACTGCAGGAGGAAGGACGATGTTGCGAATTCGTGGAACCGTCGGCGACTTGCCGGTGGACTTGACCCTGGAACTGGACGACGGCGATTGGGCACGGCTGGGCGCACAGTTGCAGGCGGCGCCTGTACCCGCCGCAGCAACAGCGACACCGGTGAAGCAGAATGACGACCTGTGGCAGAACGCCCAGGACCTGTTGCGCAAAGCCGGGCAGCTCAGCGGCCTGGAGCTGCTCGATCAGTTGGAAGGTTTGGCCGGTGATGCCGCCTCCGGCAAGCGTCTGCTGGTGCGCCTGCGCCACAGTTCGAACGTTAAAGTGGCCAGCGGCGCCGATACGCCGCTGTACAGCTGGGTCGGCGATTAGTACAGCGCGGCAAACAACTTGCGGCGGTACACGGTCACCAGCGGGTGATCATTGCCCAGCAGTTCGAACACCTGCAGCAAGGTCTTGTGTGGCAGGCCTTCGCTGTAGCTGCGGTTGCGGATGAACAGCTTGAGCAAACCTTCCAGCGCCGCGTCGTACTGCTGGCGCGCCAGTTGCTGGATCGCCAGCTGATAGGCCGCTTCGTCGTCCTGCGGGTTTTGCGCCAGGCGGCTTTTCAGGTCGGCGGCGTCTGGCAGGTCGGCAGCCTGGCGCAGGAAGGTGATTTGCGCCTTGGCGCCGGCGAGGGCGGCTTTGTGGTCGTCGCTTTTCACCGCGTCCAGCACGGTCTGGGCTTCGCCCAGTTCACCACGCTCAGCCAGGCAGCGCGCGTACAGGATTAACGCCGCAGCGTTGGTGTTGTCCTCGCCCAGCAACGCCACCAGCACGGCCTCGGCATCGCTGATGCGACCCTCGGCAAACAACGCCTGGGCCTGCTCCAGCGGATCCGCCGCAGCTGGCGGCGGCATCTGTACATGGGGCTCCAGCATCGCGCGCACCGCCGACTCCGGCTGCGCTCCGGCAAACCCGTCCACCGGCTGGCCGTCCTTGAACAACACCACCGTCGGCAGGCTTTGAATGCCAAAGCGCGCAACAATATCCTGCTCGGCCTCGCAATCGACCTTGGCCAGCAGCAACTCACCCTGATAACTCTCGGCAACTTTCGCGAGCATCGGCATCAACGCCTTGCACGGCGCGCACCACTCGGCCCAGAAATCCACCAGCACGGGTTTTTCGAAGGAATTCTGGATCACTGCCTGGTCAAAATTGGCGGTGGTGACATCGAAGATGTACGGCGTGGGCTCACTCATGGGGCGTCTCGAATAAAGCGGGAATGGCGCAACTATAAGGTCTGGCGCTGGCTATCGGAAGCAGCATGGCGTTCAGGTTCGAGGTGCGTGCCAAAAAGGGTCTTGGTACCAGTCGTCAGGGAACCCCATTGCTTTCAGGCTGACTTCGGGGAACTCGCGGATGAGTTGATACAGGCGTTGGTCCCAACGGGTGTGGGGGCTCACTCGATGCATCAAGTGATATAAGAATGCAGAGCGCTGCGAAAATACGCGTGTGTGGCCCTGGCTGAAAAAGGTGTTCCGGCCATGGGAAGTTGGCTTTCCTCGGCAATTCGGGACGAATGCCCAACTCCCGGTTCCACATTCGCGAATGATGAGCGCACATGTTTCGAATGGTGGTCAGAGTGTGCAGCCATGACTGCAACAGGGGCGCTGCAAGTCCCAGGCGCTTGGCAATGGCCTTTTTATCCAGGTCCTTGGCCAGACCTTTGTACAAATGTGACAAGTCACCCAGCGTCAATTCTTCCAGCATGGCCCAGCCAGGCATCAAAGGAGGTTGAGCGTAGGTTGTCGAGTAATGACGGGCATAGCTTTCTTTCGCTCTGTGGCGTTTAAGCTTGGCTTTACTTTGCTCATCTGTGTGCAGTCTGTCGATGCGCTCGCATTCGCGCAAATAGTCACGGGTTGCGTTGGATTGTTTGATCGACAGAGTGGTCAGCAGGCGTTGATGATCAAATGCAGGGTTGAACATCTGTGGACGGGTATACCAGTGACTGCCATGTGTAGTTCCCATGTGGTTACTGATAACTGAGCGTGATGCAATTTCGACGCTTTCGATGGCATCCATCGTCAGTAAACGGAGCCGTCGGTCAAAATCGTATAGGCGGGTCAGTTGACGAAACTGGCAACCGTCACGAAAGCGATGGTCGATATCTTCTGGCTGTTGAAAGGGGCGCATGTAGGGGGTTAATCGAAAGAAGCTGACGGATTGTAAAAAAGACCCGGCCCGAACCTCATTTTGAATAAGCAAGCCGCGGCGCTTGAGCAGTTCCAGCTGAGCAGGAACGTCGATGGCAGGCTTGCTGAATGACCTCATGCCGAAAAAGCACCGGGCATAAAAAACCCGCACAATTTGTGCTTGGCTACTGACGCAACCAGAGGCATGGCGGGTGTATTGCCGCTGAGGTTAGGCAGCTGCCCTCGTTTTTGCAAGGCCTTTACGCGGCCTTCGATAAGCGAAATTGTTTGCGAATGCATGCTGGTCAATGGTCCATGCCGCGTGCGAAAGGGGGCATTTTCCACAGCCTTCGTTTTTTTGTCCTGACCAACGTATTGCTGGAAATTTGTAACGCACGGCTTACCTTTTCGAGTGGTACAGACTCACCTTGCGAAACTCCCAAGGCTCCGCCAGATCCGGCAACGTCAGCGCATCAAGAATCTCCAGCCGCCGATAATCCGGGTGCTGAAAATCCCGTACGCGTGAATCCGCTACCAACGCTTCGCGGCCTCGCGTGAGGAACTGATCCAGCAGCGGCAGGTTCGCCCGGTCGTAGAGCACATCCGCCACCAGAATCAGGTCGAAGCGGTCGGCCTCGGCGAAGAAGTCTTGCGAATAACCCAGCTCTACGCCGTTGAGTTCGGCATTCGCCCGGCAGGATGCCAGCGCCAATGGGTCGAGGTCGCAGGCCACCACTTCCAGCGCGCCGGCTTTGACCGCCGCAATCCCGGCCACGCCGGAGCCCGCGCCAAAATCCAGCACGCGCTTGCCCGCGACCCACTGCGGGTTCGCCGCCAGGTAGCGCGCCAGCGCCAGGCCACTGGCCCAGCAAAAGCTCCAGTAGGGCGGTTCATGCAGGATGCGCCGGGTTTCTTCGGGGCTGAAGGCGCGGTCCATGTTGTCTGCATCCAGCAGCCACAACGATAACGCGGTGCCCGGCAGCGGGCAGGGCACCAGGTGCGCGTCGCCGATCAAGTCGCTCAGTGCGGCTTGCAGGTCCAGCGGTGGCGTCATGGTGCCTTGACGAGTTGCAGGGGGCCGGTGGTCTGGGTGATCGCCTGGGTGATGCGCACGGCGGGCAGGTGCAGGATCAGTTGGCCGGACTGGCTGGCGCGGCCACGCAGTTCAACCCGCGCACCGGCCGGGAACGCCTCGGGGTTGAAGCGCAGGCGGAAGGCCAGGGGCTTACCGTTGCCGCTCAACACGCTGCTGGCGAGCAGTTGTTGCGGGCGCGAACGGTCATCGATCACCAGCAACGCCATCTCGACTTCGGCACCGGCTGGAATGTTGGTCAGGCTGCCGCTGATTTCCCGCTGGTAGGCGGGCAGGGGGCCCATGTCTTCAAGGCCGGGGACTTTTTTCTCTTGGGCCGGTGTGGGCTGAGGTGCGGCCGGCTTGGGGGTTTCGCTGCTGCAGGCGACCAGGAAACTGAACAGGGTGAGCAAAACAAGTGGTCGTAACTGCATGTACGGCTCCAGAAAGGACAAAATCCGTGGCTTGAAAAATATGAAACATAATAGTCAGCCTATATACCGTAAAGGCTATGGCTTGTCTTGCCACGGGGATGCGCTACCATGGCCCTCCCTTTATTTGTTGCCTGCCTACCATGCACTGTCCCTTCTGCGGTGCCAACGACACCAAGGTCATTGACTCGCGTCTGGTCGCCGAGGGCGATCAAGTGCGTCGCCGGCGCGAATGCCTGGCCTGCGGTGAACGTTTCACCACCTTCGAAACCGCCGAACTGGTATTGCCACGTCTGATCAAATCCGACGGCAGCCGCCAGCCTTTCGACGAAGAAAAACTGCGCGCCGGTATGCAGCGCGCCCTGGAAAAACGCCCGGTGAGTGTCGAGCGGCTGGAGGCGGCGCTGGTGCATATCAAGCACAAGCTGCGTGCAACCGGCGAGCGCGAGGTCAAGAGCCTGGTGGTGGGAGAACTGGTGATGGGCGAGCTGCAAAAGCTCGACGAAGTTGCCTACATCCGTTTCGCCTCGGTGTATCGACGCTTCCAGGACCTCAATGAGTTCCGCGAAGAGATCGACCGCCTGGCCCGTGAGCCTGCCAAAGAATGAACCCACCGTCTGCCGAACAAGCTGTGCTCGATGCCCATTACATGGCCCGTGCCCTGGAACTGGCACGCAAGGGCCTGTACACCACCCATCCCAACCCGCGCGTGGGTTGCGTGATTGTGCGGGACGGGCAGATTGTCGGCGAAGGCTGGCATGAGCGTACCGGCGAACCCCACGCTGAACCCAACGCCCTGCGCGCCGCCGGAGCCAAAGCCCGTGGCGCCACGGTGTACGTGACCCTCGAACCGTGCAGCCACCATGGGCGTACGCCGCCTTGTGCCGATGCGTTGGTTACGGCGGGTGTGGCCCGTGTCGTGGCCGGCATGCAGGACCCGAACCCGGAAGTGGCGGGGCGCGGCATGCAGCGCCTGGCTCAAGCCGGTATCGAAGTCCGTAGCGGTGTGTTGGAAGCGCAAGCTCGCGCGTTGAATCCGGGGTTCCTCAAACGCATGGAGCACGGCCTGCCCTTCGTGCGGGTCAAGCTGGCGATGAGCCTGGACGGCCGCACCGCGATGGCCAGTGGTGAAAGCCAGTGGATCACCGGCCCAGCCGCTCGCGCCGCCGTGCAACGCCTGCGTGCCGAGGCCAGCGTAGTGCTGACTGGCGCCGACACGGTGCTGGCCGACGGTGCTCGCCTGACCGTGCGCGCCGCCGAACTCGGCCTGGATGAAACCACTACCGCCCTGGCCATGTCGCGCCCGCCGTTGCGTGTGCTGATCGACGGCCGCCTGCGCGTGCCGCTCAATGCGCCATTCTTCAAGGCCGGCCCGGCGTTGGTCATCACCTGCGTGACCCCGGAAAACCAGTTCCCCCGTGGCCCCGAGTGCCTGGTGGTGCCGGGCGTCGACGGCCAGGTTGACCTGCGCTCGGCGCTGGTCGCGCTGGCGGCCCGTGGCGTCAACGAAGTGCTGGTGGAAGCCGGCCCAAGCCTGGCCGGTGCATTTGCCCAGCAAGGCCTGGTGGATGAATACGTGATTTTCATCGCCGGCAAATTCCTCGGCTCCGCCGCCCGGCCTTTGTTGGACTGGCCGCTTGAGAAACTGGCCGATGCCCCCCAACTCAAGATCACTGAAATGCGCGCTGTAGGCGACGACTGGCGAGTCACTGCCATCCCTGTGCCAGCAGCGAGCGTATAATTCTGACCGGACGCTCAAGTGTCCCGTACCGTTTTCCAGGAGAAGGCCATGTTCACCGGCATCATCGAATCCATCGGCAGCATTCGTGCAATGACCCCAAAAGGCGGCGATGTTCGCTTGTCGGTTGAAACCGGCAAGCTCGACCTGGGCGACGTAAAACTGGGCGACAGCATTGCCATCAATGGTGTGTGCCTCACCGTCATCGAGTTGCCAGGCAACGGTTTTGCCGCCGATGTCAGCCGGGAAACCCTGGACTGTACCGCGATGAACGACCTCAAGGCCGGCAGCCCGGTGAACCTGGAAAAAGCCCTGACGCCGACCACTCGCCTGGGCGGCCATCTGGTCAGCGGTCATGTGGACGGCGTCGGCGAAGTGGTTTCGCGCAGCGAAAACGCGCGTGCAGTCGAATTCCGCATCCGTGCGCCGAAGGAACTGGCTAAGTACATCGCCCACAAAGGCTCGATCACCGTCGACGGCACCAGCCTGACCGTGAACGCCGTGAACGGCGCCGAATTTGAACTGACCATCATTCCCCACACCCTCAGCGAAACCATCATGGCGTCTTACCAGCCAGGTCGCCGGGTGAACCTGGAAGTGGACTTGCTTGCCCGTTACCTGGAGCGCCTGTTGTTGGGCGATAAGGCCGCAGAGCCAGCCGCCGGGAACATCACTGAAAGTTTTCTGGCCGCTAACGGCTACCTGAAATCCTGACCAAGGGGGTGCCGCGTGGCGCTCAATAGCATCGAAGAACTGGTTGAAGACATCCGCCAAGGCAAGATGGTCATCCTGATGGATGACGAAGACCGCGAAAACGAAGGCGACATCATCATGGCCGCCGAGGCCTGCCTGCCTGAGCACATCAACTTCATGGCCAAGCATGCCCGCGGGCTGATCTGCATGCCCATGAGCCGTGAACGCTGTGAACTGCTCAAGCTGCCGTTGATGGCACCGCGCAATGGCTCGGGTTTTGGCACCAAGTTCACCGTCTCGATTGAAGCCACCACCGGCGTCACCACCGGCATCTCTGCCGCGGACCGCGCACGCACCGTGCAGGCCGCCGCCGCCAAAGACGCCAAGGCCGAAGACATCGTCAGCCCTGGCCACATCTTCCCGTTGATGGCCCAACCGGGCGGCACCCTGGCCCGTGCCGGCCACACCGAAGCCGCCTGCGACCTGGCGCGCATGGCCGGTTTTGAGCCGAGCGGGGTGATCTGCGAAGTGATGAACGACGACGGCACCATGGCCCGTCGCACCGAACTCGAAGCCTTTGCCGCTGAACACAACCTCAAGATCGGCACCATTGCCGACCTGATTCACTACCGCATGATCCACGAACGTACCGTTCAGCGGATTGCCGAGCAGCCACTGGACAGCGAACTGGGCCAATTCAATTTGGTGACCTACCGTGATTCAGTGGAAGGCGACGTGCACATGGCCCTGACCCTGGGCACCATTTGCGCCGAAGAACCGACCCTGGTGCGCGTGCACAACATGGACCCATTGCGCGACCTGTTGATGGTCAAGCAGCCGGGCCGCTGGAGCCTGCGCGCCGCCATGGCTGCGGTTTCCGAGGCTGGCAGTGGTGTGGTGCTGTTGCTCGGTCACCCGCTGGATGGTGATGTGTTGCTGGCGCATATCCGCGAAACAGCTGACCACGCACCGGTGAAAAAACCGACCACCTACAGCATCGTCGGTGCCGGTTCGCAGATTCTGCGTGACCTGGGCGTGCGCAAAATGCGCTTGATGAGTGCGCCAATGAAATTTAATGCGATATCCGGTTTCGACCTGGAAGTAGTAGAATACGTGCCCTCCGAATAAAGGCTGGCGATTTTCGCCCCTTGTTCGCGGTTCAAATATCACTAAGGGACGCGTCATACACGCGTCCCGGCTCTTTAAGAGATTTGTCGAATGACCCTGAAGACCATCGAAGGTACCTTCATCGCCCCCAAAGGCCGCTACGCCCTGGTGGTTGGCCGCTTCAACAGCTTCGTGGTTGAAAGCCTGGTAAGCGGTGCCGTTGACGCCCTGGTTCGCCACGGTGTGAGCGAGAGCGACATCACGATCATCCGCGCGCCTGGCGCCTTCGAAATTCCACTGGTTGCGCAAAAAGTTGCTCAACAGGGTGAATACGCGGCGATCATCGCCCTGGGCGCGGTCATTCGTGGCGGTACTCCGCACTTCGAATACGTGGCTGGCGAATGCACCAAGGGCCTGGCCCAGGTGTCCATGGAGTTCGGCGTGCCAGTCGCTTTCGGCGTGCTGACCGTGGATTCCATCGAGCAAGCCATCGAGCGTTCCGGCACCAAGGCCGGTAACAAAGGCGCTGAAGCTGCCCTGTCCGCCCTGGAAATGGTCAGCCTGCTGTCGCAGTTGGAGGCCAAGTGATTTCCGACGAGAGCGACAACTTCAACCCGCGTGAGCCACGTCCAGCCGATGCTGGCAAGCCGTCCAAGAACGAGAAGCGTCGTGCTGCTCGTCAATTGGCGACCCAGGCGCTGTACCAGCGTCACCTGGCGGGCGCTTCGTTGAACGAGATCGAAGCACAGTTTCGCGTCGACAACGATTTCACCTTTGCCGACCTGCCGTACTTCCACGACATCCTGCACGGTGTGCATGCGCACCTGACCGAGATCGACACGGCCCTGGCACCTTGCCTGGACCTGACCATCGAAGAGTTGGACCCGGTTGAACTGTGCGTGATGCGTCTGTCTGCCTGGGAACTGCTGTATCGCGTCGACGTGCCGTACCGCGTGGTGATCAACGAAGGTATCGAACTGGCGAAAGTCTACGGTTCGACCGACGGCCACAAGTTCGTCAACGGCGTGCTCGACAAGCTGGCGCCGCGCCTGCGTGAAGCCGAAGTGAAGGCGTACAAGCGCTAATTGGCGCTTGAGTCCTGAATGGGCGAGTTTGAGCTGATCCGCAATTACTTCGCCGCCGCGCCCTGTGCGCAAGGCGGCGAAGGCATTGCACTTGGGATCGGCGACGACTGCGCCTTGCTGGCGCTCCCTGCCGGGGAGCAGCTGGCGATCTCCACCGATACACTGGTGGCCGGGGTGCATTTTGCCGACCCCTGCGACCCGTTCCTGCTGGGCCAGCGCTCGTTGGCCGTGGCGGTGAGCGACTTGGCCGCCATGGGCACCAACCCCCTCGCCTTTACCCTTGCTCTCACCACACCGACGGTCGACGCCGATTGGCTGCAACGCTATGCCCAGGGGTTGAACCTGATGGCGCAGAGCTGTGGCGTGGGCCTGGTGGGCGGCGATACCACCCGTGGGCCGTTAAGCCTGACCCTCACCGTATTTGGTCGCGTACCCGCCGGGCAAGCCTTGACCCGCAGCGGGGCGCAGCCGGGTGACTTGCTGTGTGTCGGCGGCGAATTGGGCAATGCGGCTGGCGCGCTGCCGTTGGTATTGGGCCAGCGCAGTGCCGACGCAGCCATCGCCGACCCGCTGCTGGCCCATTACTGGTCGCCGCAACCGCAGTTGGCCCTGGGGCTGGCGTTGCGCGGCAAGGCCTCGTCTGCCATGGATATTTCCGATGGGCTCCTGGCCGATTGCGGGCATATCGCCACGGCCTCGGCTGTCAGCCTGTTGATCGAGCGTCAGCGGTTGCCTTTGTCCCAGGCGCTGTTGGCGTTTGTCGGCGATGACGCCGCGCGCGTGGCGGCCCTGAGCGGGGGCGACGATTATGTGCTGGCGTTCACCCTGCCACCCGCCGAGCTGGCGCCGTTGCTGGCCGACGGCTGGCCAGTCCATGTGATCGGCCGGGTTGAGGCGGGGCAGGGCGTGACGCTGCTCGACGCCAACGGGCAGGACATCACGCCGGTCATTCGTGGCTATCAACATTTTCGCGGGGCGCCCTGAATCGGCGAGCTGCGCTACCCTCTATAGCGTAATCACGGATGCAAGGCCCTGTAGGAGGTCGCCACCATGGATGTGCGCCGCTGGCTGCTGATAGTGCTGTGTGCCTTTACGTCGTTGGTCCAGGCGCAGGACGTGCCCGGCAAGGTCATGCTCGCCAGTGAAGAGTGGAACGACTACACCAACAAAGACGGCAGCGGCCTGGCCTGGGACGTGCTGCGCCAGGTGTTCGAACCCGCTGGAATCACGCTGCAGACCCGCTCCGTACCCTACACCCGCTCGGTCGGCCTGGCCCAGCGCGGCGAAGTGGATGGCTGGGTCGGCTCCTATCGCGATGAAGCCACGGGTGTGTTGTACCCCCACTGGAACTTCGATTCCGATCATATCTACGCCCTCGGCCTGGCCAGCACGCCAGCGCCGACGGCAGCCACGCTGGGCAATTACCGCCTGGCCTGGGTGCGCGGCTACAAGTACGAGGAGTACTTGCCCAATGTGCACCGCTTCAACCAGATCGAGCGGCGCGACGGTATTTTGCCGATGCTGCAACACGCGCGGGCCGACTTCTACATCGATGCGCTGACCGAGGCCAAGTACGTGCTGAATCAGGCGGATGACCCGTCCAATTTCACACTGACCCACATTGCCGAACTGCCGCTTTATATCGGGTTTGCCGATAACGAGCGAGGTCGCGCCTTGATGGCCGTGTTCGACCAGCGCATGGCGGCTCTGGTGAAAAGCGGCGAGTTAAAGGCGATTTTCGAGCACTGGAAACAGCCGTATCCGTTCTGACCTGCATAGAACCAAGGCGAAGGCCAATCGAACCTATTGATCTTTATCAGCGATAATTCAGCTTAAGCGTCTGTAGGAACCTGCTGTTACAATGGCCGCCATCGTAAAAACTGAAATCAGGAGCACACGGTGCCCGTCGTTTTCGTCGCCGCTTCCAAGCTGCCTACCCCTTTTGCCACGTTCACCATGAACGGCTTCCTCGAAGAAGCCACCGGGCGCGAGCACGTTGTGCTGAGCCTGGGCGATATCGCGGATGGCGCGCCAGTGCTGGGGCGTGTGCATTCCGAATGCCTGACCGGCGATGCGCTGTTCAGTCAGCGTTGCGACTGCGGTTCGCAACTGGAAGCTGCCATGC
This sequence comes from Pseudomonas sp. P7759, assembly GCF_013386445.1. Classification (NCBI taxonomy): domain Bacteria; kingdom Pseudomonadati; phylum Pseudomonadota; class Gammaproteobacteria; order Pseudomonadales; family Pseudomonadaceae; genus Pseudomonas; species Pseudomonas sp. P7759. The sequence goes on from NZ_JACART010000039.1 coordinate 66,741, forward strand.
GGGCCATCGCCCGCGAAGGCCGTGGCGTATTGCTGTACCTGCGTCAGGAAGGCCGTGGCATTGGCCTGATGAACAAGATCCGCGCCTACGAGCTGCAAGACGGCGGCGCCGATACCGTCGAGGCCAACGAGCGCCTGGGTTTCGCCGCCGACCAGCGTGACTACGCGATCTGCCTGCCGATGCTGGAGCACTTGGGCGTCAAATCCTTGCGCTTGATGACCAACAACCCGCGCAAGGTCAAAGCCTTGACCGAGATGGGCATCACCGTGGCCGAGCGCGTGCCGCTGCACACCGGGCACAACCCGCACAACAAACTCTACCTGGCCACCAAGGCCAGCAAGCTCGACCACATGATGGGCAACGAGCATCAGGGCGAGGTCGACCGCGCGTGACCCGTGGCCAGGTGAAACGGCGACTGTCCTTCAACTGGTGGCAGTACCTGGCCCTGGCGCTACTGCCCCTGTTTGTGATCAACCTGGTGTTCGGCCAAGCCGAATCCTTGCTGCCAGTGCTGGCCATGCCGTTCTTCATTGCCGGCGTGGCCTCGATGTTTCTCAGCCTGCGTTACTTCAACGGCTATAAACACGCGTTGATCGCCACCTCCAAAGCCCTTGATACCCCGGAAGAACCGGCTGCCTGGATCACCCTGGCGGCCCGTCGGCGTACGGCGTTGCTGGTGGCGGCGGTTCCGGCCTGGATCGGCGCGCTGGCGGTGTTCGTCGGCCTGGAAGCGGTGCCGCTGTTTCTGCTGGCACTGTCGACGCTGGTGTTGTTCTACCTCTACCGCATTCCCCGTCAACTGGGATGAAGCGTGCTTGGCTGGCGGTCCTGCTGCTGGCGTTGAGTGCCCAGGCATTGGCGGCCGAGCGGGTGGTCAGCCTGGCGCCGTCCCTGTCTGAAATCGTTGCTGAGCTGGGCGCCGCTGACGTGCTGGTGGGTGTGCTCGATGGTGGCGAGCGCCCGGCTGCCCTGGCGCACGTGGCCTCGGTGGGGCATTACGGCCAATTGGATATGGAACGCCTGCTCAGCCTCAAGCCCGACTTGATCCTGCTGTGGCCCGGCAGCGTCGGCCCAGCCCAGCGTGAGCAGTTGCAACGGCTGAACATCCCGGTCTACGTCGCTGAACCCCATAGCCTTGAACAACTCACCACCCAGGTCCAGGCCATCGCCGAGCAATTGGGCCGTGCTGAAGCCGGCCGGCAATTGGCCGCGCAGCTGCGCCAACGCCTGGCCGAGCTGCGTCAGCGCTATCAGCGTGCGCAGCCATTGCGCGTGTTCTACCAAGTGTGGAACCAGCCGCTGTATACCGTGGGCGGCGGGCAGATCATCAGCGATGCGTTGAGTGTGTGCGGCGCGCGCAATGTGTTCGATGACCTCAAGTTGCCCGCGCCGCAGGTGAGCATCGAGTCGGTGTTGCAGCGTGATCCCGAGATGATTCTGGTGGGGGACCAGGCTCAGAAGGATGCGTGGAAGGTCTGGCCAGCGATGGCCGAACGGGTGCGTGTGGTGCCGGATAAAGGCCTGGAGCGGCCCAGCGGGCAGATGCTGGAGGCGGTGGGGCGGTTGTGTCAGGTGATTGCGCCCCGTTAGAGGTCCGGCGTCCAGATCATACCCACCATCAGCGCCCGGCCAGCTTCCCGGTAGCCATATTGCTGGCCTTGATACTGATACAGCGCGCGGCTGTAGGCTTTGTCCAGCAGGTTATCGACCTTCATGTTCAGCGTGATTTCACGGTTCACCGCCCAACTGGCGCGCAACCCGAGCAACCCATAGCCTCCCAACGGTTGCTGGTTCTTCGGGTCGTCGTAGCTGCTGCTGACCGCCTGCCAGCTGGCGCCGACGCCGAATTGGTCGAACTGGCGATCCAGGTCCAGGCTCACCGTGCGCCTGGCGCGCCGTGCCAACGTACGCCCGGAATCGCGGTCTCGTGGATCAATCATCGCCAGTCCCAGGCTGCTTTGCCAGCCGAACAGCTCCTGCTTGAGTGCGGCCTCGAAACCGTTGATGCGCGCCGAACTGACGTTTTGCGGGCCGTCGCTGCCGAACACGACCGCATCCTGGATATCGGTGCGGTACAGCGAAGCTTCCAGGCGGCGGGTGTCGCTGAGTTGGCTGCGCCATTGCATCTCGTAGCTTTTCGAGGTTTCGGGCTTCAGGTCAGGGTTACTGTTCTTGAAGCCGTATTCGTCCGGGTAATACAGATCATTGAAGGTCGGGGCGCGGAAGCCCTCGCTGTAGCTCAGCAGCAGTTCATTGTCCGGGTTGACCGGCAGGGTCAGAGTGCCGCTCCAGCTGTTCTGCCCACCGAACTGTTGGTTCTGGTCACGCCGCAGGCCCAGCTCGGTGGAAAACCATTCACTATGGAAGCGATGCTGCACAAAGGCGGCGCGGTTCCAGCGACTGCTCTCGGTAAAGGTGGTAGAGCCATGGAGGCGGTCTTCATACCAGTCGCCGCCGAGTATCAGGCTGTTCTGGTCATTGAGTGTCAGGTCGTTCTGCCAGTTGACCGAGTCGCGGTAGGTGTTGAACACGCTGAAATCGTCACTGAGGGTGTCGCGCTTGGTATCGCGGTTCTCGCTGTGGCCCAGTTCCAGGCGCGACTGCCAGCGCTCGTTGAGTTGGGCATCCACGTAGCCGCTGGCGCTGCTCACGGTGTAGTCGGTGTAGGGCTTTTGCCCCAGCGTTTGCCCGGTGACGTCGTCGTAGCGGCCGAAGCTGTTGTCGTACTCCGACTTGCCGCGGTTATCCAACAGATTGAAACCCGCTTCCAACTCATCGCTGAAGGCGTGGCTGAGGTTCAGGCTGACGGACTGGTTGCGGTAGGCATCATGGTCGCCATCGCTGGGGAATGACGTGTGTGTCGAATCGATGCCGGCGGTCTCATCCAGGCTCGCGCCGAGGTTGAAGCGCGTGTGCTCATCGCCACCGGACAGGCCGAGGCTGCGCTCCCACGTTTGGTGGCTGCCAAAGCCCACTTTCAGGCGCGGCTGTAGGCCCTGCTCGGCATTACGCCGGGTAAATACCTGTATCACCCCGCCTATCGCATCGCTGCCATAGATCACCGAACGTGAACCGCGCAGCACTTCCACCCGCTCAATCTGGTCGACGTTCAGGTATTGCAGGCCGCTATCGCCTGAGGTGGTGTTGGCGATGCGCTGGCCGTCCACCAACACCAGGCTTTGTGCGGATTTGGTGCCACGGATATAAATCCCCGGCAGGCTGCCACGGCCACCGGTCGGCGCGACTTGTACGCCAGGCACGCGGCTAAGCAGGTCCGTCACGCTGGTAGGTTGCAGGCGGTCGATATCGTCGCGGGTGAAGACGGTGTTGGCGGCGCTGCTGTCGTTGCGGGCCTGGACCTGGCGGTTGGCGCTGATGACTACGTTGGGGAGTTTCAGGGCGTCGTCGCGCTCGAACGTCTCGGCGAGCAAATCAGTGGTGGGCAAAAGCAGCAGGGGCAGGGCGAAGCGCAGGCTTTTCATGGCTATCCATAGCAAAGGTGGGAGCAGGCTCCCACCTTTCGTGGGTTACAGGCCGAGCAACGACATGCGCTCGCGAACCGATGCCTCGATACCGGCTTCATCCAGCCCGCATTCGGCCAGCATCTGCGCCGGCTTGGCGTGTTCGACGTACACATCCGGCAAGCCCAGGTGCAGCACCGACTTGAGGATGTTCTCCCGCGCCAGGAACTCGCTGACGGCCGCGCCGGCACCGCCCATGATGGCGTTTTCTTCGACGGTCACCAGCAGCTCATGGCTGCCGGCAATCTCACGCACCAACGCTTCATCCAGGGGTTTGACGAAGCGCATGTCGACCACGGTGGCGTCGATCTTCTCGGCCACCTTCAGCGCTTCGGCCAGCTGCACGCCGAACACCAGGAACGCAGTCTTGCTGCCTTGGCGACGCACGATGCCCTTGCCGATCTCGATAGGCTCAAGGTCCTTCTCGATCACTGCATTCGGGCCATTACCGCGCGGGTAACGCACGGCGGCCGGGCCGTTGTACAGGTGGCCGGTGCTGAGCATCTTGCGCAGTTCGTTCTCGTCGCTCGGCGTCATCACCAGCATGCCGGGGATGCAGCGCAGGTAGGACAGGTCGAAGCTGCCAGCGTGAGTCGGGCCGTCTTCGCCCACCAAACCAGCACGGTCGATGGCGAACAGCACGTCGAGGTTCTGCACCGCCACGTCATGCACCAACTGATCGTAACCGCGCTGCAGGAAGGTGGAGTAGATCGCCACTACCGGCTTGGCGCCTTCACAGGCCATGCCGGCCGCGAAGGTCACCGCGTGCTGTTCGGCAATCGCCACATCGAAGTAGCGCAGCGGGAAACGCTCGCTGAACGCGACCAGGTCCGAGCCTTCCTTCATCGCCGGGGTAATGCCCACCAGGCGCGGGTCGGCGGCGGCCATGTCGCACAGCCATTCGCCGAACACGCCGGAATACTTCGGCCCGCTGGCCTTTTTCGGCGCGGCGGCAGGCGCGTCCAGCGGTTCCAGCTTGGTGATGGCGTGGTAGCCGATCGGGTCGACTTCCGCCGGGGCGAAGCCTTTGCCTTTCTTGGTGACGATATGCAGGAACTGCGGGCCCTTGAGGTCACGCATGTTGCGCAGTGTGGCGATCAGGGTGGGCAGGTCGTGGCCGTCGATCGGGCCGATGTAGTTCCAGCCCAGCTCTTCGAAGAGGGTGCCGGGTACCAGCATGCCCTTGGCATATTCTTCGGTACGGCGGGCAATTTCCCACGCGCCAGGCAGACGCGAGAGTACCTTCTTGCTGCCTTCGCGCATGCTGGCGTAGGTGCGGCTGGAGAGGATCTTGGCCAGGTAATTCGACAGACCACCGACATTGCGCGAGATCGACATGTCGTTGTCGTTGAGGATCACCAACATGTTGGCGTCCACTTCCGGCGCATGGTTGAGCGCTTCGAAGGCCATGCCGGCGGTCAGCGCGCCATCACCAATCACCGCAATCGCCTTGCGATCGCTGCCTTGCAGGCGGGCGGCAATCGCCATGCCCAGCGCGGCGCTGATGGAGGTGCTGGAGTGGCCGACGCCAAAGGTGTCGTACTCGCTCTCGGCGCGGCGCGGGAAGGCGGCAATGCCGTCCTTCTGGCGCAGGGTGCCCATCTGCTCGCGGCGACCGGTGAGGATCTTGTGCGGATACGCCTGATGGCCCACGTCCCACACCAGCCGGTCGTCCGGGGTGTCGAACACGTAATGCAGGGCGATGGTCAGCTCGATGACGCCCAGCCCGGCACCAAAATGCCCACCGGTCTGGCCGACCGTGTAGAGCAATTCCAGGCGCAACTCATCGGCCAGGGTTTCCAGCTCGGCTTCACCCAGTCGACGCAGGCCGGCCGGCGTGACAGCACGGTCAAGCAGGGGCGTGGACGGGCGCTTGCGGGGAATCTCTTGAAACGTCGTGGGCATCAGGCGAATCGTTATAGGTATAGAAGAGGCTGCAGTTTACCTCAAGCATCGCGAACTGCCCACGCAGAGCGCTGAACTTGGCCGATATGCGGCCGCAATGGCCGCCGTTATCAGTGCCGGCGTTCGACGATATAGCGCGCCAAGTCACGCAGTGGCTCGGCCGCCGCGTCGAAAGGTCGCAGGGCGTCCAGGGCCTGGTCACGCAGTTCCAAGGCATAGGCCTTGGCTGCTTCCAGCCCGAGCAACGCAGGGTAAGTCGGTTTATCCCGTGCGATATCGGCGCCTTGGCGTTTGCCCAGGGTGGCCGTGTCACTTTCTACGTCGAGAATGTCGTCCTGCACCTGGAACGCCAGGCCGATGGCCAGCGCGTAGGCCTTCAACGCCGCCAGTTGAGCGGCTTCGGCACGCCCACTGGCCAGCGCGCCCAAGTGCACGGCGGCTTCAATCAAGGCGCCGGTCTTGTGGCGGTGCATGTATTCCAGGGCTTGTTGATCGAGCTTCTGGCCGACCGAACCCAAGTCGATGGCCTGGCCGCCGACCATGCCGGCCGGGCCTGCCGCCACGGCCAGCGCCGTGACCATGCGCAAGCGGATCTCGGCATTCACGCTGCTCAGCGTCGGGTCCAGCAGTGCGCTGAACGCCAGGCTTTGCAGGCCGTCACCGGCGAGGATCGCGCAGGCTTCATCAAAGGCTTTGTGGGTGGTGGGCTGGCCGCGACGCAGATCGTCGTCGTCCATCGCCGGCAAGTCGTCATGCACCAGGGAATAGGCGTGGATCAACTCCACCGCACAGGCCGCGCCATTCGCCTGTTCGGCGGTTGCGCCCAAGGCTTCACACGCTGCATACGCCAGCAACGGGCGCACGCGCTTGCCGCCGTTCATCACGCTGTAGCGCATGGCTTCGTAAAGACGCTTGAGTTCGGGGCTTGGCGCAACAAACAAGGGTTCCAAGGCCGCATTGACCCGGGCTTGGCTACTGGCCTGATACGCGTCGATCATTCGGGCTGTTCCGCATCGAAAGGTTCTTCGGCCAACTCCCCGTCGCGTTCCAGCAGCACTTGTACCTTCTGCTCCGCCTGCGCCAAGGCGCTCTGGCAGTCGCGGGTCAGGCCAATGCCTTGCTCAAACGCTGTCAACGAGTCTTCCAGCGACAACTCGCCGTTCTCCAGACGCTCGACCAGGGTTTGCAGGTCGGCGAGGGATTGTTCGAAATCGAGTGCAACTTTTTTGCGGGCCATGGCGGCTATTCCGGTAGACGGTAAACCGGCGCGACACTAGCAGACATGGGGATTCTGGGCAAATAAGCGGGCAAATGAGTGGGGATGTGCGTGCAAGACGGTGAGCCGAATAAATGGGCTATTCGGCTCACCAAATAAGCCGATTAGCGACTCTATTCGGCTCACACCTCTTTCAGTTCATTATTAGAAGTCGTACTTGAACCCCGTCATCACATTACGCGGCGCCCCATAAACCCCGGCGCTGGTGGTAGTGAAATACTCCTTGTCAAACACGTTGTTGAGGTTCACCGAGGCCGACAGGTTTGGCGTGATCTCATAGCGGGCCATCAGGTTGGCCACGGCGTAGCTGTCCTGTGTGTAGTAACGCAGGTCAAAGCCGGTTTTGCTCTGCCAGTTGAAGCCGCCGCCGACGGTCAGTTTGTCCAGTGGGCCGGACAGGCGGTATGTGGTGAACATCTTCACGCTATGACGGGGGATTTGCGTGGCGATGCGCTTGTCATCCGCGTCGGTGCTGACGCTATAGGTATAGCCGCCGGCAACGTTCCAGCCTTGGGCCAGTTCGCCGTTGAGTTCCAGTTCCACGCCCTGGGTGGTGGTGCCTTGCACGGCTTTGTAGGCCTGAAAACTCGTGGGTGTGAGGTTGTTGCCGTCGGGTTGCGACAGGTTGTCCTGCTCGAGTTTGAACAACGCCAGGCTGGCGTTGAGCATGTCGTCGTTGAAGCTGCCCTTGACCCCCAGTTCATAGCCGGTGCCTTCCAGCGGCGCCAGGTAGGAACCCGTGACGGTCTGGTCGCTTTGCGGGCTGAAGATCTTGGTGTAGCTGGCGTACACCGACCAGCTGTCGCTCAGGTCGTAGACGAGGCCACCATAAGGGATGAACACACCGTTTTCTTCACGATCAAGATGGATGTCGTCGTAGCCGGCGGCGGTGTAGGTTACGTCATCAGTCTGTTTCCAATTGATCAGGCGTCCGCCCAGGATCAGGCTGGTGGCGTCATTCAGATGCCAGCGCGAGGTCAGGTAGGCCGAGTACTGGTTTTCTTTGAAATCCTCTTCGCCTTTCTTCTCGAAATTGGGTTTGGGCGCGCCGCCGTCCCAGTCGTAGATAGGTCCGATGTTGCCGTTGTAGCCGGTCCAGGCGCGCATCCATCCGCCGTAGTCCGGCGCGTTGGTATTGCGGATCTGCGACAACTGCATGCCCGCAATCAGTTCGTGTTCGCGCCCCAGAAATTCGAACGGGCCAGTGACATAGGCGTCGATTGCATTCTGCTTGGGGTTGCCCTGGAATTTGTTGGGGATCACCACGCCGCCCAGGCCAGTGACTGGGTCTGGGTTGCCGGAGAGAAAATCGATGGCCGAGTCGTATTTGTTCTCGGTGCGGGTGAAGTCGAGCTTGGCACTCCAACCGTTATCGAACTGATGTTCCAGAGAGGCGAAATAGCTGGTCTGGTCGTGATCGTAGTAGGACCAATTGGCGGCGGTGTTGTAGGACCGCTTGAAATCCGTACGCCCGCCGGCACTGTCGAACAGTGGGAAACCGCTGCGAGGCGGCGCATTGGTGTGCACAGTCTGGTAGCTGAAACCCAGGGTCAGCAGGGTGCTTTCGTTGAGGTCGAATTCGCTGATGCCATACACCAGGTTGGTGTCCTGTTTATAGCGGTCGACCCAGGAGTGTTGGTTCTTGTAGTCCAGCACCATGCGGCCACGGATGTTGCCGGCGTCGTTGAGCGGGCCGGACACGTCCACCGATGTGCCGTAACGGTCCCAAGTGCCGGCTTCGCCGCTGATACTGGCCTGAGGCGTGGCGGTGGGGCGCTTGCGGATCAGGTTGATGGTGGCGGACGGTTGGCCCATGCCGCTGATCAGGCCAGTGGCGCCGCGCACCACTTCAACCCGGTCGTACATGGCGGTGTTCTGGGTGTAGTTGTCCATCCTCGATGAGGTGGGCACGCCATCGACCTCAAAGTTGGTGATGGCGAAACCGCGCGAGTAGTAAGCGTCGGAATCCGCACCCTGGCCTTCGCGGACCACGGTGATGCCGGACGTAGCCTCCATCGCGTCGGTCAGGTTCGACAGCTTTTGGTCAGCGATACGCTGCTGGGTAATCACCGTGACGGACTGGGGTGTTTCCTTGAGTGCGATGTTCAGTCGGTTGGAGCTACTGGAGGATTGCGTGGTGTAGGAGCCGGTACCTTCGGTGGTCGAACCAGGCGCCTTGCCAGAAATACTCACAGGCGACAATTGCAAGGTATCGCCGGCGCTGGCCGGGATATCAATGACAAAACTGCTGGCATTGGGCTGGCTGTAACGGGCGTGAGTGCCGCTGGTGAGAATGGCCAGGGCTTGCTGCGGCGTATGTTCGCCGTTCAGTGTCGTGGAGCGCAGACCGGTGGCTTGCGCCGCGTCGTAGATCACCTGATAGCCACTTTGCCGGGCGAACTCGTCCAATGCATCAGTAAGCGATTGCGCGGCGATATTGAAATTCACGCGCTGGCTCGTGGCTTCGCTCGCCGCAGGCGTGGCGGCTTGGGCGTAGGACAAAGGCAAGCCGGCCGCCATCAAGGCGACCGCCAGCGGTAAGTAGTTGAACCCTGTGACCTGTGAATACTGCATAGATTCTCCCCCGAGCTACAAATGATAATGCTTCCTAAGTGCGGGGTGAGACGCAGCAGAAATCCAAATTACCGTGGGCAGCGTAAATAATTTTTCGAAGGCCTCAGCCGCGGACGATCAGGATGCGGCGAGTCAGGGAGGTGGCGCGCAGTTTATGCGTGGTGATCAACGCGTCGAGAGCACTGTCGATTTGCTTGAGATTGAAGCTGGCACTGATAGGGCGTTGCGCGGCCTGGTCGTCGAGCCAGATCACGCGGCCGCCCTGGTAACGCATCAACTCGTCCAGCACTTCGCGCAGCGGCGCATTGCGCACCCGCAGTTGGCCGTCGCGCCAAGCCAGCAGGCGGTCGGCGTCGACAGCAAGAGGCGCTTGGATCTGGCCACTGATGACCTTGAGTTGTTCGCCTGGTTGCAGCGGCTGATGCCTGCCGCCAGCCATCACTTCAACGCGGCCGCGCAGCAGCGTGACCTCGTCCTCGGCCGATCCGTGACTGACGGAGAACGCGGTGCCCAACACCTTCACCCGCGTGTTTCCAGCCCGAACCACAAAGGGGCGACCGTCGTGACTCACGTCCAGAAACACCCGACCGCGCAACAGGTTCACGCGTCGTTCATCGCTGGTCAGCGTGATGTCGACTGCGCTGTCGCTGTCCAGATGCAGCTGTGAGCCGTCAGCCAGGGTAATGTCTTGTTGCTGCCCGGTGGCCGTGGCGTAATCGCTGCCCCAGGTACTCATTGGCGGTGTCATCAACATCACTGTGGCGAACGCGAGTACCAGGCAGGCTGCCGCCGCATAGATCGCCCGTCGCGGCACCGGCTTACGCCGCTCGTGACGCCGAACCGCGTGTGCAGGCTGCTCCAGTAGTTTCCAGAGCGTTTCCACATTCTGATAGGCGTTGGCATTCAACGGGTCCGCACGCCAGAGCTCGAACGTGTTGCGCTGCTGGGCCGTGACGTGGTCGCCACGCAGGCGCGTCCACCAATCCAGCGCTTGCTGATCACGTTCGGACGGCGAGGGGCTTGGCTGATTGTTCATCGCGACTCGTTGGCGTGCAGGACAGCGGCGCAATGCGCCATGGCCTTGTTCAAATGCCGCTCGACCGCACGGGCATCCAGGCCCAGGCGAATGGCGATCTCCTTGTAACTCAACTGCTCGACCCGGGCCAGCAGAAACACTTCCCGTGTGGGCGAGGGTAGCCCATCGATCAAGCGCTGCAAATGTTCCAGAGTATTTCCGGCAATTGCACTGCTTTGCGGATCGGCATCACTCGCCAGATCCTGCAAATCCTGCTCGTCATTGATGCCACGCACACGGTTTCGCCGCGCATGGTCGATGCTCAGGTTGTTGGCAATACGGTACAAAAAGGCGCGCACATTACCAATCTTGGTCACTTCGCTGTTCATCAAGCGGATGAACGCGTCCTGCAGCAGATCGTTGGCGGTTTCGCGACAGTTGACCCGGCGAGCGAGGTAAGCCAGCAGCTCACTACGGTGCCGGCGGTAGAGCGGGCCGAGGTTGCGATTGCCAGGGTCTTCGGACATGGCGGAGGACGCCGCTCTGGGGAGTAGGGGAAGGCGATGTTAGTGCTAATGAGAAATTGTCGCAAGAACGTCAGGTGTTCAAGGCACACTGCCCATGCGCCGTTTGCAACTGCGCCTCAAATGCCTGCAAACCGGCGTGCATCTTCTGCAATTCGGCTATTTGCATGGCCAGTTGATGTTTCTTGTTGGCAATGGCCTGGTCTGCGCGGTCCCACGGCAATGCATCGCCTTGATGATCCTGCAGAATCGCCTGCAATTCCTTTAGCTTGAAACCCAGTTGCTGCGCGCACTTGATAAACATCAACAGTTCAACGCTTTGGGCTGAATACACCCGGTACTGCCCTAAACGCTGCGGCGCAGGCAACAGTCCGATGGCTTCATAGTGACGAATCGCCTTGATGGTCGTGCCCGACAACTGCGCGGCTTTGCCGATGTACATGAAAACTCCCTTTTCCCAAGAGTGCGCCGGCTTGCTTCAGCCACTTTTTCCGCTGCTCCGGTGTAGAGCCCAGCACCGGGCCGAACAGCAGCGTCTTGATTGGCTTGATGCCACAAAACGCCAGGGTGGTCTTGCGCATCTGGTGGATGCCCGGCATGCGGTAGAACCATCGGTAATACCATGGCGGCGTGTCCAGGGTCACCAACAAATGCGCGGTACGGCCCATTAGCAGCTTGTCAGGGAAGGCCTTGCCTGCATGGTATTTAAAGGCAAAGCCGGGTAGGAATATTCGGTCTATAAAGCCCTTCATCAGGGCCGGGATGCCACCCCACCAGATTGGAAACACCAATGTCAGGTGAGTGGCCCAGAGAATGTCGGCTTGCGCGCTGAGCAGGTCGGGTTCCAGCGGCTGAATCTGGGTGTAACCATGATGAAGGGTGGGGTCGAAAGCCAGGTCACCTAAACGTAGGACGCGTACTTCATGGCCGGCGATTTCTGCGGCCTGGATGTAGGTATTGGCCAGGGCTGAACAAAAGCTGGAGGCGCAAGGATGGCCGAGGATCACCAGGGTACGCGGGGTCATGGGGAGGTCCTGAACAGGGCGTTCCAGGGTAAAGGCTGCTGTATAGGGGAGAGTCAAGTCAGTAGTCCGCAATGGCCAGCAGGACGTTTCTGTAGTTATTGAGGGGTCCTTCCTGGAACGACCTTCGCCCCTTGTGACAGTCAGTGCGCCTGACTAGCCTGCCTCAAAACTCCAGAGTGACATGGCATGAGCGAACCCTGTATCGGCTTGACCGCACCACCCGCGGGCTACAGTGACTGGCTGACCGACCTGAAAGGCCGTATTCATGCGGCGCAGCAGCGCGCAACACTGGCAGTGAATCGGGAATTGGTGTTGCTCTATTGGCAGATCGGCCACGACATTTTGACCCGCCAGGCGGAGCAGGGCTGGGGCAGCAAAGTCATAGATCGACTTGCCCAGGATCTGCGTGCGGCCTTTCCACGAATGAAGGGTTTTTCGCCGCGTAATCTCAAGTACATGCGGGCTTTTGCCGAGGCGTGGCCAGATGCTGAATTTGTGCAAGAGGTGCTTGCACAATTGCCTTGGTACCACCATCTGGCATTACTGGACAAACTCCCCGGCCCCGAAACCCGCCGCTGGTACATCACCCAGGCAATTGAAAACAACTGGTCGCGTAACTCGCTGGTGATGCAAATCGAAAACCGCCTGCTGGAGCGCAGTGGCAAGGCCGTCAGCAACTTCGAGACCCACCTGCCCAAACCGCAATCCGACCTGGCGCGTGAGTCGCTGAAAGACCCTTACCGTTTTGACTTCCTCAGCCTGGCCCTGGACGCGCAGGAGCGCGACATAGAAAACGCCTTGATCAAGCACGTCACCGACTTTTTGTTGGAGCTGGGCGCCGGTTTCGCCTTTGTCGGCCAGCAAGTGCTGCTGGATGTCGGGGGCGATGAGTTCTTTGTCGACCTGCTGTTCTATCACGTGAAGCTACGCTGCTACGTGGTCATCGAACTGAAAGCCGGCAAGTTCAAACCCGAGCATCTGGGGAAGCTGAGCTTTTATCTGGCTGCCGTCGATGCCCAGCTTAAACATCCACAAGATGGGCCCACCATCGGCCTGCTGTTGTGCAAGAGCAAGAACGAAGTCGTCGCCGAATATGCGTTGCGCGATAACAATCGACCGATTGGCGTGGCGGAATATCAACTGGTGGAGTCGTTGCCCGCAGAACTGCGAACCAGCCTGCCAAGCATCGAGCAGATCGAGCGTGAGCTGGCGGGTTAAAACCGACTGACAGCCTCAAAACCCCGGCGGAATATAACCCGGCACAAATGGCACATTCAGGCACTTGCCATGCAGGATCCGGCCATCTTCAATCCTGAACAGCACGATCTTCTTCGTTTTATCCACCGTGGCTTCCAGCTTGCAATCCGAACTGTGCCCGACCTGCTGATAATACTCCGTATACACCATCCCGTTTCCGGTGTGATTCATTGAAGTTCCGGCGGCTTCAGTGGTCGTCCATGAAGAGGACTTGTGCCAAGTCATCACCACCTGCGTGTCGCCATTGGGTGCATTCTGCTTCTTCATCGAGTCGGGTTTGCCGAATAAATCCAGCGCCTCTTGCACGTCACGACCTTCCCAGCGTGACTGCGCAATCAGGTGGCACCCACTGATAAACAGTACGGCAGGCAACAAAAGCCCAGCCAGTAACAGCCTTGTCCATGTAGGCATGGTGAATCCTTCTTGTAGGTGAGTGTGACTCAGCGCTTGTTGCCCAGCATGTCGTCGAGGTCATCGATCATCTGGCTTTTTTCCTGAGTCGGCCCCAATTGCTGGAACATCGCTTTGGTGGTCTGGATCATCTGCAGGTGGGTCATCTTGCCCATGGCGATGGTGTCCTTACTCTTGCCCGGTTCGCAGACATACGCGAGCGTGCGATCGAGCCAGAATTCCTTCGGCGTCTGCCACGTGTTGGAGACTTTCAAGTGCGTAAGGGTGTAGGAAAATGGTGCGACCGACTGGCCGTTGAGAAAGCGCAACTTGCGCGTGGAACACTGCACCTCGATGTTGTACACATCGATCATCGGCTTGCCCGGTTCTTCATACACCACCGTGACAGCCACCAGCTTCGCACCCTTGTTGTGGTTCGAGGGCACCACGGAGGTACGGTCGGCCACATACATCACATTTTTATGCGCTCGGCCGCTGCCGTAGATGATCGACCAGTCGCCGATCGGTGTTTCTTCATCGGCCAATACCGACGGTGTGCTGGTCAGCAAGACGGGCAACAGTGCCAGGCAGCGCCCGACTTTGGTTAAGGTATTCAATAGCGTCCTTCCTTGAGGCTCGAAATAAGCGAAGGACTTTAGTGGTGAGGCGGTGCCGTCACAATTAGGGCGAGTGTGCTAATGGCGCATTGCTAGTTAACCAAAAAAGCCTGCGTTTCAAGGCAGGCTTAGTGTGTGCAGCGGTTGAGTTAGTCCTTACGCGCCGTCAACGCCGAGTAACCATTCATCAAGTTGCGATAGTTGGGAATGCGCTGGGACAACAGGTTCCCCAGGCCTTCGATATCGTTGCGCCAGTCGCGGTGCAACTCACACGCCACCGAGAACCAGTTCATCAACTGCGCACCCGCTTGCGTCATCCGGCTCCACGCCGCCTGCTGCACCGTGGTATTGAACGTGCCTGACGCATCGGTCACCACAAACACCTCAAACCCTTCCGCCAGCGCCGACAAAGTCGGGAACGCCACGCACACATCCGTCACCACACCGGCAATGATGATCTGCTTGCGGCCGGTGGCCTTGATCGCCTTGACGAAGTCTTCGTTGTCCCATGCGTTGATCTGGCCTGGGCGGGCGATGTACGGCGCGTCCGGAAACATCTCTTTCAATTCTGGCACCAGCGGGCCGTTGGGGCCTTGCTCGAAGCTGGTGGTGAGGATGGTCGGCAGGTTGAAGAACTTGGCCAGGTCGGCCAGGGCCAGCACGTTGTTCTTGAACTCGTTGGGCGAGAAGTCCTGCACCAGGGAAATCAGGCCGGTCTGGTGGTCGACCAGCAGAACAATGGCGTCGTCTTTGTTGAGGCGGTTGTAGGTTGCAGTGCTCATGGTTGAATCCTTTTTTGTTTAGGTTGGTTGGGCGTTGCGTTCAACATGGGCACAGATTAATGGGTGAGCATGGGGTGATAAATCGTCTGCGGTGTGTCTTACCGTCAACCCTAAGGAGACAATGTGAACACAGGTGTTTTTTGCCCGTTCGGCGTCGGTGCGAAGGCCACTTTGAGCCGTTGGCCGATGCGTAACTGTCGTGGCTCGTCGCACTGGACAACCGATAATATTGTTGGCCTTTCGTCGAGCGTTACGTAGGCGATGCAATACGTCTCATGGTTCCGCCCGCTGTAGCTGAAGCTGTACAAGGTGGCGTTGCCGCTGGCGACGATCCAATCGGTGTGGGCGCTGCCAGTAAACGGGCTGTGGTCGCGGGGGTAGAAATACGGCTTGCCGGTGTCGAGGCAGCGGCGCAGCAGTAGCTGTTCGCGGTTGGCGGCCTCCCAGAACGGTGCGCTTTCGGGGGTGATGTGCGGTGAGGTCAGGTGCATATCAAAGGCGCTCCAGAATAAGCGTCGCGCTGCCGTGCCGTGAGCCCAGCAAACCCCCGGTGCCGTGGGCCAGGGCCAGCGCGCAGTCGGGCCGTTGCACCGCCGGGTGAGCTTCTCCACGGAGTTGCCGCACCGCTTCTATCAGCCGGGCCATGCCGCCGCGATTGCCAGGATGGTTGTTGCACAGCCCACCGCCGTCGGTGTTGATTGCCAGCGGACCCACGCCGCTGATCAATTTGCCGTCGGCAACAAAGGCGCCGCCCTGACCAGGTGCGCAGAAACCGAGGTTTTCCAGCTGGATCAGGACAGTGATGGTGAAGCTGTCGTACAGCGAGGCGTAGCGGATATCCCCGGGTTTGAGCCGTGCTTCGGCGAACGCATCGGCACCCGACTTCACCGCACCGGAAGACAGCAGGTCGAAATAGCCGCCGTTCAAATGGCTGATCGAATAACCGGCGCCAATCGGTGTAATCAACGGCCGCTTGAGGGCGCGCGCGATGGACGGATGCACCACCACCAGCGCGCCACCGCCATCGCTGATCACGCAGCAATCCAGCCGTCGCAAGGGCGCTGCGATCAACGGCGAGCTCAACACATCCTCCACCGTCACAATCTTGCGCAACATCGCCTGGGGATTGTGCTGGGCATGGTGCGATGCCGCGACTTTGATCCAGGCCAGTTGCTCGGCGGTGGTGCCGTGTTCGTACTGATGGCGCATGGCGCACATCGCGTAGAGGTTGGTCACGGCGGCGCCGTATGGCATTTCAAAGGGCGCTTCGCAGGTGGTTTGCGGTTGATCGAGGTGACTGGTATCCGGTCGCTGGCGCTCGGCGCGTGGGCGGCCGGCCTGGGTGATCAGGGCCACGGTGCAACGCCCGTCGGCAATGGCGCGGGTGGCTTGGGCGACGTGATGAAGGTAGGAAGAGCCCCAGCTTTCTGTAGTCTCCAGGTGCCGGGGTTGTATGCCTAGGTATTCGACCATGGAGAAAGGTCCTACGCCGGGTGCGTCCCAACCGGGTACGTCACCTGCACAGAAGTAACCGTCCACATCGCTGAGGCTAAGCCCCGCATCCGCCAAGGCGCCTCGGGCCACATCCGCATGCAGTTGCGCGAGAGAGCGATCCACCGCATGACGTGTGGGATGTTCATAAGCGCCGACAACAAAGGCTTTGCCCTTCATGATTGGCACCTGCGGTTGGCGTATTCGATAAAAAACGCCAGCGCCTGTGGATCGCGCATGGCGCTGGGGTTGGCGACGCTTTGCGGGTCGTGGCCCATCAGGATTCGGCGCACAGGCACTTCCATTTTTTTACCGGTAAGCGTCAGCGGAATCAGCGGCACTGCGATGATCTGGTCCGGCACATGCCGGGGCGTACAAGCCTGCCGCAAGCACTCACACACGCGTTGGCGGAATGCTTCGTCCAGCACGGCACCAGGGTGCAGTTGGATAAATAGCGGCATGAAGAAACCACCCTCGGGCAGATCCAGATTCACGATCAGGGCATCGTCGATTTCCTCTATCGGCTCCAGCGCCCGGTAGATCTCTGCCGTGCCGATCCGCACCCCAAAGCGATTCAGCGTCGCATCCGAACGCCCGAGCACCTGGCAGCCTCCGCGGGCATTGAGCAGGAAAAAATCCCCATGACGCCACACGCCAGGCCAGGGTTGGAAATAGCTGTCGCGGTAACGCTCATCCCCCGGATCATTCCAGAAATACACCGGCATCGACGGCATCGGTGACGTCACCACCAACTCGCCCACTTGATCAATCACCGCCCGGCCCTGTTCATCAAACGCATGGGCATCCACCCCCAAGGCTTGCGCCTGGATCTCCCCGGCATACACCGGCAGCGTGGGCACGCCACTCACCAGGCCGGTGCAAATATCCGTGCCACCGCTGCCCGTGGTCACCCACACATCGGCCTTGAGGTGGCGATAAAACCAGGCGTTGCACTGTGGCGAAACCGGCGAGCCCACGGGCATGACGGTGCGTAGCGCGCCCAGGTCAAAGCGCTCCCGAGGCACCACGTCGTGACGCTTCATCAATTCGATATAGGTTGGGCTGGTGCCGAAAAAACTGGCGCGACTGTCTTGCAGAATTTGCCACAGCGTATCGATATTCGGCCAAGTGGGACGGCCGTCGTACAGCACCGGCCGCACCCCGCAGAGCAACGCGCTGAACAAGGTGTTCCACATCATCCAGCCCGTGGTGGTGAAGATGAATGCGGCATCACCGGGGCGAAAATCCAGGTGCAGATGCAGGGCCTTCAGCTGCTCCAGCAGAATGCCACCATGGCTCTGCACGATGGCTTTGGGTAGTCCGGTCGTGCCGGAAGAAAACAGCACCCAGAGCGGATGATCGAAAGGCAGTTGCTCGCAATGGAAATCGGCGGCGGGCACCGTCGGACGTTGCTGCAACGTAGGCCAGCCGATGGCGTTCGCGAGCATCAGCGGGTCATCGGGAAACAGTGCCGGCAACACAATGATTTGCTCGATACTCTTCAGCTCGCGGGCGATATGCCGTACCTGCTCTCGCCGGTCAAACACCTTGTCGCCATAGCGATATCCATCCACCGCCAACAGCACCTTGGGCGACAATTGTTGCACCCGGTCCAACACGCCCTCTGCGCCGAAATCCGGTGAGCAACTGGCCCAGACAGCACCGATGCAAGCACACGCACACAGCGCGATCATCGCCTCGGGGATGTTCGGCAGGTAAGCCACCACCCGGTCACCCGGCACGACGCCCGACTCGCGTAGATAGGTCGCCAGCCTGCGCACTTGGTCGGCGAATTCACTCCAGGGCAAGCCTTGCAGGCCGGTGGTTTCATTCACGTAGAGCAGCGCGTCACCGTCCTGCTCATTGCGCAGAATATGCTCGGCAAAGTTCAAGCGTGCGCCGGGAAACCACTGCGCACCGGGCATTGCTCGATCACCCAGCACTGCCTGATGTGGGCTGCTGGCCTGCACCTGAAAGTGATCCCAGATCGACTGCCAGAAGGCTTCCGGTTTATCGACCGACCACTGCCATAGGCCTTGATAGTCGGCAAACCTGAGCCCGCGCTCGCGCCTCAGCCAATCCAGATAATGCGTGAGTCGGGCGTGTTGAAGGTGTTCAGGGGAGGGCAGCCAGAGCAGTTGGCCCTGGACCACGTTGTCGAATGCAGTTGCCACGATAAAAGACCTCTGACGTTTTTGTTATTCGAGTCATGGGTGCTCTTGCGTGGCGGACTGTAGCGATAAGCTGTACATCGTACAATTAGTGGCGTTTCTGGTTTTGTTGTACGAATTTTCAGCAGCGCAAGGCTTGGGTTTCCAGGCCGCAGAGGAGGGTATCGACGTAAAACGTGAAGCTCTCATCAAGCGCCGCGTCCACCCCATTTTGCCAGCGCAGGCTGAAACCGCGATTGCTCAACTGGTCCATATTCTGCGCGAGAGTGGGGTGTTTTTCGGCGTCGACGGCACGCAGGTTTTCCTGCACCTGGTGCTGCCATGCCTCGGTGTTTTCCGGCAATGGCGCGTACTCCAACGTGGTGAAACCGGCAAGCGCGGCAATGAACGTATTGTAGGCACCGACCAGGGAAGGGCCGCTGAAACCCGCCTGTTGCAGGGCCGCCAACACGCCTTCGACCAACTTGAAGTCAGTGCTGGAATTGGACACCAATTGCGACCCCAACAACGGCGCGATATTCGGGTGCTGGTGCACGGCGTCATGGCAGTTGACCATCGCCGCACGCAGGTAGTCTTGCCAACGTTCCTGACGCGCTGGGGCGACATCTTCGAGGACTTTGGCCAACACTTCGCTCAACAACAACTCCCGCGACGAGACGTACCAATAGATCGCCGTCGGGTACACCCCAAGACTGCTGGCCAGGTTGCGCAGGCTGCATTTGTCCAGGCCATCGCGATCGATCAGCGCCAGCGCGGCGGCGATGATGGTGTCTCTGTTCAATGGGCTTTTCGCGTCTTCGCCAGTGGTCTTCTTGCGCCTGCCCCGAGGGTTTGCGGTTTTGCTGGTCATTGTTGTGGGTTCCGGTTGAGCGACGGCGAAAGGATAGCGGTTCACCGATTCGCTGTCGCTCTGCCGGGGCGGTGTCAACTTCCTCCGTAGCGCTCGGCAAATGCTTGTGTGGCCGATGTCAGCCTGCTTAGTTCGCGCTCAGTCAGTGGCAAGCTCAGCGCAAATAAACCACGGCGTGCGCTATAGATCCCACATTCGAGCAGGTGAAAGAAGAACAGGTCGCGTAGGTCGTTTCGTTCCGTTGGAATATCCGAGGGCCGACGGATGAGTAAGCCCGTGGGATGCAGATTCATCACCGAACCTTGTCCGGTAAATTGCATCGCCATGGGGGCCAGTGCTTGATTGAGCTGTCCGCGTAGCTTGTCGCCTCGAGCATTCAGGTCCAATGCGGCTTCGCGGGTATACACCTGCTCCAATCCGGCGAGACCCGCTGCCATGGTCAGCACATTGTTGTTGAACGTGCCCGCATGGGAGAGGCACCCGTGACGCGGGTCGAACTGCCCCATGATGTCCCGTCGCCCACCGAGGACACCGCACGGCATGCCGCCGCCGATGTATTTGCCCAGGGTGATCAGGTCGGGCGTGATGCCGAGTTTTTCCTGCAGGCCACCGGGGCCAAGGCGCGAGGTCATCACTTCGTCGAAGATCAGCAGTGAACCGTGGGCCTGGCTCCTTTCCCTTAGGCCTTTGAGAAAACCCGGCTCTGCGCAAATACACCCGCCTGCACCGAGCATCGGCTCTACCAGGATGGCCGCGATGTCGACATGCTCACGCAGCAAACGCTCGACGCTCTCCAGGTCGTTATAGTCAGCCAGGTACACCCGATGCGGCACATTCATCGCTGTGCTCGTCCCGGCAAAACTTAACACGCCACCATGGTAACCGCCGTTGAACGCGATGACGCCGTTGCGCCCCGTGTAGGCTTTTGCCGCTGCCAGTGCGAGCAGATTCGCCTCGGTGCCGGAGTTGGTAAAGCGCACCTGCTCAATGCAACTGAAGCGTTCCACAATCAGCGTCGCCAACCGCGCTTCCAGTTCTGTGTGTGCGCTCAGGTTCAACCCGTTCGCCATCGCTTCTGACAGCGCATGGATGATCACCGGATGAGAGTGCCCATACAACGCCGCCGTGTATTCGGCCAAAAAGTCGACATAACGGTGCCCGTCCAGATCGTCGAGAAAGCACCCATTGCCGCCCGTCATCACCAACGGAAACGGCTCGTAAAACAGCACCGAGCGGGTGTTACCCCCTGGCATCACCCGCGCCGCCCAATCCAGTTGACGTGCACTGTTGGGATTGGCCTGGATGTACCGTTGAATGCAATGTTCCAGCTCAAGCATTCCAGGCATCACCCACCCCCTTCTTCAGCGCCGCACGTTTCGGATACACCAGCATCAACAACCCGAACCACGCCGCCGCAACATAAAACGCCGCCCGCGTTTCCGGGTCGCGGATCACCAACACCGTCAGCACACCCAGGTAACCCAGCACCAAGACACTGCTGACCTTGGGCCAGGGCAAACGGTAATGCACCTGCGCCAAGCCATTGCGCTGCACCTTGCGGCGATAAGCCATATGCGCGGTGATAATCACCACCCATACCCAAATCAACAGGCCCAGAATGCCGGTGATCAACAAGCTGAAAATGCGCTCCGGAATCAGGTAATTAAGTAGCACCCCCACCAGCAAAATCGCAGTCGACACCATCAAGCACCGAGCCGGTACCTGGCGCGGGCTCAACACCCGCAACTGACGCGGCGCCTGCTGAATATGTGACAGTGCAAATAACATTCGGCTGGTGGCAAACAGCCCGGTATTACAGGAAGACGCCAACGCGCTGATCACCACAAAATTGATCAACCCAGCCGCCATCCCCAGCCCGATGCTGTCGAACACCATCACAAACGGGCTTTGCGACGTATCGATCTGATTCCACGGATACAGCGCCATGATCACCGCCGTCGACCCCAGGTAAAAAATCGCCATCCGCCACAAAATGCTATTGATCGCACGGGGCAACGTGCGCTGCGGCTCCGCCGTTTCCGCCGCGACCAGACCGACTACTTCAATGCCCGCAAAGGTAAAAGCGGCGACAGGCACCGCAAACCAAAACCCACTCCAGCCATTCGGAAAAAACCCACCGTGCTGCCAGAGATTGGCCACCGAGGGTGTCGTCTGCGCCGACGTCTCCAGCCCAAACAGCAGAATCACCAACCCCGCCCCAATCAGCCCGACAATCGTCAACACCTTGATCAACGCCAGCCAGAACTCCACCTCGCCGAAGGTCTTCACCGCAAACAGATTGATCACCATCAACACCCCAACAGTGACCAATGCCGGAATCCACTGCGGCAACTCCGGAAACCAATACTTCATCAACACCCCGATCCCGGTCACCTCCAGCACCCCCACCAGAATCCAGATCATCCAATACGACCACCCCGTGATAAACGCCACTCGCGGCCCCAAAAACTCCTCCGCATAGGTCGCAAACGACCCACTGCTGGGCCGATACAACGACAACTCCCCCAACGCCCGCGCAATCAGATAAACCATCCCCCCACACAACGCATACGCCAGCAACAATGCCGGCCCCGCCGTGGCAATCGCTTTGCCCGACCCCAAAAACAAACCGGCCCCGATAATTCCGCCGATTGCGATCAACATCACATGGCGCTCTTTAAGCGATCGCGCCAAGCCATGGTTGGAAGAGTGAAGCGGTGTTGTGGACATCAGCATTCCCCCGTACTGCGTTGCGCAGTGGTTGTGGGTGATGGTCCGGCTTGGGCCGGTTTTATTGTACGGTGTGCAATAAGCAGGTTTTGGGCCATCGAGGAGAGGCCGCGAAGAATCGGGGTTTAAATGACTTGTTTAGATATGCGTGTAAGAAAGTTTTCTTGATGTTCATTTTGTGTAGGAGAGCGGGGTGAGTGTCACCTGGGAACACAGGTGTGTGGGGGGAACCCAAAGGCGGGAACGGCCTGATTTTCAAGAGCCAGCAGGGCACATCCCTTTCATTTGCAGGACGTTTCCGAGAGAATCCCCAGCGCATTGCGCCAGCGGGGATGGGTGACTAGGCTGGGGATCGTCACTGCTTATTCAGTGATCGGGTTTAGTCGCCCGGATTCGATTGGCGTATGAGCAACTCATAAGTCAGGCACCCTTTCGCCTGCATCTTATGGTGGCTGTGCGCAGGGCACCTCCGGGTGCGCCGGGTTTCCAATCGACCGGTCGACTAACCTGCGTACAGCTGCCGCCTTTTGTTTAGTCGCGGGAAGTGGCAGCTCCAAATTATCGATTGGAGGTTTGCTATGGATAAAGTTGTTTCGGATTTATCATCGTCGCGCGCACCCAACCCATTTGTCGTTAATGAAGAACTGAGCTTTGAGGATGCCTGGGTGCGTGTGGCGGAGTTGCTGCAATGTGCGGTGGCGACGTCGCAGGTGCTCGGGGAACCCCTGGGTGCGCCGCAGAGGGCGGTGATGCATTTGGTGGAGATGGCGAAGATGGTGGCGGATCGGGCTGTGGAGTGTATGCAGCCTAGCTAAGCGGTCCGCTTTGGGTCATTCAATTGTCCAGCAGCCTGTTGGACAATTGACTTGGGATATTTTCAGGCATTAAAAAGCCGGCTTGTGGCCGGCTTCTCGCTGACTGCTTCAGCTTGTTTTTGACAAACCTCACCAGCCTTCAAATCGCTCAGCCCACATTGCGTCGGGCTGAATAGTAGGGGCATCAGCGGGAACTCCTCCGCATCGCCAAGCAGGGTGGATAGCCTTCGCCACCCCCTGCCAAATGTGCGGCGCATGATACCCACATTCACTTCAGTTGCCCACCTCTGGATCCGATTTAGAGCCTTCCCAACCCAACAAATGCTCATCCAGCGGTACGGGCGGGCGGCGGTTATTCAGGGTGGACCACCAGAATACCCAGCCCACAATCTGGAAGTTCTGCTCGAACCGTTGCTCGTACGTCAGGTACTCGTCCGGATGCTCGTTGGCATTGTGGCTACGCATGCGCAATCCGCCGCCGGGTCGGTTGTAGAGGTATTTGATGCGCAGCATGCCGTCGTGTTCGACGGCGTAGATTTCGCCGTCGATGATTTGGGTGCGGCCTCGGTCGATGGCGAGGGTGGCGCCTTGTTGGATGATGTCGATCATGCTGTTGTCGACCATGTAGGCGCCCAGGGCGCGGTCGGGGTTGACGTTGAGGGCTTGGAGGGTGTGCAGGGTGACGCGGATGCGTTCGGTGGAGGTGAATGAGGGGTGGAGGTCGATCTCCACGTCGATTTTTTCTGGAAGACAGGCGGGGCCTGTGAGGTATTTGCCGCTTCCTTCGCGGATGGTGGGCAGTCCTTTTCGGGTGGTCGGGCCTTCCAGCAGGAAGTTGGCCGGTGGGTGTTTGGGGCCTTCGCCGGTGCGCAGCCAACGGCTGGAGATGCACAGCAGTTCTGCGATCTCGTTGAGTCGGCCCATGGGTACACCGCGCTTGAACCAGTTGTTCACGTGTTGAGGCGTGACGCCGCGGTTCTTGGCGAAGTCGGAGGCGGAAAGATGGACTTCCCGCAGTAGCGCTTTTAAACGATCACCTGATGTATTCATAAACACAAAGCTTACTGACCGGGACAACAGATCAAATAAACCATGCGTTGAGTGGGTCATGTAGGTCTTTGCTTAGTTGTAGCCTGATACTTCGGATTAATGTCGAAATTAAACATTTACTATAAGTAATTGAACTTGCCGTTTAATTTTTCCCACAAAAAAAGCCCCGAATGATCGGGGCTTTTTCAATTGCCTGGGCAATGAGGAGCGGGTATCAGCCTTTGTAGGCAGCGACCGACTTCAGGATCTCGGCGCGGGCGGCGTCTGCGTTGCCCCAACCGTCGATCTTCACCCATTTGCCTTTTTCGAGGTCTTTGTAGTTCTCGAAGAAGTGTTTGATCTGCTCCAGCAACAGCGGCGGCAGGTCGGTGTATTCCTTCACGTCCACGTACAGCTGGGACAGCTTGTCGTGTGGCACTGCGATGACTTTGGCATCGCCGCCGCCGTCGTCGGTCATGTTCAGGATGCCGACCGGACGTGCGCGGATTACCGAGCCTGGGGTAACCGGGTAAGGGGTTACGACCAGCACGTCGAGGGGGTCACCGTCGTCAGCCAGGGTGTTAGGGATGAAACCGTAGTTGGCCGGGTAGAACATCGGGGTGGCCATGAAACGGTCAACGAACAGGCAGTCGCTGTCTTTGTCGATTTCGTATTTGATCGGCGCGTGGTTGGCCGGAATCTCGATGGCGACGTAGATGTCGTTCGGCAGGTCTTTGCCAGCCGGAATCTTGCTGTAGCTCATTGGGCGTTGCCCCCGTTAATTGGCCATTAAACATGGCCGGATTGGCCTAAAAGTGGCGGCGATTATAGGCACATTCTGACGCCGATGCCATGCGCCAGACGTCGTACGGTCATTCGCCTTGTGGCTGATAACGCGGGTCGCTGGCTTGCAGTTGGGTGAGGCGGGCCAAGGGATCCTGACGATAAAAGCGGCTGAGTTGGGCGTACACCTGTGGATAATGGCTGACCAGCAAATCCGGGGCGCTGAAAAAATATTCGCTGGTGACGGCAAAGAATTCAGCCGGGTTTTCGGCGGCGTAGGGGTCGATCTCGGTCTCGGCGTCCGGGTTGGCGTCGAGTTGGCGATTGAGGTCGTCGTAGGCGGTCTGCATCACGCTGGCCCATTCCTGCACGCGCATGTCGTTGTGCAGCGGCGGCAGGCCGTTGGCGTCGCCGTTGAGCATGTCGAGCTTGTGCGCCAGTTCGTGGATGACCAGGTTGTAGCCCTCCCAATTGCCACTGGCCAGCACGCCGGGCCAGGCGAGGATCACCGGGCCCTGTTGCCAGGCTTCGCCGCTGTGTTCGCCGTCCCATTCGTGCTCGATGCCGCTGCTGTCGCGATGGCGCTGCGGGCTGACGAAGTCGTCGGGGTACAGCACGATTTCATGGAAACCCTGGTACCAGTCGAGGTCACCCAGGTTCATCAGCGGCAATTGCGCCTGGGCGGCGAGCAGCAGGCGTTGTTCCTGATGCAGCTCGACGCCGGGCAGGGCAGTCAGGTGCTTTTCGGCGAGGAACATCACGCAGGCTTCGCGCAGCCACTGGTCCTGCTCGGCGCTGATGCCGTCGAGGAAGGTCAGGTGATGGCGCACCCGCTGCCAGGTTTCATCGGCAATCGGGTGCTTGGCCAGCAAGCGCCGGCGACGCCAGGCGCTGAGGGACCACATATCCGGTTACTGCGGCTTGGCTTCGGAGGACGCGCGGCCAAAGCGGCTGCGGAACACACCAATGATCATCGGCACCAGCGACAGCAGGATGATGAACACCACCAGCAGCGACAGGTTTTTCTTGATAAAGGGCACGTTGCCGAAGAAGTAACCCAGGGTCACCAGGCCGCCGACCCAGAGGATGGTGCCGAATACGCTGAAGCCGAAGAAGCGTGGGTAAGGCATCTTGGCGATACCCGCCACGAACGGTGCGAAGGTACGCAGGATGGGCAGGAAGCGCGCCAGGGTCACGGTTTTGCCACCGTGCTTGTCGTAGAAATCGTGGGTTTTTTGCAGGTAGTCGCGACGGAAGATTTTCGAGTTCGGGTTGTTGAACAAGCGTTCGCCGACCGTTCGCCCGATCACGTAGTTGGTGCTGTCGCCCAGGATCGCCGCCAGCATCAACAGGCCGCCGAGCAGCACCGGGTCCATGCCGCCGCCCGCGGCCACGGCGCCGGCAATGAACAGCAACGAGTCACCCGGCAGAAACGGCATGACCACCAGGCCGGTTTCGCAAAAGATGACCAGAAACAGAATGGCGTAGATCCACGGACCGTAATTGGTTACCAGCAGGTCGAGGTAGACGTCGAGATGCAGGATAAGGTCAAGCGGGTTGAAATCCATGGATGGCACCTGTGTGAATGGCCCGGCTCAGCAGGCCTGTGCGGAAGCTCGGGTAATAAGGCTACAAGTGTATGCCGCAATTCTTACAACCCTGAAAGGTCCGCATTATACGGATTGAGAGGTGAAAAGCGTGTTGGTTTTGTAGCGGGGGATGTCGTGGTTTCTCTGGCGTACACGATCTAAATGTGGGAGCGGGCTTGCTCGCCTTCGCGAGCAAGCCCGCTCCCACAAGGGATTTTTGGTGTTGTCGGGGCTCAGTCTTCGCTGATGGGCAGTGTGTAGTTCTTGAACTCCGTGTCTTCGCGAAACCCAATCGACTCGTAGGTCTTTTGTGCCACTTCATTGTCGCTGCTGGTCGACACCCGCAGCCGCACCGCGTGGGTCTCC
The DNA here is from genome assembly GCF_013386445.1 of Pseudomonas sp. P7759. NCBI lineage: Bacteria > Pseudomonadati > Pseudomonadota > Gammaproteobacteria > Pseudomonadales > Pseudomonadaceae > Pseudomonas > Pseudomonas sp. P7759. The sequence goes on from NZ_JACART010000039.1 coordinate 93,451, forward strand.
TTGGCCATCTTCTTGGCCGTGCGCATCAGGTTATCCGCCACCAGTTGCCGGCGTGCGTCTTCAGCCACGTAGATGTCATTGAGGATCCACACCCGCTTGAGCGACAACGACGAAAAGCTCGGGTACAGCTGGCAAAAGCCCAACAGTTTTTTGTCGTCATCATCCGCCAGGGCCAGGTAAATCACCGATTCCTTGCGGCGCAGGCGCTTTTCCAGGAAGTCCCGCGATGAATCCGGGAAGGGCAAGGCCCCGTAGAACTCGCGGTATTTGACGAACAATGGGGTCAACAGGTCCAGGTGTTCCAGGGTCGCTTGAGTAATCCGCATGCCAGGCCTCAACTTCCAAATGGGGGATGACCACACAAGCGGCCGTGACTCGATGCTGCCTAATGGCGCGAAAAAGCGCAATCGTGCAGCGATCAGTCATCCGGTGAGCTGAGCAGGAAATTGCCTTTCATCAGGTCCGGATCATCCGATTCGATGGTCTGGACCTGCGCCTCGTCCTTGAGATTGACCCCCGACAGCTGCCGACGACACGCCTCTCGCATCAAGTACAGCAAACGATGGGCCGCCATGCCATAGCTCAGGCCTTCCAGGCGCACATTGGAGATGCAATTGCGATAGGCGTCGGTGAGGCCGACCTTGGGGTTGTAGGTGAAATACAACCCCAGGCTGTCCGGTGAACTGAGCCCCGGCCGTTCGCCGATCAGGATCACCACCATCTTGGCGCCGAGCAATTGCCCGATTTCATCCGCCACCGCCACCCGGCCTTGTTCCACCAGAATGACCGGCGACAACGACCAGCCTTCGGCGTGGGTTTGTTCTTCCATGCGTGTCAGAAACGGCAAGGTGTGTTTATGCACGGCCAGGGCCGATAAACCATCGGCTACTACCACGGCTAAATCCACGCCGCCGGGGTTGGCTGACGCATGGTCGCGCAGCGCTTGGGCGGATTCATCACTCAGACGCCGCCCCAGGTCCGGGCGTTGCAGGTAGCTGTGGCGGTCGGCAGCCGCGCTGTGCAGCAACAGTGTGTCACGCCCGCGTTCGGCCAGCTGGCTGCTGAGGCCCGCGTGGTCAAAGGGCAAATGCACCGCGTCGCGCGCCTGGGCGTGGGCAAATTGAAAGTCCAACTGCGCGTTGGTGGGAATGCTGGTGCCGGTTCGGCCCAGGGCAATGCGCGCCGGGGTCAGGCGGCGCAGTTCCAGCCAGGGGTTGTCAGGCAGGTCGAGTTGCACAGGCGGCTCCTTCATCCCAGTTGCGCCAAGGCTTGGCGAAAGGCCGGTGGCAGGCTGTTGCCGAAGTGCACCTTGCCGTCGGCTTGCGTGAAGATGCCCATTTTTGCCAGCCACTGTTCGAATTCCGGCGCCGGTTTTAAACCCAATGTTTGCCGGGCATAGAGCGCGTCGTGGAACGAGGTGGTCTGGTAATTGAGCATGATGTCGTCGGAACCGGGGATGCCCATGATGAAGTTGATCCCGGCCACGCCCAGCAGGGTCAGCAGGGTGTCCATGTCGTCCTGGTCGGCTTCGGCGTGGTTGGTGTAGCAGATGTCGCAACCCATGGGCACGCCGAGCAGCTTGCCGCAGAAGTGGTCTTCGAGGCCGGCGCGGATGATCTGCTTGCCGTTGTACAGGTACTCCGGACCGATAAATCCTACGACGGTATTCACCAGAAACGGCTTGAAATGTCGGGCTACCGCGTAGGCGCGGGTCTCGCAGGTTTGTTGGTCGACGCCAAAGTGCGCGTTGGCCGACAAGGCGCTGCCCTGGCCGGTTTCGAAATACATCAAATTCTGGCCCAAGGTGCCGCGATTGAGGCTCAACCCTGCTTCATAACCTTCCTGCAGCACGCTCAGGCTGATGCCGAAACTGGCGTTGGCCGCCTCGGTGCCTGCGATCGACTGGAACACCAGGTCCAGCGGCACGCCACGGTTGATGGCCTCGATGGAGGTGGTGACGTGGGTCAGCACGCAGGCCTGGGTCGGAATTTCGTAGCGCTGGATGATCGCGTCGAGCATCTCCAGCATGGCGCAGATCGAGGCGATGCTGTCGGTGGCCGGGTTGATGCCGATCATCGCGTCGCCATTGCCGTACAACAGGCCATCCAGAATGCTCGCGGCGATACCGGCCGGCTCGTCTGTCGGATGGTTGGGTTGCAGGCGTGTGGATAAACGCCCGCGCAGGCCCATAGTGCCGCGAAATTGCGTAACCACGCGGATCTTCTGCGCCACCAGTACCAGGTCCTGCACGCGCATGATCTTGGACACGGCGGCGGCCATCTCTGGTGTCAGACCTGGCGCCAAGGCGCGTAGGGAATGTTCGTCGGCCGCGTCGCTGAGCAGCCAGTCACGCAGACCGCCGACGGTCAGATGGCTGACGGCGGCAAACGCCTGTTTATCGTGGGTGTCGATGATCAGGCGGGTGACTTCGTCGCTTTCGTAGGGGATCAGCACTTCTTGCAGGAAATGCTTCAGCGGGATATTTGCCAGCGCCATCTGCGCCGCCACGCGCTCACCGTCGTTCTGTGCGGCGACGCCGGCGAGGAAGTCCCCGGAACGCGCGGGGCTGGCCTTGGCCATCACGTCCTTGAGGCTGTCGAAGCGATAGGTTTGTGCACCCACCGCGTGGGAAAAGCTTGCCATACAGTGTCTCCTTGGCGACGCGAGCAACTGCCCGCGTCGAGGTTTACGGCAGTTAGTGCAGGGCGGCCTCTGCGGCCTGGATCGCCGCGAATTCCTCTTCGGGCGTGCCTGCTACCAAGTGATGCCGGCTGTAGAAAGCAAAGTAAGCAATTAATACTCCATAGATGATCGCGGCGCCAATCACCACCCGCGGATCCACCAGAAAGCCCGCCACCACGGCCACACAGGCCAGCACCAGCGCAACGCCGGAGGTGAAGATACCGCCCGGCGTGCGGTACGGACGGTCCATTTTGGGGCGACGGATGCGCAGGGTGATGTGCGCGGCCATCATCAGCACGTAGGAAATGGTTGCGCCAAACACCGCCACCAGAATCAGCAGGTCACCCTGGCCGGTCAGCGACAAGCCGAAGCCGATGATGCCGGGGATCACCAAGGCCAACACGGGTGCCTTGCTCTTGTTGGTCTGAGACAGTTTGCGCGGCAGGTAGCCAGCACGGGACAGTGCGAAGATCTGCCGCGAATAGGCGTAGATGATCGAGAAAAAGCTCGCGATCAGGCCAGCAAGCCCCACCAGGTTCACGAAACTGCCCATCCAGGTGGAACCGCCGTAGGACAGCGCCAATGCTTCAACCAGTGGGTTGCCGGATTTGATCAATGCGTAAGTGCCGGCGCCGCCCGGTGCGATCACCAGGATCAACAGGGCAAAACTGGTCAGCACCACAATGGCGCCGATCAGGCCACGCGGCAGGTCGCGTTTCGGGTTCTTGGTTTCTTCGGCGGCCAGGGGCACACCCTCAACGGCCAGGAAGAACCAGATGGCATAAGGAATTGCGGCCCACACACCGACATAGCCAAACGGCAGGAAGGTGCTGGCGCCCTTGGCTTCAGTCACCGGAATGTCCAGCAGGTTGGCGACATTGAAGTGCGGCACCATCGCCACCAGGAACACACCCAGCGCGATTGCGGCAACGGCGGTGATCACGAACATCAACTTCAGGGCTTCGCCCACGCCAAAGATGTGGATGCCGATAAAGATGATGTAGAACGCCAGGTAAATCATCCAGCCGCCAATGCCAAACAGCGATTCGCAGTACGCGCCGATAAACACTGCAATAGCGGCAGGGGCGATGGCGTATTCGATCAGAATGGCGGTGCCCGTGAGGAACCCGCCCCAAGGGCCAAAGGCGCTGCGGGCAAAGCCGTAGCCGCCGCCAGCGGTGGGAATCATGGAAGACAGTTCGGCCAGGGAAAAACACATGCACAGGTACATGGTGGCCATCAATAAGGTGGCAAGGAACATCCCGCCCCAGCCACCTTGGGCCAGGCCGAAGTTCCAGCCGGCGTAGTCGCCGGAGATCACGTAGGCAACGCCGAGGCCGACCAGCAACACCCAGCCGGCGGCGCCTTTTTTAAGTTCGCGTTGTTGGAAGTATTGGGAGTCGACTTTTTCGAAGTCGACAGATGAACTTGTAGGTTCGCTAGACATGGAAAAGTACCTTCCGTTGTTATTGTTTTAACTCGGCCTCTTTGTGCCGAATGCAATTCGCAAGTACTTATGAAGATCTAAATGTGGGAGCGGGCTTGCTCGCGAAAGCAGTGGGTCAGTTAATAAATCATTGACTGTTACACCGCTTTCGCGAGCAAGCCCGCTCCCACATTTTTAATTGCATTTCAACTGTGAGGGCGGGGTGTCAGTTAGAAAAAGCCCAATGGATTAATGTCGTAACTCACCAGCAAGTTTTTAGTCTGCTGGTAGTGATCCAACATCATCTTGTGCGTTTCACGCCCCACGCCGGACTTTTTGTAACCGCCAAACGCGGCATGCGCCGGGTACAGGTGGTAGCAGTTGGTCCACACGCGGCCCGCCTTGATTGCGCGGCCCATGCGGTAGGCGCGGTTGATGTCGCGGGTCCACACGCCGGCGCCCAGGCCGAACTCGGTGTCGTTGGCGATCGCCAGGGCTTCGGCTTCGTCCTTGAAGGTGGTGATGCTCACCACCGGGCCGAAGATTTCTTCCTGGAACACGCGCATTTCGTTGGTGCCCTTGAGCAGGGTCGGCTGGATGTAATAGCCGCCGGCCATGTCACCGGTGAGCTTCTCGACCTTGCCGCCGGTCAGCAGTTGCGCGCCTTCGCCCTTGGCGATTTCCAGGTAGGACAGGATCTTGTCGAATTGCTGCTCGGACGCCTGGGCGCCGACCATGGTGTCGGTGTCCAGCGGGTCGCCGCGTTTGATCGACTCGATTTTCTTCATCACGACTTTCATGAAGTCGTCGTAGATCGACTCCTCTACCAGCGCACGGGAAGGACAGGTGCACACTTCGCCCTGGTTGAAGAACGCCAGCACCAACCCTTCGGCGGCTTTCTCGATAAAGGACGGCTCGGCTTTCATGATGTCGGCGAAGAAGATGTTCGGCGATTTGCCGCCCAGTTCCACTGTCGACGGAATGATGTTCTCGGCCGCCGCATGCATGATGTGCGAGCCCACGGGCGTCGAGCCAGTGAAGGCAATCTTGGCGATGCGCTTGCTGGTGGCGAGGGCTTCGCCGGCTTCTTTGCCGAAACCTTGAACCACGTTCAATACGCCAGGTGGCAACAGGTCACCGATCACCTCCAGCAACACGGTGATGCCCAGCGGGGTTTGCTCGGCGGGCTTGAGCACCACGCAGTTACCGGCGGCCAGGGCCGGGGCGAGTTTCCACGCGGCCATCAGGATCGGGAAGTTCCACGGGATGATCTGGCCGACCACGCCCAGCGGTTCATGGAAGTGGTAGGACGCGGTGTGTTCGTTGATTTCGGCGCTGGTGCCTTCCTGGGCGCGGATGCAGCCGGCGAAGTAGCGGAAGTGGTCGGCGGCCAGTGGGATGTCGGCGTTGAGGGTTTCACGCACGGCCTTGCCGTTGTCCCAGGTTTCGGTGATGGCCAGCAGTTCGAGGTTCTGTTCGATGCGGTCGGCGATTTTCAGCAGGACCAGCGAACGGTCCTGGGCCGAGGTCTTGCCCCAGGCGTCGGCGGCGGCATGGGCGGCGTCCAGGGCCTTGTCGATGTCTTTGGCGGTGGAGCGCGGGAATTCGGCAATTGCCTTGCCGTTGACCGGCGAGGTGTTGGTGAAATAGTTGCCATCGACCGGCGCAACGAACTCGCCACCGATGTAGTTGCCGTACTTGGCTTTGAACGAAACGATGGCGCCTTCAGTACCGGGGTGTGCGTAACGCATGGTGGGTATCTCCTGGCTTTTATGTTTATTGGGAGCGCAGCGCAGCAAGCGCTTGATAAAGCGTAGAGCAAAGGTTGGGCCACCGCCTTGCTGGCCAGGCAAATCAAGGGGTTAGGCTTTGTAGCAAGGCGTTGCTGTGGCAAGCTCGATACACCCGGTGTGACAGTTTGTGCCACAAACGGTACAGCCTGTGACCGGTGAGTCGCTCCGGGATTGCATTGCCTGGAGGGCTGGGGGATGCTGGTGGTTCTCACGCAGGGAGAATAATAAGAAATGCACAACGATCATTTCAGTCGCCATGCCCAGCAAGTCCTTACCGTGGCGCATGGCCGCGACCCGTCCAGCGATCCGTCCATCGCCCGCTCCTGGCTGCGTTGTCTGGAGGACTACCACCTCGACCCTGCGCAAACCATTGCTCCGACTGTGCTTGAACATGGTCGCTTGCTGGAAAGCCGCGAGCGCCTGCAACAAGTGCTGCACATCGCCGGCAACGAGATGAACAGCCTGCATCAGCAGCTCTCGGGCGCCGGCCATGCGGTGTTGCTCACGGATGCACGCGGCGTGATCCTCAACTGTGTCACCGCGCCGTCCGAGCGCAAGATCTTCGAGCGCGCCGGGTTGTGGCTGGGCGCGGATTGGAGTGAGGCCTGTGAGGGCACCAACGGCATCGGCACCTGCCTGGTGGAACGCCAATCCCTGACCATTCATCGTGACGAACACTTTCGTGGCCGGCATACCGGGCTGACCTGCTCGGCGAGCCCGGTGTTCGATCCCCATGGGGATCTGCTGGCGGTGCTGGATGTGTCCTCCGCGCGGGAAGCGGTGTCGCGCCAGAGCCAGTTTCACACGATGGCGCTGGTGAACCTGTCGGCGAAGATGATCGAGAGTTGCTACTTCCTGCGTCATTTCGAGAACCACTGGCTGCTGCGTTTTCACTTGCAGGCCGAGTCGGTGGGGCTGTTCAGCGAAGGGTTGCTGGCCTTTGACGGAGAAGGGCGCATCTGTGCGGTCAACCAGAGCGCGTTGAACCTGTTGGGCCAGATGCGTGGCGGCTTGTTGGGGCAGCCGGTGGAAGCGTTTTTCGACTGTTCCCTGGATCAATTACTCGGCCGCGCCAGCGCCAATGCCACGGCCAGTTGGCCGCTGCGCACCCGCGATGGTCGACAACTGTTTGCCGCATTACGTGGGCAAGCGCGCAGCGCACCAGCACCTTTCATTAAGCCTGAGCCTGCTCCGTTGCCAGGCATCTGCCTGGGCGATCCCGCGTTGCAACAGGACTTTCGCAAGGCGCTGCGGGTGTTCGAGCGTGATGTGCCGCTGTTGATCAATGGCGAAACCGGTTCCGGCAAAGAGGCCTTCGCCAAGGCGGTGCACCTGGCCAGCCAACGTGCCGACAAGGCATTCGTCGCGCTCAACTGCGCCGCCATCCCGGAAAGCCTGATCGAAAGCGAACTGTTCGGCTATCGCGGCGGCAGCTTTACCGGTGCGCGCAAAGAAGGCATGCAAGGCAAGTTGCAGCAAGCCGACGGCGGCACCCTGTTCCTCGATGAAATCGGCGACATGCCCCTGGCGCTGCAAACCCGACTATTAAGGGTACTGGAGGATCGGCTGGTGGTGCCGCTCGGCGGCGAGCCCCAGGCGGTGAACGTACGAATTATCAGCGCAACCCACCGCAATCTACTGGAGCGCGTGCAGGACGGCAGCTTCCGCGAAGATTTGTATTACCGGCTCAATGGCCTGGAAGTCGGCTTGCCGCCGTTGCGCGAGCGTAGCGATAAGTCCCAGTTATTGGATTTCCTGCTGGCCCAGGAGGCCAATGGCGAGTCGGTGGCTCTCGACCCATCGGCGCGTGGCGCGTTGTTGGCGTTTGCCTGGCCGGGTAACGTCCGCCAGTTGCGCACGGTACTGCGCACCCTGGTGGCGCTGTGTGATGGAGGACGTGTCGGCCTGGAGGATTTGCCCGCGCAGATTCGTCAGGCCCGACCCTTGCCGGTTGCGCAGGCCAAACCGTTGGAGTCGCCGCTGGAAGACGCCGAGCGCCTGGCGTTGCTCGCCGCGTTGCAGCAGCAGCGCTGGCACATGACGCACACGGCAGAGCAACTGGGCGTCAGCCGCAACACGCTGTATAGGAAGCTGCGCCGGCACGGCATCGCACGTCACACCCTCAGCTAAAGGGTGCGATTTTCGCCCCCCTGCGCTAACCTGCCTCGATGTTTTACGAGGTCGACTATGCACATTCATATTCTCGGTATTTGCGGCACGTTCATGGGCTCGATGGCGGTTCTGGCCAAAGAGCTGGGCCATCACGTGACAGGCTCCGACGCCAACGTCTATCCGCCCATGAGCACGCAACTCGAGGCCCAGGGCATCGAGCTGACCCAAGGCTACGACCCGTCGCAATTCGACCCGGTCCCGGACCTGGTGGTGATCGGCAATGCCATGTCCCGTGGCAATCCGGCGGTCGAATACGTACTCAATAAAGGTTTGCCTTATGTGTCCGGCCCGCAATGGTTGGCTGACCATGTATTGCAAGGCCGTTGGGTACTCGCGGTCGCCGGCACTCACGGCAAAACCACCACCAGCAGCATGCTGGCCTGGGTGTTGGAACATGCGGGCATGAGCCCGGGCTTCCTGATCGGCGGCGTGCCGCAGAATTTCTCGGTGTCGGCGCGCCTCGGCGATACGCCGTTCTTTGTGATCGAGGCGGATGAATACGACAGCGCCTTCTTCGACAAACGCTCCAAGTTCGTTCACTACCGCCCGCGCACGGCGATCCTGAACAATCTGGAGTTCGATCACGCTGACATCTTCCCCGATTTGCCGGCTATCGAGCGTCAGTTCCATCACTTGGTACGCACCATTCCAAGCGAAGGTCTGGTGATCCACCCGACCACCGAACCCGCCTTGCAGCGTGTGATCGAGATGGGCTGCTGGACCCCGGTACAAACCACCGGCGTGGACGGGCAGTGGCAGGTCAAGCTGCTCAGCGAAGACGGTTCCAGATTTGAAGTGCTGTTCGAAGGCGAGGCGCAAGGCGTCGTTGAGTGGGACATGACCGGCCAGCACAACGTCGCCAACGCCTTGGTCACCCTGGCGGCTGCGCGGCATGTTGGCGTGGTGCCGTCCATGGGCATTGCTGCGTTGAGCGCTTTCAAAAGCGTGAAGCGCCGCATGGAAAAAGTTGCCGACGTGAATGGGATTACCATCTACGACGACTTTGCCCACCACCCGACGGCCATTGCGACTACGTTGGACGGCCTGCGCAAGCGTGTCGGCGATGCGCCGATCATTGCGATTGTCGAGCCGCGTTCCAACTCCATGAAGCTGGGTGCCCACCGCGATGGCCTGCCGGAAAGCGTCAACGATGCCGACCAGGTGGTCTGGTACGCACCGGCCAACCTCGGCTGGGACCTGCCGGGAATCGCAGCGCTGTGCACCGTGCCTTCAACTGTGTGTGACTCCATCGAAGGCATTATCGAACACGTCAAGCATCAGGCCAAGCCGGGCACCCACGTGGTGGTCATGAGCAACGGCGGCTTTGGCGGCCTGCACGGCAAACTGGCCGAGGCGCTGAAATGAGTGGCCCGGAACGCGTCACGCTGGCGATGACCGGCGCCTCCGGTGCGCCTTATGGTTTGCGCCTGCTGGATTGCCTGGTGCGTGAAGACCGTGAGGTGCACTTCCTGATCTCCAAGGCCGCGCAACTGGTGATGGCCACCGAGACCGACGTGGCGCTGCCGCCCAAGGTGCAGATGATGCAGGCCTTCCTCACCGAATACACCGGTGCGGCGGCGGGGCAGATCAAGGTCTACGGCAAAGAGGACTGGATGTCGCCCGTGGCGTCTGGTTCGGGTGCTCCGGCGGCGATGGTGGTGGTGCCGTGTTCCACCGGCACCCTGTCGGCCATTGCTACGGGAGCCTGCAACAACCTGATCGAGCGCGCAGCGGACGTGACCCTGAAGGAGCGTCGCCAGTTGATCCTGGTGCCCCGTGAAGCGCCGTATTCGAGCATTCATCTGGAACACATGCTCAAGCTGTCGAACATGGGCGTGACGATCTTGCCGGCCTCGCCGGGTTTCTATCACCAGCCGCAGACCATCGATGACCTGGTGGATTTTGTGGTGGCGCGCATTCTCAACCTGCTGAATATTCCCCAAGACATGCTGCCGCGCTGGGGCGAGCACCATCTGAGCAGCGATGAATAAGGCGCTGCTGATCCTGCTGGCGCTGCAACTGACGGGCTGCGCCACGGCGCGCACGTTGGACGCGGCGCAACCTGGCGCGCCGGTGGTGTATGCCGGTACGCGGTTGGATTTGTATGCAATGAATGGCGGTTGCTGCGCCAAGGACAGGTTTGGTGCAGAGGCGCCGGCTTATCCCGGTGTGGATCTGCCGGCGAGTGCGTTGCTCGATACGTTGTTGTTGCCGCTGTCGGTGTTGACGGTGTTGGGCGTTGGCTTCAATGCCACAGGCGGTCTTTGACCGCAACACAAAACCAATGTGGGAGCGGGCTTGCTCGCGAAGGCGTTATTTCAATCGATGCATAGGTTGACTGATCCACCGCTTTCGCGAGCAAGCCCGCTCCCACATTTGGATCTCTGTCAGGCCGCTAAATTGGGTTATTTACCGAGTTTGCGCAGCTCATCCGACTCCACCACCCGCACCCCGTCCTGCTCTTCCAGCGCCAGGCGCCACATGGCCCGGGCCAGCTCGCACACTTCAATGCCGTGGTATTTGCCCGGAATCAGCCGCGACAACGGCCCGGCCAGTTGCTCCGCCAAACGCGGCTCCAGCCGTTCCCCCAATAGCAACGACGGCCGCACGATGGTCAGTTGTGGCCAGCCTTGGGCTTTGAGTGCTGCTTCCATTTCCCCTTTGACGCGGTTGTAGAAGATCGAGGATTTTGGATCGGCGCCAATCGCGCTGATCACGATCAGGTGGCGTGCGCCCATTTCCCGCGCACGCTTGGCGAAGGCCACGACCATGTCCAGATCGACGGCGCGAAACGCCGCTTCGGAGCCCGCCTGTTTGATGGTGGTGCCCAGGCAGCAGAAGGCCAGGTCCACCTGGCCACTCAGCTGCGGCAGGAACACCGCCGGGTCGCCCACCGGGTTTTCCAGGTGCGGGTGTTCGGCCAGTGGCTTGCGGCTGGGCGCGAGCACGCGGGTCACGGTGGGTTCGTTGAGCAGGCGATCGAGCAGGTGTTCGCCGGTAAGGCCGGTGGCTCCGGCGAGCAAGATATGCTGAGGCGTCAGGTACATGGTGTTTCCCCCTTGTTACACAGTTCAGCTTAGTTGCCTTTGGCTTCCTTGCTATTCATTGAGACGCTTTCGAGCGCCTTTCGTGCCTGCTGTTTGCGTAATAATTGCCAATGGGCGATCACACCCTTGGGGGCCCAGATCTGCGGTTCGGAGGCTTCGAAGTTGTCCGCCTGCTCGCGTTCGGCCACATGCAGCTGTGCCAGCTTGAAGGCTTGCTGCAAGTCGTCGGTCTGGTTGAAGGCTTGGGCGAAGAGGGCGTCGCCGAAGTAGGTGAAGTCGGCTTCTTCGGAGCAGCCGAAGGACACGCGATCGGCGCGGGAAGCGGTCATGATCAGGGTGCGCTCGTCCTTCAGGGCCGGGATGAAACCACCGGAGTAGCAGGCCGAGATCACCACGATCTTGTCGCGGTTCTTCAGTGGTGCCAGCACGGCGGCCAGCTCATCGGCGGGCAGGTCGGCCAGCTCCATGCGCGGTTGGTCGAGCACCAGTTCGTGTTCGTGGGTGCCGTGGCTGGTCATGTAGATAAACACCAGGTCTTCCGGGCCGGTGCGGTCGGCCAGGGTCTGCACGGCGCGGCGCAGGCTTTCGCGAGTGGCCAGCGGGCGGTCGGCAATGTGGTCGCGGTGGTTGACCAGGCGAATCTGCCCGCGTGCACCGAAACGGGTGGCGAGCATGTTGCTGACGTAATCGGCTTCGCGCAGGAACACGCTCTGCTTGCCATCGCCAGCCACGGCCAGGGTGTACAGCTCCACGGCAGGGGTGGAGGCGGGCACGGCGGCGAGGGCGGCGTCGAGCAGGCGACCCTGGGCCAACACGCCGATTTCCAACGGGTCGGGCAGCAGTTTGCCGTCGGCGTCCCGCACGCGCATGCCGTTGACCCAGGTGCCGGCCTGTACAGTACCGTCGGTGAGCACCAGGGTGCCTTTGCCTTGATAGCTGTCGCTGTCGAAACCGCCGATATAGAAGCTGCCGTCGGTGAGGTTCAGGCGACCTTCGCCGGTGAACCGCCAATCGCTGAACTGGCCGACATAGTGGCTGCCATCCACGCCGATCAATTCGCCCTTGCCACTGAGCGCGCCTTCCTTGAACTGGCCGATCCACACGTCGCCGTCGGCGTTCTCGTAGCGGCCCTTGCCGTTCAGTTGGTTCTGTTTGAACTGGCCGACATAGATGTCGCCATCGGCGCTGTTGAACGTGCCATTGCCTTCCAGCTGGCCATCAACGAAATGACCGCTGAACTGGTTGCCGCTGTCGTCGTTGCGCTGGCCTTCGCCATTCGGCTTGCCGTGGGCGAACTGGCCCTGGTATTGGCTGCCGTCGGCCAGCTCCAGGCGGCCGAGGCCGGAATACTGGTCGTCCTTGAACTCGCCGCGATAGGTCATCTGCCCCTCTTTGAGGGTGCCTTCGCCATTGCGTCGACCATTTTTGAAGCCGCCGACATAGTGGCTGCCCGCCGTGGTCAAGCTGCCTTGGCCGTCGAACAGGCCCTGCTGGAACTGGCCTTTATAGACTTCGCCGTTGCTGCCATGCCACTCGCCCTGACCGTGCCACTGGCCTTTGTCGAACTGGCCGGCGTACCAGCTGCCGTTGGGGTAGTCCACGCGGCCCTGGCCTTGCAGCAAGCCATCGACCACGTCGCCCCGGTAACGGCCGCCGTCGGGCAGGCGCGCATCGGGCGGCAACAGCGATTCGCCGTCTCCGCAAGCGGTGAGCAACAGGGCAAGGGCGAGGGGGGCGAGTGGGCGCATAGCGGGATCCGGATAATTGAGCGCCGAGTATGCCGCAGCTGCGAGTTTCATACATAAATTTACATACACTGTGGTGAGGTTTATATCCCCACCACAGGCGCGGGCTTACACGAAGTAGAGCGACAACGACTCGGCAATGTAAGCCGGTTTTTCCTGGCCTTCGATTTCCAGGGTGGCAGTGGCCTTGAGCAGCCATTGGCCGGGTTTTTTCTCGGTGACGTCATTGAGCGTCACGTTCAGGCGCACCTTGGAGTTGACCTTGACCGGCTGGATGAAACGCACGCTGTCCAGCCCATAGTTGACCGCCATCTTCAGGCCTTCGGGCACGATCAGCAGGTCTTCCATCAGCTTGGGCATCAGCGACAGCGACAGGAAACCGTGGGCGATGGTGCTGCCGAACGGCGTCTGCGCGGCCTTGACCGGGTCGACGTGGATGAACTGATGATCGCCAGTGGCCTCGGCGAACAGGTTGATACGCGCCTGGTCGATGGTGAGCCATTCGGAACGTCCCAGTTCCTTGCCGACATAATCTTTGAGCTGCGCTACGGGTACATAGGGCATTGCGTCTCTCCTTGGTTCATCACGCTGTGTACAACGTCTGGTTTTTTATGGGTTACAGAGAACCAATGTAGATCATCATGGCCAATCGGCTCGGTCAACCCACCATGCTTTTGGCGAATGCCGGTGCATAGGGCGGGCGTGCTTATAATGCGGGCGAGTCTTGAGGGGGAAGAACGGATGCTGTTACGTGGCCTGACCTGGCTGGTGCTGTTTCAACTGATCGGCACGGCGATCAATCATTTGCTGTTGCCGGTGCTGCCGGGGCCGATCATCGGCCTGCTGCTGATGCTGGGTTTCCTGATCTGGAAGGGCGAGGTCGGCGAGCCCTTGAGCCTGGCGGCCAGCAGCCTATTGCGTTACTTGCCGTTGCTGCTGGTGCCGCCAGCGGTAGGGGTGATGGTGTATGCCAAGGACATTGCCGCGGATTTCTGGGCCATTGTCGGCGCGCTGGTGCTGTCGCTGGTGATCGCCATGGGCTTCGTCGGTGTGTTGATGCAGCAGATGGTCAAGCGCAAGGAGAAGGATCAATGATCTTCGACTGGCAGGGCGCGTGGACGGCAGTCATTCATCACCCGTTGTTCGGCATCGGCATCACCCTTGGCGCTTATCAACTGGTACTGGCAGGGTTCGAGAAAACCCGCTGGATCTTCCTGCAGCCGGTGCTGGTGTCCATGCTGCTGGTGATCGGCGTGCTGATCACCTGCGGCCTGAGCTACGCCGAGTACCGCAAGAGCACCGAGATCATGGGCATCCTGCTCGGCCCGGCAACAGTGGCCCTGGCGGTGCCGCTTTACCTGAACCTGCGGCGCATTCGCCAATTGTTCTGGCCAATTTTTACTACGCTGGTGATAGGTGGGGTCCTCGCCACCGGCCTGTGTGTGCTGCTGGGTTGGTGGTTCGGTGCCGAACACATGATGTTGATGACCATGGCGCCCAAGTCGGTGACCTCGCCGATCGCCATGCTGGTGGCCGAGCAGATCGGTGGCGTGGCGGCCCTGGCGGCGGTGTTTGTATTGATCACCGGGGTGGTCGGCGCGATGATCGGCCCGGCCTATTTGTCGCGCCTGGGTGTGCACAGCCCCGAGGCGCGCGGCATGGCGCTGGGCATGACGGCCCACGCCGTCGGCACGTCGGTGGCCCTGCAGGAAAGCGAAGAATGCGGCGCCTTTGCAGCGCTGGCGATGAGTCTGATGGGCGTGGCCACGGCGGTATTCCTGCCGCTGGCCGTGTCGGTGATCGTTTAAACCGGGTTTAAGGAAACCTTTATGAGTCTGGCGCTGTTCCCGCTCAATACCGTGCTGTTCCCTGGCTGCACCCTCGATCTGCAACTGTTCGAGGCGCGCTACCTGGACATGGTCGCCCGTTGCATGAAAAAAGGCGAAAGCTTCGGCGTGGTGTGCATTCTTGACGGCCAGGAGGTGGGCACGGCGCCGGATGGCTATGCGCTGATCGGCTGTGAAGCGCTGATCCGCGACTTCAAGCAACAGGACAATGGCTTGTTGGGGATTCGCGTCGAGGGCGGGCGCCGCTTCCGCGTACGGGACGCTGGCGTGCAAAAGGACCAATTGCTGGTGGCTGAAGTGCAGTGGCTCGAAGAGCTGCCGGACCAACCGTTGGAAGAGGAAGACGCCGACCTGCTGGCGCTGCTCCAGGCGTTGGCCGAGCACCCCATGGTGGCCTCGCTGGACATGGACGCCCACGCCGACGGCCAGCAAGCCTTGGGCAATCAGTTGGCGTATCTGCTGCCCTTTACCGAGGCCGACAAGATCGACCTGCTGCAACTCGACGACCCGCAACAGCGCCTGGACGCGATCCAGATGCTGCTCGACGAGTTGCAGGGCGAACTGTTCACTCAGTAGGCATAGCGCAGCAGGGCGTGGGGCGTGCCGGTGAGCGCGATGAAACTCAGCACCGCGACCAGTGCCGGCAGCAACAGCCACCAGGTCTTTTGCGACATGGCCGGCAGCGGGTTTTTGTACTGGCTCACGCCTAGGCTGAACGCACACACCGTCATCGCCAGCAATGTGCCGGCCAGGATGTCCGTGGGCCAATGGGCGCCGAGGTAGACGCGCGATAGCGCAATGAACGCGGCAGGAATACAGCCCAGCAGCATCCAGGTCAGGCGCAACCGCACGGGTTGCCCGCGACCGGCCAGGATCGCCAGCGCCAGGAAAAACGCGAACGCGCCGGACGCATGGCCGCTGGGCATGCTGAAACTGGTCAATGGGTCTGTCAGGATTTCCGGGCGGCCGCGTGCGAAAAACAACTTGGTCCCGGTGTTGATCACCGCAGCCCCGGCCAGCGTTGCGCCGACAAACACGGCATGGCGCCATTGTCGCGCCAGCAGTAGCAGGCCAGTGAACACGGCGCTGGCGAAGAACATCTTCTTGAATTCGCCCAACTGGGTGATGCGCACCATCACCTCGTCCAGCCACGGGCTGCGGTGTTCCTGCACCAGAGCGCTCAGGCCCTGGTCGAAGTCATTGAGGTGGGGGTAGCCGATAAACAAGGCGATCAATACCGTCAGGCTGGCGCAGCCGATCCACAAGGTGGCGCGACGATGGCCGCGCAGGCTGCTGTTCAAGCTCAGCCCGATCACGACCGCAAGGCATCCCGCAACGACTGCTGCTTCAGGCCAGAAACCTTCGGGCAATGGCAGGCGGAAAGCCGCGCCGGTCGCCCAGCCTGGCAGCAGATACGCCACCGACCAACCCGCCGCCGCGACGACGCTGACAATCGCAAAGCGTGGGAAGGGCATGTCGCACATCCCGGCCACCATCGGCAGCATGGGGCGCAGCGGGCCGATGAAGCGGCCGACCAGCAGGCTGGCGATGCCGTACTTGTGGAAGTAGGTTTCGGCGCTGTTCATCCATTCTGGGTGGTGGCGCAAGCCGGGTAAGCGCCGGATGTTCTGATGGAAATGTCGGCCCAGGAAGTAGGAAACCGCGTCACCCAATAACCCGCCGAGGAAGCCCAGCAACAACGTTTCGCTGAGTGACAGCGCACCGCTGCCGGCGAGGGCGGCAATGGCAAACAACAATACCGTGCCTGGCACGATCAGCCCGGCGATGGCCAGGCACTCCACGCAGGCGACGATAAACACCGCCACTGCCAGCCATTCGGGGTTCAGCGTCAACCAACCGGTAATGCTATCGAGCCATTGGCCCATACAATCCACTCCCTGCTCAAATCAAAAAATAATCGCGGCCTTCGACCTGGCCCCGGCGCAAGGGGTTCCGCGTGCAATATGGCGCGTAGCCCGCATCGACGAAGCGGTACATCAGGTGTTCATCACGCCCGCTGGGAATGCCCAGGCGCGTGGTCTGGATGATCTGGGTCGGGGCCTGGCCCACGTCTTCAACGTAGAGCCGTTCCTGATCGAAACGCTTGGCGTCCCACATCGGCACCTTCAGCCCCAAGGCTTTGCACAACAGGGTCTGGCCGGCGCAGAGTTTCTGCGAGGCGCGTGGGCTGCCGTCGGCATTCGGGTTGTTCAACAGCATTTGCGCCAGGCTCGCCGGGCCGGATAATTCATCGACCCACGGATAGGCCGATTTGATCAACACGGCATTGCCCGGCCCATGGGCGCTGAAGTTCAGCGAGTCGCCGCCACGGGCGTAGTACATGTAGATATGGCCACCATCTAGAAACAAAGCCTTACGCTTTTCTGTGTAGCCCAATGAGGAGTGGCTGCCTTTCTCGGCCACGTAATAGGCTTCGGTTTCAATAATTCGTGCTGAAAGCCAGATTTTTCCCACGCGATGACGGATGATTTTTCCGAGCAATGCCTGCGCAAGAATTTGCGCGTCACGGTCGAAGAAGCTGTCGGGCAGGGCGCTGGCGGGGAGTTGGGGCGATGGGCTGGGCATGGCAGTCAGGGGTAAATACGGCTAAATGTGACGGAATCATAACAACTCCCACCTTAATTACCGCTGAACCCCAGGTTTTTACAGTTCATTTCGACCATCCGCCCCTCACCGCTGTCAGTCGGGCGGCGTCACAGCTATAATCTGCCGCTTTCCTCCCTGCCAAGACTCCCTGACCATGACTGAGTCCGTTCTTGACTACATGACCCGCCTGGGTCGCGCTGCCCGTCAGGCCTCGCGGTTGATCGCCCGTGCGAGCACTGCGCAGAAGAATCGTGCCCTGCTGGCCGCCGCCGACGCTCTGGATGCTTCGCGCTCCGAGCTCACCGCCGCCAACGAGCAAGACCTGGCCAACGGCCGCGCCAATGGCCTGGAACCGGCCCTGCTGGACCGCCTGGCGCTGACCCCGGCACGTATCGACGACATGATCGAAGGCCTGCGTCAGGTGGCCAAGCTGCCTGACCCCATCGGTGAAATCCGTGATATGCGTTACCTGCCGTCTGGCATCCAGGTCGGCAAGATGCGCGTGCCCCTGGGTGTGATCGGCATCATTTATGAGTCGCGCCCGAACGTGACCATCGACGCCGCGAGCCTGTGCCTCAAGTCCGGCAATGCCACCATCCTGCGTGGCGGTTCCGAGGCGATCAATTCCAACCGTGCCATCGCCGCGTGCATCCAGCAGGGTCTGGCCGTGGCCGAGTTGCCCGCCGAAGTGGTGCAAGTGGTGGAAACCACCGACCGTGCCGCCGTGGGCGCGCTGATCACCATGCCGGAGTTCGTCGACGTGATCGTGCCGCGCGGTGGCAAGAGCCTGATCGAACGCGTCAGCCGTGATGCCAAGGTGCCGGTGATCAAGCACCTGGACGGCGTGTGCCATGTCTATATCGACATCGCCGCCGACATCGACAAGGCGATCCGCATCGCCGACAACGCCAAGACCCACCGTTACGCCCCGTGCAACACCATGGAAACCCTGCTGGTGCACGCAGGCATTGCCGAACGCGTGCTGCCGCCGCTGGCTGCCATCTACCGGGACAAAGGTGTGGAATTGCGCGGTTGTGAGCGTACCCGTGCGCTATTGGGCGCGGACGTGATCGAGGCGACCGAGCTGGACTGGTACACCGAATACACGGCGCCGATCCTGTCGATCAAGCTGGTCGACGATCTGGACGAAGCCATCGAACACATCAACACCTACGGCTCCAAGCACACCGACGCCATTGTCTCCGAGCATTTCAGCGATGCCCGGCGTTTCCTCAACGAAGTGGACTCCGCTTCGGTGATGATCAACGCCTCGACGCGGTTTGCCGACGGCTTCGAGTATGGCCTGGGGGCGGAGATCGGTATTTCCACCGACAAGCTCCACGCCCGTGGCCCGGTTGGCCTGGAAGGCCTGACCAGCGAGAAGTACGTGGTGTTCGGCGATGGTCATGTGCGCACTTGATGGGTAAACGCATCGGGTTGCTCGGCGGTACTTTCGACCCCGTGCACATCGGCCATTTGCGCAGCGCCCTGGAAGTCGCGGATGCCCTCGCGCTGGACGAGTTGCGCGTGATGCCCAACGCTCGGCCGCCCCATCGCGATACGCCGCAAGTGTCGCCGCAGCAGCGCCTGGAAATGGTGCGCCTGGCGGTGGAGGGCATAACGCCGCTGGTGGTGGACGACCACGAGCTCAAGCGTGACAAACCGTCCTACACTGTCGATACCCTGGAAGTGATGCGCGCTGAAATGGCCGCAGATGACCAGTTGTTTCTGCTTTTGGGCTGGGACGCATTTTGCGGCCTGCCCTCTTGGCATCGCTGGGAGGAACTCCTCCAGCATTGCCACATCCTGGTTTTGCAACGCCCGGATGCCGACAGCGAACCGCCGGATGCCTTGCGCAACCTGCTGGCCGCGCGGTCGGTAAGTGACCCCTTGGCCCTGACCGGGCCGAACGGGAATATTGCATTCGTCTGGCAGACCCCGCTTGCGGTGTCCGCCACCCAGATCCGTCAACTGCTGGCCAGCGGTAAGTCGGTACGTTTCCTGGTGCCTGACGCGGTCCTGGCCTACATCGATGCGCACGGGCTTTACCGTGCGTCGAACTGAAAAGGCGCGCTTGAACGCACGAAATGTCGTGCAGCGAGCGCCCGAACATACGAGCAAAACGAGTTTTATATGACGAACAAAGACGTAAGCAAAGTTAAGCGCAAAGGCACCTTCAAAAGCGCCCCGCTGCCGGTAGAAGCCCATGTTGGCCCAGAACTGGCTGGCGAAGAGCTGGTAAAAGTCGCCGTGGCTGCCCTGGAAGACGTTAAAGCCCAGGACATCCAGGTGCTGGACGTGCGCGACAAGCAGAGCATCACCGACTACATGATCATCGCCACTGGTACTTCGAACCGCCAGATTGGCGCGATGCTGGACAAAGTCCGCGAAGCCGTCAAAGCCCAAGGCGTCAAGCCACTGGGTGAAGAAGGCAAGGGCGACAGCGACTGGGTGCTGCTGGACATGGACGACGTGATCGTTCACATGATGACCTCCAACGCCCGCCAGTTCTACGACCTGGAGCGTCTGTGGAAAGGCGCCGAGCAGAGCCGTGCCGCCGATGGCAAGCACCACAGCCCGGAAGTGGGCCACGCGCACTTCGACAAGCTGAACAAAGACCAGGAATAAGGAACGGCTGTGCGCCTGCGTCTGATCGCTGTCGGTTCACGCATGCCCAAGTGGGTGGAAGAAGGCTGGCACGAGTATGCCAAGCGTCTGCCCGCTGAGCTGTCGCTTGAACTGGTGGAAATACCGCTTAATACCCGGGGCAAGAATGCCGATGTGGCGCGCTTTATCCGTCAGGAAGGCGAAGCCATGTTGGCCAAGGTCGGCCCCAACGAGCGCATCGTCACCCTTGAAGTGCACGGCAAACCCTGGAGCACCGAGCAATTGGCGGTGGAGCTGGATCGCTGGCGCCTGGATTCGCGCACGGTCAACTTCATGGTCGGCGGCCCCGAAGGGCTGGCGCCGGAAGTCTGTGCGCGGGCGGATCAGCGTTGGTCGCTGTCGGCGCTGACGTTGCCGCACCCGTTGGTACGGATTCTGATCGGTGAACAGCTGTATCGCGCCTGGACAGTTCTGTCCGGGCACCCTTACCACAAATAATCTGCGCCCCTCCCGATGACCCAGCCGATCCGCATCAAGGACCACGAGAAAGACGCACGTCTTGTACGCGCTCGCGTGGTGTTTGGCGCAATCATGGTGGTGGCGTTGTTGGGCGTGCTGATCGCGCGCCTGTATTTCCTGCAGGTGATCCAGTACGACTATCACTCCACCTTGTCGGAAAACAACCGGGTGCATGTGCAGCCGATTCCGCCGACCCGAGGGCTGATTTTCGACCGCAATGGCGTGGTGGTGGCGGATAACCGGCCCAGCTTCAGCCTGAGCATGACCCGCGAGCGCTCCGGCGACTGGCAGCAGATCCTCGATGTGATCGTCGAGGTGCTGCAACTGACGCCGGAAGATCGGGTGATCTTCGAAAAACGCATGAAACAGGGGCGCCGACCTTTCGAGCCGGTGCCGATCCTGTTTGAGCTGACCGAAGAGCAGATCGCCCGGATCGCGGTGAACCAGTTCCGCTTGCCAGGTGTGGAAGTGGTGGCGCAGTTGGTGCGCCATTACCCGCAAGGGCCGCACTTTGCCCACTCTGTCGGCTACATGGGGCGGATCAACGAGAAAGAGCTGAAAACCCTCGATCCGGTCAATTACAGCGGTACCCACCATATCGGCAAGACCGGCATCGAGCGTTTCTACGAGCCCGAGTTGCACGGCCAGGTGGGTTACGAAGAAGTCGAGACCAACGCTCGTGGCCGCGTGCTACGGGTGCTCAAGCGTACCGACCCGGTACCGGGCAAGGACATCGTCCTGAGCCTGGACATCAAGTTGCAGGAAGCCGCCGAGATGGCCCTGGGTGGTCGTCGTGGCGCGGTGGTGGCGCTGGACCCGAAGACCGGCGAAGTACTGGCGATGGTCAGCCAGCCAAGCTTTGACCCCAACCTGTTCGTGACCGGCATCAGCTTCAAGGCCTACGCCGAGTTGCGCGATTCCATCGACCGCCCGCTGTTCAACCGCGTACTGCGTGGCCTGTATCCGCCGGGGTCGACGATCAAACCGGCGGTGGCGATTGCGGGGTTGGACGCGGGCGTGGTCACGGCCTCCAGCCGAGTCTACGACCCCGGCTACTACATGCTGCCCAACTACGATCACAAATACCGCAACTGGAACCGCACCGGTGACGGCTATGTCGACTTGGACACCGCGATCATGCGCTCCAACGACACCTATTTTTACGACCTGGCGCACAAGCTGGGGATCGACCGCCTCTCTGCCTACATGGGCAAATTCGGCCTCGGTCAGAAAGTCTCCCTGGACATGTTCGAAGAGTCGCCTGGCCTGATGCCGTCGCGCGAATGGAAGCGCGCGACTCGCCGCCAGGCGTGGTTCCCGGGTGAAACCCTGATTCTTGGTATCGGCCAGGGCTATATGCAAGCCACGCCGCTGCAATTGGCCCAGGCCACGGCACTGGTAGCCAACAAAGGCATCTGGAACCGTCCACACCTGGCCAAGACCATCGAGGGCGAGAAGCCTTTGGACGAAAACCCGATCCCGGACATCGTGCTGCGCGACCCGTCCGACTGGACCAAGGTCAACCATGGCATGCAGCAAGTGATGCACGGCGCCCGTGGTACTGCGCGCAAGGCCGCGATTGGCGCTCAATACCGCATTGCCGGCAAGAGCGGTACGGCCCAGGTTGTGGCGATCAAGCAGGGCGAGAAATACGACCGCACCAAAGTCCAGGAACGCCACCGAGACCACGCCTTGTTTGTTGGCTTCGCGCCGGCGGATGACCCGAAAATCGTGGTAGCGGTGATGGTCGAGAACGGCGAGTCCGGCTCCGGCGTCGCGGCGCCTGTGGTGCGCCAGATCATGGACGCCTGGCTGTTGGCCGACGACGGCAGGCTCAAGCCCGAATATGGCGGCCCCCCTTCAAGTACCGAGGTTACGGCCCGTGAAGAGTAATTTTGACCGCATCCTCTCCAGCGAAGATGTGATGCGTCGCCGTGCGACGTTGCTGCAGCGCATGCACATTGATGGCCCGTTGCTGATCCTGCTGCTGACTCTGGCGGCCGGCAGCCTGTTCGTCCTGTATTCCGCCAGTGGCAAAAACTGGGACCTGCTGATCAAGCAAGCGTCCTCATTCGGCCTGGGCCTGCTGTCGATGGTGGTGATTGCCCAGTTGGAACCGCGCTTCATGGCGCGCTGGGTGCCACTGGGTTATGTGGCGGGCGTGTTGCTGCTGGTGGTAGTGGACGTAATGGGCCACAACGCCATGGGCGCGACCCGCTGGATCAACATTCCGGGGGTGATCCGCTTCCAGCCGTCGGAGTTCATGAAGATTCTGATGCCGGCGACCATCGCCTGGTACCTGTCCAAGCGCACCTTGCCGCCGCAGCTCAAGCACGTGGGGATCAGCCTGATCCTGATCGGCATACCCTTCATCCTGATCGTGCGCCAGCCGGACCTCGGCACCTCGCTGCTGATTCTGGCCGGCGGGGCGTTCGTGCTGTTCATGGGCGGTTTACGCTGGCGCTGGATCCTCAGCGTGCTGGCCGCCGCCGTGCCGGTGGCCATCGCCATGTGGTTCTTCTTTATGCACGACTACCAGAAGCAACGGATCCTGACCTTCCTTGACCCGGAAAGCGACCCGCTGGGCACCGGCTGGAACATCATCCAGTCGAAGGCCGCCATCGGTTCCGGCGGAGTATTTGGTAAGGGTTGGTTACTGGGCACCCAGTCGCACTTGGACTTTTTGCCCGAGAGCCACACCGACTTCATTATTGCGGTAATGGGCGAAGAGTTCGGCCTGGTGGGCATTTGCGCGCTGTTGCTGATCTATTTGCTGTTGATTGGTCGCGGCCTGGTGATCACTGCGCAAGCGCAGACACTGTTCGGCAAATTGCTGGCGGGTGCCTTGACCATGACTTTTTTTGTTTACGTTTTCGTCAACATCGGTATGGTCAGTGGCCTGTTGCCGGTGGTGGGGGTGCCGTTGCCATTCATTAGCTATGGCGGAACTTCGCTGGTGACATTGCTGTCAGCGTTTGGGGTTTTGATGTCGATTCATACGCATCGCAAATGGATCGCACAGGTTTGAATAAGGTGAAGATGTCAATGCAAGTAATGCGCGGCTGGGCGACTCGGCACGCGTCCTGGATGGGCCTGATTGGCCTGCTGGGCGCAACGCAAGAGGCGCAGGCCGGTGACTACGATGGTTCACCCCAGGTCGCCGAGTTTGTCGGTGAAATGACCCGCGACTATGGTTTCGCCGGTGAACAGCTGATGGGTGTGTTTCGCGAAGCCCAGAAAAAGCAGGCGATCCTCGACGCCATTTCTCGCCCCGCCGAACGGGTGAAACAGTGGAAGGAATACCGCCCGATGTTCCTCACCGACGCCCGCGTGGCGCGGGGTGTGGACTTCTGGCGCCAACACGAAGCGGTGCTGGCTCGCGCCGAGCAGGAATACGGCGTACCGGCCCAGGTGATTGTCTCGATCATTGGCATCGAAACTTTTTACGGGCGCAATACCGGCAGTTACCGGGTGATCGACGCGTTGTCGACCCTGGGCTTCGATTACCCGCCACGTGCTGACTTCTTCCGCAAGGAACTGCGCGAATTCCTGCTGTTGGCCCGCGAAGAACAGGTCGACCCGTTGACCCTCAAAGGCTCCTACGCCGGTGCGATGGGCTTGCCGCAGTTCATGCCGAGCAGCTTTCGCGCTTATGCAGTGGACTTTGACGGCGACGGGCATATCAATATCTGGAGCAACCCCGACGACGCCATCGGCAGCGTGGCCAGCTACTTCAAGCGCCACGGCTGGGTAGCCGGCGAACCGGTAGTGATCCGCGCCGATGTCACCGGTGACCGCGCCGATGAAGGCCTGACCCAGGGCATCGAGCCGGCCAAGACGGTCGGGGAGTTGCGGGCGCTGGGCTGGTCGAGTCAGAATGCGCTGCCGGATGATATGCCGGTCACGGCGTTCCGCCTTGAAGGCGAAAACGGCCCGGAATACTGGATGGGCCTGAAGAATTTCTACGCAATCACGCGTTATAACCGCAGTGTGATGTACGCCATGGCCGTGCATCAGCTGTCAGACATGCTGGTCCAAGCACGGGGCAACAAGTAATGCGGGCATCGCCGTTCAATCAACCGCTCAAGCTGGTGGCGTTCGCCGCGTTGTCCCTGCTGGTCGTCAGTTGCTCCACCAGCCGTGGCCCGGCGCAGAAGTCCGGGGGCGCGGTCGTCCGTTCCCAGCCGGGCCTGGACATCAACCGCGCGCACAAAGACGGCGCGCCGTGGTGGGACGTCGACGTGTCGAAGATCCCGGATGCCACGCCAACCCTGCACACCGGTCCGTACAAGGCCAACCCCTATACCGTGCTGGGCAAGAGCTACTTCCCGCTGCAGGAGTCCAAGACCTACGTGCAGTCGGGCACGGCGTCCTGGTATGGCACCAAATTCCACGGCCAGAACACCGCCAACGGCGAAGTGTATGACCTGTACGGCATGAGCGCCGCGCACAAGACCTTGCCGCTGCCCAGCTATGTGCGTGTGACCAACCTGGACAACAACCGCACGGTGATCCTGCGTGTGAACGACCGTGGGCCGTTCTATTCGGACCGCATCATCGACTTGTCCTACGCCGCCGCGAAGAAACTCGGTTACGCCGAAACCGGCACCGCACGCGTGAAGGTCGAAGGTATCGACCCGGCGCAGTACTGGGCCCAGCGTGGCAAACCTGCGCCGTTGATGCTCAACGAGCCGCAAACCCAGCAGCCGCAAGTGACCGCCTCTACTGGCAAGATCGAGCAGTGGACGCCACCGCCGGCACAGCACGCGCCTGACACGGTGGTTGTGCCCCATGCCGCGCCTGGCGCTTCGATGGCCGGCGGGCAATACCTGCAGGTCGGCGCTTTCGCCAACCCGGATGCGGCAGAACTGTTAAGGTCCAAGCTCAGTGGCATGGTCAACGCGCCGGTGTTCATCAGCTCCATCGTGCGTAACCAGCAGACCTTGCACCGTGTGCGTATGGGCCCGATCGGCTCTCCTAGCGAAGTGGCACAGGTACAGAACAGCGTACGCATGGCCAACCTGGGGCAACCCAGTGTGGTCACTGCCGAATAATAGAGAATTGATGGTTCAGGCTCGTGCGCGGGCTCGAACCCTGGTTGTTGGCTCGTTGAACAATAAAAACCCAGGGGCAAGGGGTGAGCGGGCAACCGAACACGCGACAGTCTGGCAACGGGCTGTCTGAATAAGTTTTGCCCGCGAGGGCAAGTTTCCATAAGCAATTTCGAGAGACGGATGAACATCACCACCTTAGCCAAACGCACGTGCCTGCTTCTTTCGCTGATCATCACCCCGGCCGCCTGGGCCGTTGAAATGGTGCCGGCTTCCCCGCAACTGGCCGCCAAGTCCTGGGTCCTCATGGATGCCGCCAGTGGCAACGTGCTGGTCGAGAGCAACGGTGACCAGCGCCTGCCGCCGGCCAGCCTGACCAAACTGATGACCGCCTACATCGCGACCCTGGAAATCCGTCGCGGCCAGATCGGCGAAAACGACCCGGTCACCGTCAGCGAAAACGCCTGGCGTACCGGCGGTTCGCGGATGTTCATCAAGGTCGGTTCGCAAGTCACTGTGAGCGACCTGCTGCACGGCATCATCATCCAGTCGGGTAACGACGCCAGTGTGGCCCTGTCCGAGCACATCGCCGGTAGCGAAGACGCGTTCGCCGACATGATGAACAAAACCGTGGCCGACCTGGGCATGACCAACAGCCACTTCATGAACCCTACCGGTCTGCCGAACCCAGAGCACTACTCGTCGGCTCACGACATGGCGATCCTGGCACGCGCGATCATCCGCGTTGACCCGGTGCACTACGCGATCTACTCCCAGAAGGAATTCTTCTGGAACAACATCAAGCAGCCTAACCGTAACCTGCTGCTGTGGCGCGACAAAACCGTCGACGGTCTGAAAACCGGCCACACCGACGAAGCCGGCTACTGCATGGTGTCGTCCGCTGTACGTGACGGCCAACGCCTGATCGCCGTGGTCTTCGGCACCAACAGCGAGCAGGCCCGTGCGGCCGAGACGCAAAAACTGCTGACCTACGGTTTCCGCTTCTTCGAAACCCAGACCTTCTACCAGAAGGGTGCTGAGCTGGCGACCGCGCCGGTGTGGAAAGGCGCGACCTCCCAGGTCAAAGCCGGCCTGGCCGACGACCTGACCCTGACCATGCCTAAAGGCCAGCTGAAAAAGCTCGCGGCCAGCATGACCATGAACCCGCAATTGGTTGCCCCAATCGCCAAGGGTGATGTGATCGGCAAGGTCGAAGTGAAGCTGGATGACAAGGTGGTGCACAGCGCCGACCTGATCGCGCTGGACGCCGTCGACGAAGGTGGTATCTTCCGCCGCGTCTGGGATAGCATCCGTCTATTCTTCTACAGCTTGTTCAACTGATAGTGTGCACCTGCAAAGCCCCGCGTTGATCCGACGCGGGGCTTTGCCCGTCGCCACGGCTTACGCTTACGAGGCCGTTACGCCATGACCGATAAAGAAGTAAAGGCGCCAAAGATCGAATTCCCGGTGGTGGACTATCCCATCAAGGTGATCAGCGATACCGGTGTCGGCCGTAAAGACCTGATCCTCGAGATCGTGCGCAAGCACGCAACGATCAACGACCAGCGCGTGGACGAGCGATCCAGCTCGACCGGAAAATACACCACGATCCAGTTGCACATCGTTGCGATTGATCAAGACCAGCTCTACAACATCAACAGCGAACTGCGGGCCACCGGCTTCGTGCACATGGTGTTGTGATGTCTCAAATCCTGGGCTTTCGCGAGCTCGGCCGGATGGACTATGAGCCCGTCTGGCACGCCATGCAGCGGTTCACCAATGAACGCGGCACGTCGGCCCCCGATGAAATCTGGCTGGTGGAACACCCGCCGGTCTTCACCCAGGGCCAGGCCGGCAAGGCTGAGCATCTGCTGCTGCCGGGGGATATTCCGGTGGTGCAGGTCGACCGAGGTGGCCAAGTGACTTACCATGGCCCTGGACAACTTGTCGCATACCTCTTGCTGGACGTGCGCAAGCTGGGGTTTGGCGTGCGTGACCTCGTCAGCCGCATGGAGGCTTGCCTGATCGAGCTGTTGGCCAGTTATGGCGTGACCGCCGCGGCCAAGCCCGATGCACCGGGTGTGTATGTCGACGGCGCGAAAATCGCCTCACTGGGGCTGCGGATTCGCCACGGCTGTTCCTTTCATGGCCTGGCCCTGAATGTGGACATGGACCTGGCCCCGTTCCGGCGGATCAACCCGTGTGGCTATGCCGGGTTGGCGATGACGCAACTGAGTGACCATGCTTCACCGATTAAATTTGCCGAGGTGAGTGCCCGGCTGCGTGCGCAGCTCGTCAAACACCTCGACTATGCTGAGCAGACGACCCTTACGGGCGGAATCGACTGATTATGACTACTGATGCAGTGCAAACCATGATCCCGACGGTGGACGTTACCGACCGTCCGGCCCCGGCCCCGCGTGCCAAGGTGGAAGCCGGCGTCAAGCTGCGCGGCGCCGAGAAGGTTGCACGCATCCCGGTGAAGATCATTCCGACCACCGAACTGCCGAAGAAACCCGACTGGATCCGCGTACGCATCCCGGTTTCGCCGGAAGTCGACCGTATCAAGGCGCTGCTGCGCAAACACAAACTGCACAGCGTGTGCGAAGAAGCGTCCTGCCCGAACCTGGGCGAGTGCTTCTCCGGCGGCACTGCGACCTTCATGATCATGGGTGACATCTGCACCCGTCGTTGCCCGTTCTGCGACGTCGGCCACGGCCGTCCGAAGCCACTGGACGTCAACGAGCCGGAAAGCCTGGCCATTGCCATCGCCGACCTGCGCCTCAAGTACGTGGTGATCACCTCGGTAGACCGCGACGACCTGCGTGACGGTGGTGCCCAGCACTTTGCCGACTGCATCCGCGAGATCCGCAAGCTGTCGCCGAACGTGATGCTTGAAACCCTGGTGCCGGACTACCGTGGTCGCATGGACGTGGCACTGGAAATCACCGCCGCCGAGCCGCCGGATGTGTTCAACCACAACCTGGAAACCGTGCCGCGCCTGTACAAGGCCGCGCGTCCGGGTTCGGACTACCAGTGGTCGCTGACCCTGCTGCAGAAATTCAAGCAGATGATGCCGCACATCCCGACCAAGTCCGGCTTGATGCTGGGCCTGGGCGAGACCGACGAGGAAGTGATCGAAGTCATGAAGCGCATGCGCGAACACGACATCGATATGCTGACCCTGGGCCAGTACCTGCAACCGTCCCGCAGCCACTTGCCGGTGCAGCGTTTCGTGCACCCGGACACCTTCGCCTGGTTCGCCGAGGAAGGTTACAAGATGGGCTTCAAGAACGTGGCGTCGGGCCCGCTGGTACGTTCCTCGTACCATGCGGACGAGCAGGCCAAGCTGGTCAAGGCGAGCCTGGTTTCGTAAACCGTACCGCAGCCCAGACATGGGTGGGGCTTGCTGTGGTGAGCGGGCTTGCCCCGCGCTGGGCTGCGAAGCAGCCCCATCAACTGATGAGATCCACGGATGACTCAACTGACCGCTGCAGTACCGGCCCTCCGCAGCGAAGGCACCATCGCCCTGATCGCCCCCGCCGGCCCCGCCACCCTGGACGTGGAAAAAGCCGGCCAATGGATGCGCGCTCGCGGTTACGACCTGCGAATCTTCCCCGGCGTCTATGAGCGCGACGGCTACCTTGCCGGCAGTGATAAAACCCGTCTCAACGACCTGCACAAAGCCTTTGCCAATCCTGAAATCGACGCCATTTTCTGCCTGCGTGGCGGTTACGGCACGCCACGCCTGCTCGATAGCCTGGACTTCGACCTGCTGCGCGCCAACCCCAAGCCCTTCGTAGGCTACAGCGACATCACCGCGTTGCACCTGGCCATCAGCCGTTACGCCGGTTTCGTGACCTTCCACGGTCCGATGCTCAACGCCGACCTGTTGGGTGACAAGCAACAACCGACCGAGTCTTCATTGTTCAGCATGCTACGCGGTCAACTAGGTAGCGGGAGCGTGCTCGCGCACCCGGCAGCCTATCCGCTGACCACCATTGAGCCTGGCATCGCCTGTGGGCGTCTGCTGGGTGGCAACCTGTCGATGATCGCGGCGGTCATGGGCACGCCCTTTGAGATCGACGCTGAAGGCATCATCCTGCTGATCGAAGACGTCAACGAGCCGATCTACCGCATCGACCGCCTGCTGACGCACCTGCGATTGGCCGGCAAGCTGGCACAAGTGGCCGGTGTGTTGGTGGGGGATGTCGCGGGCGTGGAGGGCGTTGCGCTGGAGCGGCTGCTCAAGCAGACCTTCGAACCGTTGCGCATTCCGGTGTTGTCCGGCTGGCGCAGTGGGCATTGCGATCCGAACCTGACGCTGCCGATGGGCGCGTTGGTGCGGTTGGATGCGGGGGAGCAGCGGTTGGTGTTGGAGCAGGATGTGGTCTTTAAATAGCTGTTGACTGTGATGCCGCTTTCGCGAGCAAGCCCGCTCCCACATTCAACCGAGTTCCAACTTTGGAATGCAGTCAGATGTGGGAGTGGGCTTGCTCGCGAAGACGGTAGTCGTCATACGCAAATCTAACGGTTCTGCAACGACTCCAGCAACTTCACCGTCGGATACCCATCCGCCGGCCAACCCAGCGCTTGCTGCGCCGCACGAATCGCCTTGCGCGTATTGGCGCCGATAATCCCGTCCGGGTTGCCCGCGTCGTAGCCATTGGCACTCAGGGCCGTCTGCAGGTCGATGCGCTGCGAGCGGCTCAATGGCAGCTCATCCTTTGGCCAGTCGCCGCGAATCACGCCACCACCACCGAAGCGTTCCGACAACAGGCCGACCGCCAAGGCGTAGGACGACGAGTTGTTGTACTTGAGGATCGCGCGGAAGTTATCCAGCACCAGGAACGCCGGGCCGCGATAACCTGCGGGCAGCAGCAGGGCAGCGGATAGTTGGTCGACGTTTGGCGGCATGCTTGCGCCAAATGGGAGCTGGACGCCAAGTTTCATCCACTCGGCAACCGTCTTGCGGATGCCACCATCGGCCAGGGCGTAATCGAAGTTCGCCGGCAGTTGTTTCACCTCGAAACCCCACGGCTGGCCTTTCTGCCAGCCGGAGCTCTGCAGGTAGTGCGCGGTGGAGGCGAGGGCGTCGGCCGGGCTGTTCCAGATATCGCGGCGACCGTCACCATCGAAGTCCACGGCGTGGGTGTTGTAGGTGGTCGGGATAAACTGGGTCTGGCCCATGGCGCCGGCCCAGGAGCCTTTCATCTGGTCGGCCTGGATGTCGCCGTGCTGGATGATCTGCAACGCGGCCAGCAATTGCGCCTGGGCGAATGCCGGGCGACGGCCTTCGTAAGCCAGGGTCGCGAGGGAGCGGATCACCGAGTTATTGCCCTGGAACTGGCCGAAGTTGCTCTCCATGCCCCAGACCGACACCAATGCCTGGCGGTCGACGCCATAACGCTGCTCGATGCTTTGCAGGATGTCGGCGTACTTGATCAATAGCGCCTGGCCATTGCGCACGCGCAGGGGCGAGAGGGCGCCGTCGAGGTATTCCCACACCGGGCGGGAAAACTCCGGCTGGCTGCGGTCGGCGCGGATGACCGCCATGTCCGGGGTGACGTTGGCGAACGCGTTGTCGAACACCGCAGCGGTGATGCCGGCCTGCAGGGCTTGCACACGGAAGCCCGCCTGCCATTCGGCGAAGGTCTGGGTCGGTTGGATATCCAGATTGTCCACAGCCAGCGGGGCCACGACAGCGGGCGCTACCACAGGGGAGGTCTGGAGCTTGGGCAGGGGTTGAGCGTCGGCGGCGGTGGGTTTTTCCGCGCAGGCGACGAGCAGAATGAGGCTGGAGGCAGCGATCAATTGGCGAAGGTGCCAACGACGGGAAAGACTAGAGGGCATGCACAGGTCCAGGGATTACAAATCAGGTGCAGACCTTATCATGCCAGAGGGGGGCTTGCCTTCAGGCAGCCAGAAAGTAAGAAGCCTCCCAGCTATTAGACTGGAAGGCTTCGCGGCGGTAGCTGCCTTTGCCCTTGCCGGCGCGTTCTTGACGGCTGCGGAACAGTGGCTGGGCGATGATGGATTTGGCCTTGTTGGGGCCATGCTTGGATGGCTTTTTGCTCATGGTCGTTACTCTCGATAGGTGGGATCAAGCGGTGCAAATCATCTGCCGATGTTGCGCTGCTGTAAAGCCCTTCGAGAGGTAGGACTATTCTGCTGGCAGTGTCAGGCGCTGGCCGGCCATCAACAGCGACAAACGGCTCAGGCTCATCCACGGCGAACCGGCCGCCTGGCCCTTGATCTGCGCGTCGATGCGCTGCGCTTCCAGCAAAAGTTGCGCCCAGCGTTGCGCCGAGTGCCGTTGCAGCGCTTTGCTCATCAGCGGTTTGCGCTTGTCCCAGACCGGCGGTCGGGCTTGGCTGAAGGCCTTGTCCAATGGCGTGCCCTGGCTGTATTGCAGGGCAATATTGGCCAACACGCGCAGCTCCCGGGCCAGGGCCCAGAGAATCACCGGTGGCTCGACGCCTTCGCCGCGCAGGCCTTCGAGCATGCGCAGGGCGTGGGCGGGTTCGCCATTGAGGATCGCGTCTACCAATCCGAACACATCAAAGCGCGCGCTATCGGCCACGGCGCCCTGGACGGTCTCGACGGTAATTTGCCCTTCTTCTGCCATCAGCTTGAGCTTTTCGATCTCCTGGGCGGCGGCCAGCAAGTTGCCTTCGACCCGGGCGGCGATCAGCTCCACCGCGTCCTGGGTCGCCGACAGCCCCGATTGGGACAAACGCTGGCGAATCCACTGCGGCAACTGGTTGCTGTCCACTGGCCAGATCTGGATGAACTGGGTTTGCGCCCCTTCCACCAACGCCTTGCCCCACTTGGTTTTCTGCGCGCTGCCGTCGAGCTTGGGCAGACTGATCAGCAGCACCGTGTCTTCAGCGGGGCGCGAGCAGTATTCCATCAGGGCGGCCGCACCCTTGTCCCCAGGCTTGCCCGAAGGCAGGCGCAGTTCCAATAGGCGCTTTTCGGCAAACAGCGACATGCTCGCGCCAGCTTGCAGCAGCGTGCCCCAGTCGAAACTGGCGTCGGCGCTGAACACCTGGCGTTCGTCGAAGCCTTGCTGGCGTGCAGCGGCGCGAATGGCGTCGGCAGCTTCCTGGCACAGCAGCGGGTCATCGCCGCTGACGATATAGACAGGCGCCAGGCCACCTTGCAGGTGTTTGGCGAGTTGGGCGGGAGCGAGTTTCATAGGCAGGGCGAACGGGGCGCTTGGGGCGCCCCGTCTGGCTTACTCGACAGGGACTTCAACAGGCGATTGTTTCGGCGTGTTGTCTTCGTACTCTTGGGCGGCTTTCAGCGCATCGGCGTCGGCCTTGGCCTTGTTGTCAGCTTGTTGCTGCAAGGTTTCCAGTTGTTGCGGCGTGATCATCGACAGGCGCAGCGCCATGCGTTGTACCAACTCGCGACGCATTTCCTTGCGCACCTGGTTGATTTCGGAGTCCGAACCTACCAGGTTGTTGCCGTCGTGGCTGACGATTTTCTGGATCTGAACGTCGTCATTCAACAACGGCAGGTGATCGCGGCCCTGGACTTCAAAGCTGAGCACGGTGCTCAGTTCGATATCGGATGCACGCCCGGCGCTGGCGTAGCTCAGGTTGCGCTGGGTTTGTTTTTCATTGGCCAGGAACAGCTTGTAGGTCGCGCCCGTGTAGACGTGAACACCGCTGTTTTCCAGGAGCTGACGCAGCTGGGTCAGCGTTTCGCTGTAGGCGTCGCGGGCACTGACGTCCAGTTCCTTGATCGCCATTTCGTTGGTGCCGGTGCCGCGCAGCTGGAAACCGCAAGCGCTCAACAGCACGGCTAGGCCCATTACCAGCAAATTGCGTTTGATCATTTTGTTGCTCCCCTTGAAACCATGTGGGCCTTATCGAGGCCCTGAAGGCTTTGTTCGGCGCAGGGTGCTAACCCTGCGCCCGATCCGATTAGCTAGCGACGATATTGACCAGTTTGCCAGGCACCACGATCACTTTGCGGATCGTCAGGCCTTCGGTAAAGCGCAGTACATTCTCGTTGACGCGGGCAGCCGCCTCGACGTCTTCGCGGCTGGCGGTGGCCGGCATGTCGATCTGGCCACGCAGTTTACCGTTGACCTGGATCACCAGTTGCAGCGTGTCCTGTACCAGGGCGCTGTCATCCTGCACCGGCCAGCGTGCGTCGATGACGGCGTCGCTGTGGCCCAGGCGGTTCCACAGGTCATGGCTGATGTGCGGCGTGATCGGTGCCAGCAGCAGGGTGACCGTTTCCAGGCCTTCCTGTACCAGTGCGCGATCCTGTTCGGTGGCTTGTGGCGCCTTTTCCAGCACGTTCATCAGCGTCATCACCTGGGCAATGGCGGTGTTGAACTTGTGATTCTGGCCCACGTCCTGGCTGGCTTGCTTGATGGCCAGGTGGGTGCTGCGGCGAATCAGCTTCTGCTCGTCGGTCAAGGCGGCCACGTCCAGTTTGCCCGGCAGGCCCTGGCTGATGTGGGCGTGCGCCAGGCGCCAGACGCGCTTGAGGAAACGGTGCGAGCCTTCGACGCCGGAGTCGGACCATTCGGCGCTCATGTCAGGCGGCGAGGCGAACATCATGAACAGGCGGCAAGTGTCGGCGCCGAACTGGTCGATCATCGACTGTGGGTCAACGCCGTTGTTCTTCGACTTGGCCATCTTCTCGGTGCCACCGATTTCCACCGGCAGGCCGTCGGCGATCAGCTTGGCGCTGATGACCTTGGCTTTGCTGTCGCGCTCAAGCTCCACGTCGGCCGGGTTGAACCAGGTGTAGGCACCGTTGGCTTCGCGGCGATAGTAAGTCTCGGCGACCACCATGCCTTGGGTCAGCAGGTTCTTGAACGGCTCATCGGAGCTCACCAGGCCTTCGTCACGCATCAGCTTGTGGAAGAAACGCGCGTACAGCAGGTGAAGAATGGCGTGTTCGATACCGCCGATGTATTGATCCACCGGCAACCAGTGGTCGGCTGCGGATTTTTCCACCAGGCCGCCCTCGTAGTGCGGCGAGGCGTAGCGGGCGTAGTACCAGGAGGACTCGACGAAGGTGTCCATGGTGTCGGTTTCACGCTTGGCAGGCTGGCCGCATTTCGGGCAGCTGCACTCGTAGAATTCAGGCATGCGCGCCAGTGGCGAACCGGCGCCGTCCGGCACCACGTCTTCCGGCAGGACGACCGGCAGTTGGTCTTCCGGTACTGGCACGTCGCCACAGCTTTCGCAGTGGATGATCGGGATCGGGCAGCCCCAGTAGCGCTGGCGGCTGATGCCCCAGTCGCGCAGGCGGAACTGGGTGCGCGAGGCGCCCAGGCTTTTCTTGATCAGTGCCACTTCGATCGCATCGAAAGCGCCCTGGAAGTCCAGGCCGTCGAACTCGCCGGAATTGATCAGGGTGCCGTGCTCGCCGTAGGCGTCTTGCCACGGGGCCGGGTTGGTATCGCCCGAGCTGGTGCGCACTACGGATCTGATCGGCAGGCTGTATTTGGTGGCGAATTCGAAATCGCGCTCGTCGTGAGCCGGCACAGCCATTACGGCGCCATCGCCGTAGTGCATCAGCACGTAGTTGGCGACCCACACCGGCAGCTTCTCGCCAGTCAGTGGATGTTCAACGAACAGGCCGGTTGGCAGGCCTTTTTTCTCCTGAGTGGCGACGTCCGCTTCAGCCACGCTGCCGCCTTTGCATTCGGCGATGAACGCCTGCAGCTCAGGGTTGTTCTGTGCGGCCTGGGTGGCCAGCGGGTGCTCGGCGGCCACGGCGACGTAGGTCGCGCCCATCAGGGTATCCGGACGGGTAGTGAAGACTTTGAGTGCGCCCGCTTCGCCGATCGAATCAACGTTGTACGGGAACTGCACTTCCATGCCTTTGGATTTGCCGATCCAGTTGCGCTGCATGGTCTTGACCTGTTCTGGCCAGCCCGGCAGGTCGTCGAGGCTCGACAAGAGCTCATCCGCGTAGGCGGTGATCTTGAAGTAGTACATCGGGATTTCGCGCTTTTCGATCAGTGCGCCGGAGCGCCAGCCGCGACCGTCGATCACTTGCTCGTTGGCCAGTACGGTCTGGTCCAGCGGGTCCCAGTTCACGGTGCCGCTCTTCTTGTAGATCACGCCTTTTTCGAACAGGCGCGTGAACAGCCATTGTTCCCAGCGGTAGTAGTCCGGCTTGCACGTGGTCACTTCGCGGGACCAGTCCACCGCCAGGCCCAGGCTGCGCAGCTGGGTCTTCATGTAGGCGATGTTTTCGTAGGTCCACTTGGCGGGAGCCACGTTGTTTTTCATCGCGGCGTTTTCCGCCGGCATGCCGAAGGCGTCCCAACCCATGGGTTGCAGGACGTTCTTGCCTTGCATGCGCTGGTAGCGGGAAATCACGTCGCCGATGGTGTAGTTACGCACGTGCCCCATGTGTAGCTTGCCGCTGGGGTAAGGGAACATCGATAGGCAATAGAAAGTCTCCTTGCCTGGCTGTTCACTGACTTCAAAGGACTTTTGCTCGTCCCAGAAGGTTTGGGCGGCATTTTCTATTTCACGGGGCTGATATTGTTCGTGCATGGCTACTTTTGAACTGAATAGGGGTGGCCTAATCCTCTTCGGTGCAGCGTTCAGGCTGATCGACACCAAGAAGCGGCGCGTCCGTGCCCAAACCCTGCGGGAAGTGGAGTTACAGGAAGCGCCGTAGCATACATGACCCCACTCTATCGAGGGAAACCCTGATTGCGCAGGCAGGGCCGTCTGTCGCGGCGCCAGGCGTGCCCGGCCACGAGGACTACGCTGTTTATTGGGGAGCAAGTCTTTCTTCAATGAGGTGAGGGGATGGTTGAATCGCAAAGAATCGTATCGAAACCGGATGTCTACGAAGGACTGATCGACCGCTTGGGTCGTGCATTGGATGCAGCGAGGACAGCGGGCCGATTGCGTGATGAACGGCCTGTGGAGTTGGAACTGCGCGGTCTGAGTCGCGCGGAGTTGGAACTGATCAAGGCGTATCTGGAAAGGAATGGGCGCAGTGCGCCTCCTTGGGTGGCAACCCCGCCAATCAAGGAGCCTACGCATTCAGCCAAAGTGGTGTGGCTCAAGGACTTGTCGGCCGGTCGTGGCCCGGAAAAGCTCCGGTCCGCCCGCTACAAGTAATTCATTGCCCCCCTGAACGGCTTCACCACGCCGTTTCACTGTAAGCATGTCACCGTAAAGATTGTCGCTAAACCCCGTTACACCTTAGGCTTCGGGCATCTATGGAGATGCCCGATGCCTATTCGTTACTTCATCAAACAACTGCTTCTGCCGCCCGGCATTCTCTTGCTGCTGCTGGCGCTTGCCTGGTGGTTTCGTCGCAGCCGCCCGCGTTTGGCGGCGTGCTGCTTTACCCTGGGTTTTGGGGGGATGTGGCTGATCAGCCTGCCGGTTATGGTGGAGTGGGGCGCTCGGGCCCTGGAGACCGAACCGCCATTGGCTCGGGAAGACTGGTCGACCTTGGCCCAGCGCGCGGATGCCATTGTGGTACTGGGCTCTGGCCGCGAGCGCGGTGACCCGGCCTGGGGCACCGACCAGCCCACCGGGATCGGCCTGGAACGCCAGCGTTACGCCGCTCGGTTGGCCAAAGCCTCCGGCCTGCCGGTGCTGACTACCGGCGGCTTGCATTACGGCACTCCGCCCAGCGAAGCGGCGTTGATGGCAGTGTCGATGCAGGATGACTTCGGCGTAGCGGTGCGTTGGAAGGAAGAACGCAGCCGTACCACTTGGGAAAATGCGCAGATGAGTGCCGAGATTCTTTTGCCGGAGGGCATTAAGCGCGTGGTGGTGGTGACCCAGGCCTGGCACATGCCGCGTTCGGTGTGGAGCTTTGAGAAGGCTGGCTTCACCGTGGTGCCGGCACCCGTGGGTTTCCTGGGCGTGGACAACGCCCGGCCGCTGGGTGGGTGGATGCCGGAGTTCAAGTCGATCTGGCAGAGCGGGCAGTTGATCAATGAAGCGATGGGGCAGGTGGGTTACCGGTTGTTCTACCGATAAACCCGTCGCGAAACCTACAGGGTCTTCGACATCCGGCCCGCGAGGAGCGCCCAGCCAAACAGGCCCAGGCACACAATAATCAACGGCCACGAACGCCATTGCAGGTACGGCGTGAGGTTGTGCATCGGCACCACTTCACCGTAGAGGATGCCGCGCTCGAACTGCGGGATCTGCGCCGTGATCTGCCCGAAGGGGTTGATCAAGCCGGTCACCCCATTGTTGGTGGCGCGGATCATCCAGCGACCGGCTTCAAGCGCACGCATCTGCGCCATTTGCAGGTGCTGCAGCGGGCCGATCGAGCGGCCGAACCAGGTGTCGTTGCTGATGGTCAGCAGCAAATCGCTCTGGGCCGCCAGGCCGGCAGCGAACTCCGGGTAGACCACTTCGTAGCAGATGAACGGCGCGATCTGATAACCCTTGGCCTGCAGCATCGCCTGGTCGGCAGGGCCGCGAGCGAAGTCCGACATTGGCAGATCAAAAAACGCAATCAGGCCGCGCAGCATGTCCTGCAGCGGCACATACTCGCCAAAGGGCACCAGCTTCTGCTTGAGGTAGGTGCCGTCGCCTTCGCCAACCACGGTGATGCCGTTGAAGTAGCGCTTCTGGTGATGCACTTCCTGGCGGATTGGCACGCCGGTGATCAGCGCGGTGTGCCGGTCGGCGGCGAATTTGCCCATCATGCCCAGGTAGCCTTCGACAGACTCCTTGAGCACCGGCACAGCGGTTTCCGGCCACACCAGCAAGTCGACGGGCTTGGAGCTGAAGCTCATGTCGCGGTACAACGCGAGCTGTGCGTTGAGCTGCTCCGGATCCCACTTCATGCTTTGCTCGACGTTGCCCTGGATGGCGGCCACGGTCAGTGGCGCACCGGAGGGGCTGGTCCAGGCGTGATGCTTGAGCGCCAGGCCGATGGCCCAGGGCGCGACCAGCAGCACCAGGCCTGCGCCGATAAAGGCGTTGCGCTTGCCGGCCAGCAGGCGCGGCAGGTTGCATAGCAGCGCCGCCGTGAGTGCCAAGGCAAAGGAAATCAGCCACATGCCACCCACGGGGGCCAAGCCCGTCAGCGGGCCGTCAAGCTGACTGTAACCGGAATACAGCCACGGGAACCCCGTCAGGAACCAGCCGCGAAACGCCTCCTGGCCCACCCACAACGCCGCAAACGTCAGCGCATCCGCCAACGGCGCCTCATTGCGCCGCAGCCAGCGCGCCCACAGCCAGGCGGGCAGGGCGAAGAACCAGGCGATGGCGGCGGTAAACAGCAGCATCAGGAAACCCGCCAGCAGCACCGAAGCGCCACCGAAGTGGTGGATGCTGTAGTAGATCCAACTGGTGCCGGCGCCGAACAGGCCGAAACCGAAACACCAGCCACGACCCAATGCCTGGCGCGGGCTCAGGTCCCGCAGCCCGACATAGAACAGGCCGACCGCGACCAGCGCAAACGGCCACAGGTCGAACGGCGCCAGCGCCAGGGTGGTGATGGCGCCGGCCACCACGGCCAGCAAATTACCGGGCCAGCCGGGGCGGGTTAGGCGCTGCATGTCATTCCTTAGCGGGCAATAGGTGTCAGGCGAATCAAGTGAATCCGGCGGCTGTCGGCATTCAGGATGCGGAAGCGATACGCGCCGATCTCGGTGGTCTCGTTACGTTTTGGCAGATGCCCGAACGCACTCATCACCAGCCCGCCCACGGTATCGAACTCGTCATCGGAGAATTCGCTGTCGAAGAACTCATTGAAGTTCTCGATCGGCGTCAGCGCCTTGATCAGGAAGTCACCGCTGGGCAGCGGCTTGATGTAGCTGTCTTCTTCGACGTCGTGTTCGTCTTCGATGTCGCCGACGATCTGTTCCAGCACGTCTTCAATCGTCACCAGGCCGGCCACGCCGCCGTATTCGTCGATCACGATGGCCATGTGATTGTGGTTGGCGCGGAATTCACGCAGCAACACGTTCAGGCGCTTGGACTCGGGCACGAAGGTGGCCGGACGCAGCAGGTCCTTGATGTTGAAGCTGTCGCCGTTCTCCTTGAGGATCAGCGGCAGCAGGTCCTTGGCCAACAGGACGCCCATGACGTCGTCATGGCTTTCACCGATCACCGGGTAGCGCGAGTGCGCCGAGTCGATCACGGCCGGGAGGAATTCCCGTGGGGTCTGGGTCGCCTTGATGCTGATCATCTGCGAGCGCGGGACCATGATGTCGCGTACTTGCAGGTCAGCCACCTGGATGGCGCCTTCGACGATGGCCAGCGCTTCGCTGTCCAGCAACTTGTTCTGATGGGCCTCGCGCAGCAGCTCAAGCAGCTCCTGGCGGTTTTTCGGCTCGTGGGCAAAAGCCTGGGTCAGTTTACCCAGCCATGACTTCTGCCCGTTGCTCGATCGGTCTTCGCTCATAGCGATTACTCTGAATCCTTTATTGTTACAGTTGAGTGTTTTTAAGCTTCGTCGTCGGCATACGGGTCCGGATGACCCAATTCTGCTAGCAACGTTTGTTCCAGTGTTTCCATTTCCTCGGCTTCGTCATCGTCTATATGGTCGTAACCCAAGAGATGCAAGCAGCCGTGGATGACTAGATGGGCCCAATGGGCCTCAAGTTCCTTGCCTTGTTCCTTCGCCTCGCGCTCCACCACGGCGACACAGATGACCAGATCGCCCAGCAGCGGGATATCCAGCAGCTCATCCGGTACGTCGGCGGGAAAGGACAGCACGTTG
This sequence comes from Pseudomonas sp. P7759, assembly GCF_013386445.1. NCBI lineage: Bacteria > Pseudomonadati > Pseudomonadota > Gammaproteobacteria > Pseudomonadales > Pseudomonadaceae > Pseudomonas > Pseudomonas sp. P7759. The sequence goes on from NZ_JACART010000039.1 coordinate 133,647, forward strand.
GTCGCGTAGTCCTTCTGGCGCCAGGTGTGATTCAGTTCACGGCCCTCGGGCTCGTCCACCAGACGAATGGTCAGCTCCGAGTCGGCGGTGCGCTGGCGCAGGGCCAGGGCGCACCATTGGCGGAATTGGGCTTCGCTGGGGGCGGGCGCGTCGGTGGCCAGCTGCAGGTCAAGCTCAAGCATCGCGGCGAACGTCCTTGGACAGCCCGTCATCGCGGTGTTCGAAGCGCTCGTAGGCCTCGACAATGCGCTGTACCAGCGGGTGGCGCACCACGTCCTTGGGCGAGAAGTGCGTGAAACTGATGCCCGGCACGTCCTTGAGCACTTCAATCACATGGCTCAAGCCCGACTTGGTGCCCTTGGGCAGGTCAACCTGGGTAATGTCGCCGGTGATAATGGCGGTGGAGCCAAACCCGATGCGGGTCAGGAACATCTTCATCTGCTCGACCGTCGTGTTCTGGCTTTCGTCGAGGATGATGAAACTGTTGCTCAAGGTGCGGCCGCGCATGTAGGCCAGCGGGGCGATCTCGATCACCTGGCGCTCGATCAATTTGGCCACGTATTCAAAGCCAAGCATCTCGTACAGCGCGTCGTAGAGCGGGCGCAGGTACGGGTCGATCTTCTGGGCCAGGTCGCCAGGCAGGAAACCGAGTTTTTCGCCGGCCTCGACCGCTGGGCGCACCAGCAGGATGCGGCGTACTTGCTCACGTTCCAACGCGTCGACCGCGCAGGCCACGGCCAGGTAGGTCTTGCCGGTACCGGCGGGGCCGATGCCGAAATTGATGTCGTTACCGAGGATTGCCTTGACGTACTTCTGCTGATTCAAGCCCTTTGGGCGAATCATGCCTTTTTTGGTACGCAGGGCCACGCTGGCTTCAGCGACTGGGTTGTTGGCCAAGTCTTCCACAGCCGATTCCTGCAAATACAGGTGCACGATTTCTGGCGACAGCTCGCTACCCTTGGTTTCGCGGTAGAGACGGCGCAGCAGGTTTTCTGCAGATTTGGTGTGCAGGGCCTCACCAATGAGCTCGAACTGATTGCCGCGGTTGCGGATCTCGATGCCCAGGCGTTGTTCGATCAGGCGCAGGTGCTCGTCGAACTGTCCGCACAGGTTGGCGAAACGGAGAGCCTCAAAGGGCTCGAGAATAAAACGATGGGGTTCTGCTATGGGTGCGTTCAAGGTCGCTTTTAGCCGCCCTTTGGCTGTTGAGGTGAAATAGAGAATAACGCCAGCCGGCTGTGTGCGAAAGCACTTAAACGGCACATGTTGGCTGGCGATAATTCAAAGAGTGATTACGGGATCAACGACCCGCGCAGCGAATGCGGCTGCGCCGCGTCGATGTGCACATCGGCAAACTGGCCGATCAGGGTCGGATTATCGCAACGGAAGTTTACGATTCGGTTGTTCTCGGTACGGCCTTGCAGTTCGCCCGGGTCTTTTTTCGAGTAGTCGGTGACCAGGATGCGCTGGGTGGAGCCGACCATTTGTCGGCTGATCTCGAAACCCTGCTGGTTCAAGCGGTGTTGCAGCGCGTTGAGGCGCTCTTTTTTCAGCGCTTCCGGGGTTTCATCCGCCAAGTCGGCCGCCGGAGTGCCGGGGCGCTGGCTGTAGACGAACGAGTAGGAGAAGTCGAAGCCGACGTCTTCGATCAGCTTCATGGTCTGCTGGAAGTCTTTTTCAGTCTCGCCGGGGAAACCGACGATAAAGTCCGAGCTGATGCAGATACCCGGCACCGCCGCGCGCAATTTGCGCAGTTTGGATTTGTATTCCAGGGCTGTGTGGTTGCGCTTCATCGCCGCGAGGATGCGGTCCGAGCCCGATTGCACCGGCAAATGCAGGTGCTTGACCAGTTCCGGCACTTCGGCGTGGGCCTGGATCAGGCTGTCGGAGAACTCCAGTGGGTGCGAGGTGGTGTAGCGGATGCGCTCGATACCGTCCACGGCGGCGACCACGCGGATCAACTCCGCCAGGTCAGCGAGGCGGCCATCATGGGTCTGGCCGCGATAGCCGTTGACGTTCTGGCCCAGCAGCGTCACTTCGCGCACGCCGTTTTCGGCGAGGTGGATGATTTCCGACAGCACGTCGTCAAATGGCCGGCTGACTTCTTCGCCACGGGTGTAGGGCACCACGCAGAAGGTGCAGTACTTGCTGCAACCTTCCATCACCGACACGTAGGCGCTCGGCCCGTCGATGCGCGGCTCGGGCAAATGGTCGAACTTTTCTATTTCAGGGAATGACACGTCGACCTGGGGCAGCTTGGTAAAGCGCGCAGCGTCGATCATTTCCGGCAGGCGGTGCAGGGTCTGCGGGCCGAACACCACGTCGACATAGGGCGCGCGGTCGCGGATCGCGGCGCCTTCCTGGCTGGCCACGCAACCGCCAACGGCGATCACCATGTCCGGGTTGGCCAGTTTCAGTTCGCGCCAGCGGCCCAGCTGGGAGTACACACGGTCCTGGGCCCGCTCGCGGATCGAGCAGGTATTGAGCAGGATCACGTCGGCATCTTCGGCGCGGGCGGTGACTTCCAGGGCCTGGTGTTCACCCAGCAGATCGACCATGCGCGAGCTGTCGTACTCGTTCATCTGGCAACCGTGGGTTTCGATGTAAAGCTTCTTGGCCATGGGAATCGTCAACTGGTGGTAAAGAACCGCGCATTATAGGGGGCATGCCCATTGGTTCCTAGCGTTGTGCATCGGGTGCCATGCTATAGTTCGCGCCCTCTTTTATATCCCCGATGTGTTATTCGCCCACCATGACCAAACGTGAAGCTCCAATCTACAAGGTGATTTTCCTCAACCAGGGCCAGGTGTTCGAAATGTACGCCAAGCAGATCTATCAGAGTGATCTGTGGGGTTTCCTGGAGGTGGAAGAGTTCGTCTTTGGCGAGCGCACCCAGTTGGTCGTCGACCCGGGCGAAGAGAAACTCAAGGCTCAGTTCGAGGGCGTGGTGCGCAGTTTTGTGCCGATGCATTCGATTGTGCGCATCGATGAGGTCGAGCGTTTGGGCACGCCGAAGATCAGCGAAGCGCGTGGCACCAGCAATGTGATGCCATTTCCGATGCCGATGCCGGAGAAGTAAAGGCGCTGTCAGGGCAGGGGTGAGAAGGGCGAACGCCCGTCGGCACTCTGCAACTCCTGCAGATAATTGCGGAAAATTTGCCCCAGCACCTGGGTCGCCACTTCCAACTCATCGCGCTGCATGTGCTCGGCGACTTCGTCGGCGGTGTCCAACGCGTCTTCGGCGCCGTTGACCGCGGCCATTTTCAGCACAATGTACGCCTGGACGTTGTTGGCCGGCACGCCTTCGCCTTTGAAGAACATGTTGCCCAGTTCGAATTGTGCCTGGGCGTGGCCCTGCAGCGAGGCTTTCTCGAAGTAGCTCAAGGCCTTGTTGAGGTCACGGGCGGGGTTTTTGCTGTCGTGGAAGTACTCGCCCAACTCGTATTGCGCCTGCGCATCCCCGCCATCGGCCTGTTTCTGGCACGCGCTCAGGGCTTCGGCCTGGCTGTCTGGCTGGGTATTGAGGGTGCAACGACCCATCGCTGGGATTAACAACGAGTTGCCGCCTGCTTGTGCATGTGCCAGCAGCGGCTGAAGGAGCAACAGGCAGCCCAGAACCAGGGTGCGGCCGGTGCGTTTCATGGGAATCGACTTACCTCTGACGGGGCGCGCGGACCCTCGGGGGATCCAATAAGCGCGCATTATGAAATAAGCAGGCCTCTGCTTACAAAGTCTTTACTCGTTTTTCTGCTGCTTGGGCAAGTTATCTGCCGGATTGCAGGTGATTTCTCTAAAAAACGCGGAAATCTCTGTAAGCAAAGTAGCAAATCAGACACCGTTTGCGCGGTGCCTGATTTTTGCGGCCAATTATTTCAGTGCAGCAAAGGCGCGTTCAGCGGCATCAAGGGTCAGTTTCAGCTCGGTGTCGCCATGGGCAATCGAGGTGAAGCCGGCTTCGAAAGCGCTTGGCGCCAGGTACACACCGCCTTCCAGCATCAAGTGGAAGAAACGCTTGAACAGATCGGCGTCACTGCCCATCACGTCATCAAAAGTGACGATATCGTCGGCGCCGCTGAAATACAGGCCGAACATCCCGCCCGCCTGGGTGGTGACAAACGGGATACCGGCGGCATCGGCACGCTGTTGCAGGCCGTCGAGCAGGCGCGTGGTGTAGTCGGTCAGCTCGGCGTGGAAGCCCGGGCGGCTGATCAGGCGCAGGGTGGTCAGGCCGGCGGCCATGGCCAACGGGTTACCCGACAAGGTGCCCGCCTGGTACACCGGGCCCAGTGGCGCGATGTGCTGCATGATTTCGCGCTTGCCGCCGAAGCAGCCCACCGGCATGCCACCGCCGATGATCTTGCCGAAGGTGCTCAGGTCGGGCGTGACGCCGTAGTGAGCCTGGGCGCCACCCAGCGCAACGCGGAAACCGGTCATCACTTCGTCGAAAATCAACACCACGCCGTGCTTGTCGCATTGCTCGCGCAGGCCTTCGAGGAAGCCTGGCGCCGGGGGCACGCAGTTCATGTTGCCGGCCACCGGCTCGACGATGATGCACGCCACGTCCTGGCCCACTTCATTGAGCATCTGCTCGACGGCGGCGATGTCGTTGAACGGCAGGGTCAGAGTGTGTTTGGCGAACGCCGCCGGCACACCGGCAGAGCTTGGCACGCCTTGGGTCAGCAGGCCGGAACCGGCTTTCACCAGCAGGCTGTCGGAGTGGCCGTGGTAGCAGCCTTCGAACTTGATGATGCTGTCGCGGCCGGTGAAACCACGGGCCAGGCGGATCGCGCTCATGGTGGCTTCGGTGCCGGAGCTGACCATGCGCACCATTTCCATCGACGGCACGATCGAGCAGACCAGATCGGCCATCTCGGTTTCCATGGCGGTCGGCGCGCCGTAGGACAAGCCGTGTTCCAGTTGCTTGCGCACTGCGTCCAGCACGTCCGGATGGCTGTGGCCGAGGATCATCGGGCCCCAGGAGCCGACGTAATCCACATAGCGCTTGTCATCTTCGTCAGTGACGTAGGCGCCTTCGGCATGCTTGAAGAACAGCGGCGTGCCGCCCACGCTCTTGAACGCACGCACGGGGGAGTTCACACCGCCGGGGATGTGTTTCTGGGCATTGGCAAACAGCGTTTCGGAACGGGACATGATCGGGCTCTCTTGAATCAAATCTGAAAAAGGGCGTTGAACGCACGGGCGCGGCGCGTGATTTCCTGGGTGCTGTCGGCGCCAAACAGGCCATGCACCACCGCCAACAGGTCGGCGCCGTGGGCCACCAAGGGCTCGGCGTTCTCCAGGGTGATGCCGCCAATCACGCAGATCGGCAACTGCAAACGCGCACGGGCCTGGGCCAGCATCTCTGTAGTAGCGGCCGGTGCGCCGGGCTTGGTGTTGGAATTGAAGAAGCGGCCGAAGGCGACATAGCTGGCGCCTTCCTTGGCGGCTTGCTCGGCCAGTTCAATCTGGCTGTGGCAGGTGGAACCGATGATGGCTTTGGAGCCAAGCAGGGCGCGAGCCGGGGTCAGTGGGCCGTCGGTCTGGCCCAGGTGCACACCGACGCCGAGGCGCGCAGCCAGTTCGGCGTCGTCGTTGATGATCAAATGGGTCTTGTAGCGCGAGCACAGCTCCCGCAGTTTTTCTGCTTCACGCAGGCGCCGGGCTTCGTCGCTGCTTTTGTCGCGGTATTGCAGCAGGGTCACGCCACCGTCCAACGCGGCTTCGACGTAGGCGAGGAATTTACCGGCCAACAGTTGGCTGTCGGTAATGGCGTAAAGGCCACGTAATTTCATCGGGCAGGCCCCTTGATCTTAAGAGCAGAAATCCAGCGGCAACCGGCGCGGTACGAACTGGCCCTGGCCGAGTTGTTCGGCGTCACGCAGGGTGCGCCAAGTGTAGTTGAGGGCCGATTGTACGGCGCTCACCAAGCCTTCGCCCTGGGCAATCCGACCGGACAGCGCACTGGCCAACGTACAGCCCGAACCGTGATAGCTGCCGGGCAGGCGCTGGCAGGTAAAGGTCTGGCGCGTGCCGTCGCGGCTGTAGAGGCGGTTGTGCACTTCATGCTCGTCGCCATGGCCGCCGGTGATCAGCAGGTGCTTGATGTACGGCAGTAGCTTCTCGGCGCATTCGTCCGCCGTGCCTTCAGGCAGCTCCGCGAGGATGCGCGCTTCCGGCAGGTTGGGCGTGGCGATCAACGACAGCGGGAAAAGCCGCTCGCGCATCGCATAACCGACCTCGTCCTTGCCCAGGCTGCCACCGCCGCCGGCGCGCAGCACCGGGTCGCACACCACCGGCAGGTGCGGATGCGCCTGCAGCAGTTCGACGACGGTGTCGACCATCGCGGTAGAGCCGAGCATGCCCAGCTTGACCGCCGCCACCTCGGAATCGCCGAGCACGGCATTGGCCTGGGCCAGTACCCACTCGCGGTCGAGCACGCGAAAATCGCTGACATTGACGGTGTTTTGCACGGTCAAGGCGGTGACGGCCGCAGCGGCATGGCAACCCTGGGCGAGCAGGGCTTCGATATCTGCCTGCAAGCCGGCGCCACCACTGGGGTCATGGCCGGAGAGACAGAGGACAACGGGACGAGAGCTGTAGATATTCATGGTGCGCGAGCTTACCACCAAACGCTTTTGGCGGGGCCGTCTGGCGATGGTTGAATTTTGCCATCGAAGTGACGCTTTTTTGGCGGTTTCACGGCCGATAAAAATCGCTGAAAGCCGCGTTCTAGAGCCTTTCAAAAAATTATTTCAATGGTGCCTAGTGGCCTTTAGCAGCTATGCTAGAGTGGATCCAAACTACTAACTGTATTGCCGGTGTACGTCTTCTCAAAAGGAATGGGGGGCTTTTTGACATAACCGGACAGGCCACGCTGGGGCTCTATGCGCTATTTGCTGATTTTATTGTTGTGCGGGCTACCGATGCTCGCCAACGCCATCGAGTTCAACCAGGACACGCTAAGCCTGCCGTTGGGCCGAGCCATGCAAGTGCTCGAAGACCCGACCGATGCCCTCACCATCGCGGATGTCAGTGCGCCGTCCGCCACCGCGCAGTTCAAACCCCACGATAAAGACACCCTGAATGCCGGCTACTCGCGCTCGGTGTTCTGGCTCAAGGTCAATCTGCAGTACCTGCCCACTAATCCCGAAGCGCAGCGTACCTGGTTGCTGGAGCTGGCGTACCCACCGCTCGACCATCTGGACCTGTACCTGCCCGACAGCTCTGGCAGTTATCGCCTGGCCGGGCGCACCGGGGATGCGCTGCCGTTTTCCGCCCGTGAAATCCGCCAGAACAACTACCTGTTCAAGGTCGACTTTACGCCGGGCGAGGCAAAAACCCTGTACCTGCGCCTGCAAAGCGAAGGTTCGATCCAGGCGCCTCTGACGCTCTGGTCCAGCACCGCCTACCTGGAGCAACAGCCGCTGCGCCTGTATGTGCTGGGCCTGATCTATGGCGTGTTGCTGGGGATGCTGGTCTATAACCTGTTCATCTACCTCAGCGTGCGCGACACCAGCTACCTCTATTACATCTTCTATATCGCCTCGTTCGGCATGTACCAGCTGTCGGTCAACGGCGCGGCGGTGGAGTATTTCTGGCCGAACAATCCCTGGTGGGCGAACGCCGCGACGCCATTCCTGATCGGCTCGGCGGCGTTGTTCGGCAGCCTGTTTGCGCGCAGCTTTTTGCACACGGCCCAGCACAGTCGCTGGATCAACCGGCTGTTGCTGGCGTTGGTGGCCTGCGGTGGCGTGGTGATGCTGCTGTCGCTGATGACCAGCTACGCCCTGGCGTTGCGCCTGGCCACCGGTTTGGCCCTGGTGTTTACCGTGACCATCTTCGTCGCGGCCATCAAGGCCTGGTACTGCGGCCAGCGCGTGGCGCGCTATTTCATCATCGCCTGGTCGGCATTCCTGCTGGGCGGGGTGGTGAATACGCTGATGGTGCTGGGTTATCTGCCCAATGTATTCCTGACCATGTACTCCAGCCAGATTGGCTCGGCGATTGAAGTGGCGCTGCTGTCCCTGGCCCTGGCCGACCGCATCAATTCCATGCGCGAGCAACAGGCGCAGATCCTGTTCGATGCCAGTCAGAAGCTTGAAGTGCTCAACCAGCAATTGGCGCGCAGCAACCGCCTCAAGGATGAGTTCCTCGCCACCCTGACCCACGAACTGCGCACGCCGATGAACGGCGTGATCGGCTCCCTCGAACTGATGCAGACCGTGCCCCTGGACGTGGACCTGGCGCAATACCATCAAACCGCCGCCGGTTCGGCGCGGGACATGATGCGCATGGTCAACGGCATCCTCACCCTCACCGAACTGCAGGCCGGCCGCTTGAGTCCCCAGCCCCAGGTGTTCAGCCTGCGCGGCACGCTCGACACCTTGCGCCAGCAGTTCACCGCCAGCGCCCAGAGCAAAGGCCTGGCGTTCTCCATCGATGTGGCGGACGAGTTGCCGGACCGCGTACTGGGCGACGCCGACAAACTGCTGCAGTGCCTGGATTGCCTGCTGGACAACGCCTTCAAGTTCACCCACGAAGGCTCGGTGCGCCTGCGCGTGGTCGGCGTGCCCCAGAGTGACGGTGGCTTGCGCTTGAGCTTTATCGTGACCGATACCGGTATCGGCTTTGCCTTCCTTGACGAGGCGACCCTGTATCAGCGGTTCTTCCAACTGGATGGTTCCATGACCCGCGAGTACGGCGGCCTGGGTATCGGCCTGGCGATCTGCCGGCAACTGATCGAGCTGCTGGGCGGGCGTCTGACCCATCATTCCGAGCCGCGCAAAGGCAGCCGTTTCCAGCTGGAAGTGGAGGTCAGCCCGCTAGCACCTGAATCCAAGCCTGCGCCGGATAAGCAGCGCGCACCGCAGGAGTGTTCGGTGTTGTTGGTGGATGACAATAGCGTCGGCCAATTGGTGGTGCGCGGCATGCTGCTCAAGCTCGGTTACCGGGTAAAAACCGTGGACACTGGCCCGAACGCTTTAGCCGCCTTGCAAGCAGGAGATTTCGACGCGGTACTGTTGGATATTCCTGAAGGTGGTTTCTCGTTGTGCTGTCAGATCCGTGCTCTGCCTGGCTGCGGTGAGCTGCCGGTGATCGCTTTGAGTACGTCGCTTAATGTGTCAGAGCGCGAGCACTGTCATGGTATCGGCCTCTCTGAGCGCCTGGCCAAGCCTGTGCGTTTCGAGGCTTTGCAGGCGGTGTTGGCACGTCGGTTGTTGTGTCCGGTAGAGGGCGAAAGCGCCGTGCATTCGGCGGGTATGCCACTTTTTTAAGCGGTATGACGGTGCTTAACTGAATTTAAGGCCTCAACTGAACGGGGCCTTTTTCCAGGAGGCCCATCATGAACCTGCATCAGTTTGCCGAAACCCACGACGTCACCAACCAGCCACCGTCCCTGGACGGCACCAACCTGTACCGCATCGATTTGCCCCTGCAGGACTGGTCGCGCCGCTTTGGCGCGGGCTGGGCAGAAGCGCGTATCGATGCCTACGGTGCGCTGGCGGGTGGGCCGTTGATGGAGGCCGGGTTCCTGGCGAACCAGAACAAACCGGTGTTCAGCAGCCATGACCGTTATGGTCATCGCATCGACCTGGTGGAGTTTCACCCGGCTTACCACGAACTGATGCGCACCGCCGTCGAACATGGCTTGCCGTCGCTGCCTTGGGCACATCCGCAGTCCGGCGCCCATGTGGCCCGCGCCGCCATGACTTATTTGCACAGCCAGGCGGAAGCCGGTACCGGTTGCCCACTGACCATGACCTTCGCCTGTGTCCCGGCCCTGCGCTTGCAACCGGACCTGGCCAAGACCTGGCTGCCGAAAATCCTCAATACTCAATACGACCCGCGCAATGTCGGCATCGCTCACAAGGCCGGTGCCACTATCGGCATGGCCATGACCGAGAAACAGGGCGGCACCGACGTGCGCGCCAACACCACCCGTGCTTACCCGGTGGGCGCTGGTGGGCCGGGCCAGGCTTATGAACTGGTGGGCCACAAGTGGTTTTGCTCGGCCCCGATGTGCGATGCCTTCCTGACCCTGGCGCAAACTGACAAGGGGCTGACCTGCTTCCTGCTGCCCCGGCACCGCCCGGATGACACGCGCAACGAGTTCTACATCCAGCGCCTGAAAAACAAACTCGGCAACTGCTCCAATGCCTCCAGCGAAGTGGAGTTCCGTGGCGCCCTGGCCTGGATGATCGGTGAAGAAGGGCGTGGCGTGCCAACCATCATCGAGATGGTTGCCATGACCCGCTTCGATTGCATGGTCGGTTCCAGTGCCTTGATGCGCCAGGCGCTGACCCAGGCCAGCCATCATTGTGCCCATCGTTCGGTGGGGGGCCGGGTACTCAGTGAGCAACCCTTGATGCAAAACGTGTTGGCGGACCTGGCGCTGGAAAGCGAATCCGCGTTGGCCCTGAGCATGCGCATGGGCAGGGCCCTGGATAACCTGGGCGATGAGCAGGAAGCCAAGTTCGCCAGGCTGGTGACGGCGGTCGGCAAGTATTGGATCTGCAAACGCGCCCCGGCCATGATCAATGAAGCCGCCGAGTGCATGGGCGGTGCCGGGTACGTCGAGGACAGCATCCTGCCGCGCCTGTACCGTGAGGCGCCGGTGAATTCGACGTGGGAAGGTTCCGGCAACGTGCAATGCCTGGACGTGCTGCGCGCGTTGTCAAAAGAGCCGGGCGTGCTGGAAGCGCTGTTTGTCGAACTGGGGAATGGGCACGGCGACCGGTTGCTGGCGCGGCATATCGAACAGCTGAAGTCGGCGTTCATGGACACCCAGGACATCCAATACCGCGCGCGGCAGCTCACCGAAGACATCGCGGTGGCATTGCAGGCCAAGCTGTTGCTGGAAGCCGGCAATGCAGCGGTCAGCGATGGGTTTATCGCCAGTCGTTTGGGTGAATCGTCCGGCCGGGTGTATGGCACGTTGCCGCGAGGTGTGGATGTAGCGGCGATTGTCGCCAGGTCCACACCTTGTTGATTGCATTCAAAGTTTGCGTCTGACGGGGATACAGGCAAGATAAAGGCCTGCACGTCAGAACACAGGATGCTTACCGTGACCGAAGCTTTTGTTGTCGTTCAAACCGCCGAAGAAGCCGTGGATCGGCTGGCGGCCCTGCATGAGCGCGCCACGGGCGCGCTTAATCAAGCCCTCAAGCAATATCTGAAGGACCGCGTCGAACCCGACGCCGAGCAACGTGCGTTGTTTCGCTACCCGGAACTGCGCCTGACCTACCACTGCCACGGCGAAGTCCCACAGACCACTCGCGCATATGCCAAGGTTCAGTTGCCGGGGACCTACAGCGTCACCGTCACCCATCCTGCGGCGTTCCGTAAATATCTGCTGGAGCAACTGGTGCCGCTGATGCACGACTTCACCGTGACGGTGGAAGTCGGCGTCAGCCAGCAGAACATCCCGTACCCGTACGTGGTGGAGCAGGGCGATGAACTGGCCGGCTCCGGCGTGACTGCGGCGACCCTGGCCCGCGTGTTCCCGAGCACCGACCTGTCGGCCGCCACCGATGGCATCGCCGACGGCCTGTACGATTGGGAAAACACCGACCCGCTGCCCCTGGCACTGTTCGATGCGGCGCGCGTGGACTTTTCCCTGCGCCGCCTGGTGCACTACACCGGCAGCGACTGGCGCCATGTGCAGCCGTGGATCCTGCTGACCAACTACCACCGTTATGTCGACCAGTTCATCCTGCATGGCCTGGAACAACTGCGCAGCGACCCGCGTTTTATTCGTATGGTGCTGCCGGGCAACGTGGTGATCGACAAAGCGATGGACCACGGTGAAGCCTCCGCCATTGCCGCAGGCGTGGTCTGGCACCGCTACCAGATGCCGGCTTATCACTTGCAAGCCACTGACGGCCACGGCGTGACCTTGGTCAACATTGGCGTCGGCCCGTCCAACGCGAAGAACATCACCGACCACCTGGCCGTGCTGCGTCCGCATTGCTGGCTGATGATCGGCCACTGCGGCGGCCTGCGCCAATCCCAGACCATCGGCGACTATGTACTGGCTCACGCCTACATGCGCCGCGACGGGATTCTCGACCGCGTGGTGCCGCCGAACATCCCGATCCCGGCCCTGGCTGAAGTGCAGTTGGCCTTGCAGCAAGCGGCGGCCAACGTCACCGGCGAAAAAGGCGAAGAACTGAAAAAACGCCTGCGCACCGGCACCGTGCTGACCTACGACGACCGCAACTGGGAACTGCGCTGGGCCCAGGAACGGCCGCTGATCAACCTGTCCCGCGCCGTGGCCGTGGACATGGAAAGCGGCACTATCGCCGCCCAGGGTTATCGCTTGCGGGTGCCGTACGGTACGTTGCTGTGTGTTTCGGACAAGCCGCTGCACAGCGAGATCAAGCTGCCGGGCTCGGCCAACGCGTTCTATGAGCGTGCGGTGAGCCAGCACTTGAAGATCGGCATCGAAGCGGTGGATTTGCTGCGCACCGAACTCAATTCGCTGCACTCGCGCAAACTGCGCAGCTTCGACGAGCCGCCGTTTCGCTAAGCGGTTGGGATGGTCATTTAACGGTCAGGCCACTAGCATTGTCGGTCCTGACCGTTAGATGTTCCTTGCCATGTCCCGTCCCACCCGTCCCGATTCGCGCCGCCCTGGCGTGAAACCTCCGTATTCCGCCGCGCGGCGTGTCGCCAAGGCGCCACCGGCGGAGCCGAAATTGATCCTGTTCAATAAACCCTTCGACGTGCTGACCCAGTTCAGCGACGAAGGCGGGCGCGCGACCCTCAAGGATTTCATCGACATTCCCGGCATCTACCCGGCGGGCCGTCTGGACCGTGACAGCGAAGGCTTGTTGCTGCTGACCAATGATGGCCAGTTGCAGGCGCGGATTGCCGACCCCAAGCACAAGCTGGCGAAAACCTATTGGGTGCAGGTGGAAGGCGAACCGACCGAAGAACAGCTGCAACGCCTGCGCGACGGTGTCGAGTTGAATGACGGCAAGACCTTGCCTGCGCAAGCACGGCAGTTGGACGAGCCCGAGTTATGGCCACGCAACCCGCCGGTGCGCTTTCGCAAAAACATACCGACTTACTGGCTTGAATTGGTGATTCGCGAGGGGCGTAACCGCCAGGTACGGCGCATGACCGCTGCCGTGGGGTTGCCTACCTTGCGCCTGGTGCGGGTGCGCATTGGCGAGTGGACGATCGACGGCCTGGATCAAGGCCAGTGGAAGGAAGTACCGGCGCGCTTATAAGGCGCCGGACTCGATCAGGCCGATCACTACGCTCTTGATGATGAACGCGGCCACGCCCAGGCCCAACACGAAGAACAGGATAAACGAGCCAAAACGCCCGGCCTTGGACTTCTTCGCCAGGTCCCAGACGATAAAGCCCATGAAAATGATCAGGATGGTGACCAGGCCGGTCATCATCCATTCTTCAAAGAGGGCGGGGTCGATGTTGTTCATGGGGACTTCCGACAGGGCAAGAGGGCAGTATACGGCAGCGTCAAAGGCGCAACATTGACCTGCGTCGTGCACGGTCAAAATGTGGGAGCGGGCTTGCTCGCGAATGCGGTGTATCAGTCATATAGGTATTAACTGACAGACTGCATTCGCGAGCAAGCCCGCTCCCACAGGGGATCTGCATTGTTCTTGAGATCAGGTGCGCAGGTGCGTCAGCGGCAACTCTGTGCTGTTGAGCACCTGGTTCAGCACAAAGCTGGAGCGCACGCTGGTCACGCCTTCAATACGGGTCAGGTGACCCAGCAGCAGTTTCTGGTAGTGGTCCATGTCCGGCACCACTACTTTCAGCTGATAGTCCGCATCCATCCCGGTGACCAAACTGCATTCCAGCACCTGGGGCAGGGTGCGGATCGCCGCTTCGAAGTTCTCGAAACGCTCGGGGGTGTGGCGGTCCATGCCGATCAGCACATAGGCGGTCAGGCTCAGGCCAAGCATCTTGCGGTCGAGCAAGGCGACCTGGCGAGCGATGTAGCCGTCATCCTCCAACTGCTTGACCCGGCGCGAGCACGGCGACGGCGACAAGCCGATGCGTTCGGCCAGCTCCTGGTTGGAGATCCTCGCATCACGTTGCAATTCCGCCAAAATACTCAGGTCGTATCGGTCAAGCTTGCTCATTGGGATGGCCTATGTCGTAACTATTGCGGTGAATTATCCATGAAGGGTTAAAAATTGCGCAAGCACTGTTTATTGACGCAATCTTCGCAATCATCTGTCGGGCGCTGGCGGGTATCTTTATCAACAGAATCACCGCCTGGACAACAGTCCACAGCAGCCCGCCCAATCAGGCCCGCTGCGGCCGCCACCCCAGCAGGGTTGAGCCGGCCTCCAGGCTGCACACTGTCCACAAGACGGCGTGAGGTGAGCCAACGTCAAAAGCGTTGAGCCAGGACGAAGTTCTCAAGGGGTGGCCGACGGGTCACCCCTTTTCTTTTGCCTGCTGATAACCTGTCCGAGAACCGGGCCTGGCTTTTCCAGTCTCATGGACAGGCCCTAATCCGCAGTGAGGAATAGCATGAAGCGCATCTGGCGTTTGGCAGGTGTAGGTTTGCTGGTTGTCACCATTGGCGCCCAGGCAGTGGCCGACGAACGGGACAACGGGCCGCGCGGTGAGGGCGGTGGTCAGCATGAAAGAGGGCCGCAGGGCGCACGGCCAGGGGGCGGTAATGAACAGCCGCGTCCGCAGAACAATCAGCCACGGCCGGAAAACAACCAGCCACGCCCGCAGAATCAGCATTTTGATCGCGGTGGCCAGAACGGTGGTGGTCAATGGCAAGGGCGTCCGCAAGGCAATGAGCAGGGGCGGCCAGTGCAGCAGCCACAACCCCAGCCTTCAAGTAACCTGCCGATCCAAAGTCGCCCCGACACCGTGCGCCAGACCCAGGAACCACGCCAGGGCTATTACCGCGACATCCCTCGACGCAATGACGGCAACCAGCACTGGGAAGCCGGCGGCCCAGGCTCACGTCCCGGTAACAATGGCGGTGGGTACAACAATGGCAATGGTCATCCCGGCGACAACCGCTGGCCCGGTCGCCCCGACGGCCATGGCAACGGTTGGGGCCCTGGCCCGCAACATCGCCCAGGCTACGTGATCGACCGTTTCCCTGATCGCAATTACCGCGTGCCTTACCGTGGCCAGGATTACTTCTACTCCGGCGGCTATTGGTACCGTCCGCAAGGCCCGCGCTACGTGGTGGTGACGCCACCGTACGGCATCCGTGTGCATTACCTGCCGGACTACGCGCGTGAAGTGTGGATCGGCAGCGCGCTGTTCTTCCTCGCGGCGGGTTCCTACTACACCTACGAAAGCAGTTCCCAGCAGTACGTGGTGGTGCAACCGCCGGCCGCCGTACCGGCACCGCAGCCCGCGCCGCAAGGCAATGGCTATGACGTGGTGGCGTACCCCGCCAACGGCCAGTCACCGGCCCAGGTGCAGCAGGACGGGTATGACTGTTATCGCTGGGCCGTGCAGCAAAGTGGCTTCGACCCGCAGCAAGTCACCTACGCCCCCGATCCGGCGGTGGTGCAAACCTACCGCCAGGCCCAAGGCAACTGCCTGAGCAGTCGTGGTTATCAGGTGCAGTACTAGGTTTTATTGCCGGTGACCACTTCCCGCGGGTCGGCGTGCACCAGCACTTCGGCACGCGGGTAAGCCTTGTGAATCGCATCGGCGGCCTGGTCGCTGATGCCGTGGGCCACTGACAGCGTCAATTCCCCCGGCAATTCCAGGTGCAGCTGCACAAACCAGTGGCTGCCGGAAATCCGCGTGCGCAAATCATGCGCGCCCAAGACGCCCGGTACGCCACGGGCAAGTTCCAGCATGTGCTGGCTGACGTCCGGTGGTAGTTCTTCATCCATCAATACCGCAAAGCTTTCACGGGCGATCTGGATGGCGCTCCACAAAATGTAGGCGGCAATGCCCAGGCCGAACCAGGCGTCGACCTGATGGTAGCCAAACCCCGCCAACACCAGCGCCACCAAAATGCTGCCGTTGAGCATCAGGTCAGAGCGGTAGTGCAATGAGTCCGCGCGCACGGCGTTGGAGCCGGTTTCGCGGATCACCCGGTGTTGCAGCATCAGCAACGCCACGGTCAGCACCAGGGAAAACACGATCACGCCAATGCTCAACCACGGCGCGCCCACCGGTTCCGGGTGTTGCAGACGCTGATAGGCCTGGAACGCGATCAACACCGCACTGCCACCGATAAACAGCGCCTGGGCCATGCCCGACAGCGACTCCGCCTTGCCGTGCCCATAACGGTGATCGTCATCGGCCGGGCGCAGGGCGTAGTGCACTGCCAGCAGGTTCAGCAGCGAGGTCACGCCGTCCAACAGCGAGTCGGTCAACCCGGCGAGCATGCTCACCGAGCCGCTGAGCCACCAGGCGATGGCCTTGGTGATAATCAGCGCACAAGCCACGCCCACCGAGGCGCGAGTGGCCAGGCGCAGGAGCCTGGCGTGTTCGGGACTGCTGGTCATAGGCGGCTCGGATCCTTAAGCGGCGGGTTGCAGGCCCAGGCTGGCGAGCTGTTGCACGCTGCCCTTGAACTGGATCATGCGCGGGTCGTCCAGCGGCAGGCTGCGGCCGGTTTCGTTCTGGATGATGCTTTGCAGCTTGGCGTTGTCGACCTTGCCGTCGGCGCCGATGGCTTCGTGAAGTTTTTGCGGGTCGACCTGGGCGGTCTTGCCCGGTTCGAAGTAGATGGCACCGGTGGCGAAGTCCACGCCGAACGCGATCAGGCCGGGGATCACATAGAACAGCAGGCCCACGGCGTCGAGCACGGCAATGGTCGGGTCGATCTTGCCGTCGATCTGGCCACGGCGGTCCGGATAGAAGATCGAACCGCAGGCCGTCAATTGGCTCAGCAGGGTGACGGCGAGGACACCGCCAATGACACGGGAAGCGATACGCATGGAGACTCTCCTGAACACGGTTGATACGGGACTATATAGCAACGGCCTTATGGCAATGGCCTTGAGACCATCGTCGGCACTCGGCAGTTCGCCGTTATACTCGCCGCTCTGCTTTGGAGCCAGTATGAATTCGTTGCCGATTGATGAAGTTTTACCTGCACTGCGTGACGCCTTGGCGAATCGCCATGAAGCCGTGCTCGAAGCGCCCCCCGGCGCCGGTAAAACCACCCGCGTGCCCTTGGCATTATTGAACGAACCCTGGCTGGCCGGGCAGACCATCCTGATGCTAGAACCGCGCCGTCTTGCAGCCCGTGCGGCGGCCGAACGCTTGGCCAGTGAGTTGGGCGAAAAGGTCGGTGAAACCGTCGGCTATCGCATTCGTCTGGACAGCAAAGTCGGCCCCAACACGCGCATCGAAGTGGTCACCGAAGGCATCCTCACGCGCCGCCTGCAGGATGACCCGGCGCTGGACGGCGTGGGTTTGTTGATCTTCGACGAATTCCACGAACGCAGCCTCGACGCCGACCTGGCGCTGGCCCTGAGTCTCAACGGCCGCGAACTGTTTCGCGATGATCAACCGCTGAAAATCCTGCTGATGTCCGCCACCCTTGAAGGCGAGCGCCTGGCCAGTCTGCTGGACGACGCGCCGATCCTGCGCAGCGAAGGCCGCATGTTCCCGGTGCAGATGCGCTGGGGGCGCCCTTATCAGCCCGGCGAGTTCATCGAACCGCGTGTGGTGCAGACCATTCTCGAAGCCCTGCACGACGAAACCGGCAGCGTGCTGGTGTTCCTGCCGGGGCAGGCCGAGATTCGTCGGGTCAACCAGCAACTGGCCGACGCTCTCGGCGAACGCACCGATGTGCTGCTGTGCCCGCTGCATGGCGAACTGGACCTCAACGCCCAACGCGCCGCCATCGACCCGGCCCCGGCCGGTAAACGCAAAGTGGTGCTGGCGACCAACATTGCCGAGACCAGCCTGACCATCAACGGCGTGCGCGTGGTGATCGACGCCGGGTTGGCGCGGGTGCCGCGTTTCGACCCGGGCAGCGGCATGACCCGCCTCGACACCCAACGTATCTCCCGCGCCAGCGCCACCCAGCGTGCCGGCCGGGCAGGGCGCCTGGAGCCGGGCGTGTGTTATCGCCTGTGGTCCGAGGACCAGCACGAAGGCCTGGCCGCTTATGGCAGTGCGGAAATCCTCGCCGCCGACCTGGCCGGCCTCGCCTTGCAACTCGCGCGTTGGGGTGTCACGCCTAATCAACTGGTGTGGCTGGATGTGCCGCCAACCGCTGCATACGGCCAGGCTCAGGATTTGCTGGTGCGCCTCGGCGCCTTGAATGAAGAAAAACTCACCGCCCATGGGCAGAAGATGGCCGAGTTGCCGGCCCATCCGCGTATCGCCCATCTGCTGCTGCGCGGGCAGGATCTTGGGTTGGCCTCGACGGCCTGCGACGTGGCCGCCTTGCTGGGAGAGCGCGATATCTTGCGCGGTGGCGGTGCGGATTTGCACAGTCGGTTGGCGCTGTTGTCCGGCGAAGAACGCGCACGCGGCACCCAAGGCGGCGTGCAGCGGGCCAAGCAACTGGCGCGACAATATCGCGGTTACTTGAGAGGCCAGGCGACTCAAGCCGTTGCCGACCCCGATCATCCGCGCTGGCTTGGCGCCTTGCTGGCACTGGCCTACCCGGATCGCGTCGCCCAGCAGCGTCGTCCCGGCGGTGCTGAATATCGCCTGGCCAACGGCCGCGCGGCGCTGTTCGCCGAAGCCGACAGCCTGATGAAACAAGCCTGGCTGGTCATCGCTGACCTGGGCAGCCGGCAGGGCCAGCGTGAAGAGCGCATCTATCTGGCGGCGGATTTTGATCCGGCGCTGTTCGACACGGTGCTGGCCGAGCAAGTGCGTAATGTCGACCAGCTGGATTGGGACGAACGCGAAGGCGTCCTGCGCGCCGAACGCCAACGCAAAGTCGGTGAACTGGTGCTCAGCCGCGAACCGCTCACCGGCCTCGACGAGTCCGCCCGCAGCCAGGCGCTGGTCAACCTGGTCCGCCGCAAAGGCCTGGAGCTGCTGCCGTGGACGCCGGAACTGCGCCAATGGCAGGCCCGCGTCCTGTTGTTGCGCCAGCTCGACGCCGGCAAAACCAGCGAATGGCCGGATATCAGTGACAAGGCGCTACTCGCCAGCCTCGAACACTGGCTGATGCCCTACCTGGGCAAAGTCTCGCGCTTGAGCCATTTCGCCAACCTGGACATCTCAAGCTTCCTGCACAACCTGCTGCCCTGGCCGCTGCCCCAACGTTTGGACGAACTGGCGCCGCAGCATGTGAAAGTGCCGTCGGGTTCGTCGGTGCGTTTGGACTACAGCGAACAGCCGCCGATCCTGGCGGTGCGCTTGCAGGAACTGTTCGGGCTGGCCGACACCCCGCGCATTGCTGGCGGCCGCCAGGTGGTGAAGCTTCATTTGCTGTCCCCGGCGCGGCGGCCAGTGCAGGTGACGCAGGATCTGGCGAACTTCTGGCGCAGTACTTATGCCGAGGTGAAGAAGGATTTGAAGGGGCGGTACCCCAAGCACTATTGGCCGGATGATCCATTGGTGGCCGAGGCGACGGCGCGGATCAAACCGCGCAAGTGACTATTGCGCGGCCGGTAGCAGGAACCGCGCAATCACCGGCAAATGGTTGGAAATACGCAACGTATCCTCCTGCCGCACCTTGGCTTCCACCCGCTTGATCCGCGGGCTGTAGAACAGGTAATCCAGCGTACGATCCGGCCCGTCCACGCTCGGGTCGTTGGGGAAGTGCGTCAGCCATTGCTCACGATCAATCCCGCTGGATTGGCTATTGCTCGGGATCATTGGGTATTTGTCCCACAGCAAATGCAGCTCGCTGTCCGGCGAATACTGCCTGCGTTTGGTGGCGTCCAGGCGCAGGAACTGGCCGAGGGGCAGCAGGTTGAAGTCCCCGCCGATCAGCCAGGGCGTGCCACGGCCTTCGAATTTATCCAGCAGTTTGACCGTGGTTTTGACCTGCTCCAGCACTGCGCTGCGGCCAGGAGCAACGCCGTCCAGGCGGGTGTTGAGCACCGCGAGTTGGCCGCCATCGCTCAAGGGCAGGTAGGTCAGGAGCAAGGCGGGCTTGGGCTGGAACTGGCGGCTAAGGATGTTGGCCTCGGGCGTCGGCAATTGCAGGCGTTCGGCGTGTTCGATCTGGTAGCGGCTGAGGGTCGCCAGTTTGCGGCCGACACTGCCGAAGATGTGCAGGTCTGGCACGAAGTCGGCTTTCCAGTCGAAGGCCTGGGCGCTGCACGGGTAGAGGTCGACCAGGCGCTCCTGCAAAAGGGCCAGTTGGTCCTGGTAGTGGGAAGGCTTGGCGTTTTCGTCGAGTTCCTGCAGCAGGAGGATGTCGGGCTGTTCATCGCGAATCACCCGCGCCACTTCGTCGAGGCTGGCGGCCATGTCTTCCACGGTGGGGCGGTCGTCGGGGCCGCTGCCGTCGGCGGTGTCGTACCAGAACACATAGTTCTTGCCGGCCAGGTATTGCACGTTCCAGGTCATGACCTTGAGCGCTTGCCCCGGCAACAGCGTGGGCGCGCGGGGTGCGACGCAGCTCACCGGCAGGGTTTCCTTCGCCTCGGGGCGCCAGGTCAGGCTGTAGATCAGGGCGGTGAGCAGGCCTGCAATGATCAACAGGCCCAGCAAGGTGATGCGCAATAAACGGGTCATCGGCTCGGCTTATAGCGTTTCAGAGGTGGCACGGAGCATATCACCGCGCGTCGGCATCGCCACCGATCAGCATGAATAAACGGAACAGCACCACGCTGGTAAACAGCTGCAGGAAGCTGTGGGCGCTGTCCAGAAACAGCCCCAGCAGCGGCGCGGGCGTTGGGTAGGCCGCAACGCTGGCGCCTTTGAGCAACCACAGCGGCGTCATCACACACAGCAGGCACACCAGGATCAGCCAGAAATGCCCACGGCTCAGGCGGAAACTTTCCTTCATTGCCGCCAACGCTGGCATGCCGCGCAGCACCAGCAAGTACTCGGCAAACGCCAGTACCACCATCAGCCACAGCCCCGGCAGGAAATACAGCGACAGCCCCAGCAGAATCAGCAGCGTGCTCATGGCCGTCAGCAGGGCGAAGCGCGGCCATAGCGTGAGGGCCATGGCCCACACATCTTTAGTGCGCGGCGATTCGCCACGGGTGCGAGCGTCCAGAAACAGGATCAGCGCGCCGGTATACAGCGGGTACACCAGCAACCCCACCACCACGCTATAGCCGGGAAACGCATCCGGGCCGACGACGTGGTTGAGCACCTGTTGCAGCAGGGCTTCGAAAATCACCAACGGCAGACACAGCTGGACGATGGCGCCCAGGTTGCGTTGGGTGAAACGGAAGGAGTCGCGCAGCACGTCTAACGGATTCATCAAGTTCATCGCAGGCCTGAAAGCAAGGGCAACACTTTAACCGATCATCACCGGAGGTAAGCAAACGTAAACCTTGAGTAAAGACCATTGAAACAACTCGTAACACCCCCATAACTAGGACGGCGCCTGATTAAAGGCGAGACCACGATTTCTACCGGCAATCTAACGAGGTCGCCATGAACAGCGAAGAGCAAACCCTGATCGATGGACTGTTTTCACGGTTGCAACAAGCCGAAACGGACTCAGCCCCCCGCGACGCCCAGGCCGAAGCGCGGATCAAGGAGCACATGACGCGCCAACCGGCGGCCGGGTATTACATGACCCAGTCGATCCTGGTGCAGGAACATGCGCTCAAGAGCCTCGACGCGCAGAACAAGCAGCAGGCGCAACAGATCCAGCAATTGCAGGAAGAGCTGCAGCGGGCTAAATCCGCGCAGCCTGCTCCGGCGAGCAGCGGTGGTTTCCTGTCGAGCATCTTTGGCGGTGGCGGTTCCCGTGATCAGCAGCCGGCTCAAAGTGCACCGCCGTCTTCCGGTGGCGGCTGGCGCGAACCGGCGCGGCCTGGGTTCAGCCAGCCTGCACCGCAGCAGAATTATCAACAACCTGCTCCGGCCGCTCCGGTGGGCAGCGGCTTTCTCGGCGGCGCGATGAAAACTGCGGCTGGCGTAGCCGGTGGTGTGTTGCTGGCCGAAGGCATCAGCAGCCTGTTCAACCACAGCTCGCAACAGCCGCAAGTCGTGGAAGAAATCATCCGCGAAGAGCCAGCGCCTGCCAGTGACAACGGCAACTGGGGCAACGACGACCAGAAGTACGCCGGCAATGACAGCTGGGGCAGCAACAACTCGGACAGCTTTGCCGACAGCGATTATTCCGACGACTCTTCTTCTTTCGGCGATGACGATTCCTTCGTCTGACCCACGCAGACCGGGGCGACTAGTCGCCCCGGTCTGATTTTTCCCGGAAACCTTCTCGCGGCTGGCATACTGGCACCCTTTCCGGGCCCTGGCGCCTGGCTGTCATGAGGAAGTGCGGTGAAGAAAATTGCAGTGTTCGCCGATGTGCAAAACCTCTATTACACCGTCCGCCAGGCCTATGGTTGCCACTTCAACTACGCCGCGCTGTGGGCTGACATCAGCTCGCGCGGGCAGATCGTCGAGGCGTACGCGTATGCCATCGACCGTGGCGACAGCAAGCAGCAGCAATTCCAGCAGATCCTGCGCAACCTGGGCTTTACGGTAAAACTCAAGCCCTACATCCAGCGCAGCGACGGCTCGGCCAAGGGCGACTGGGACGTGGGCATCACCATCGACATCATGGACGCCGCCGACCACGTCGACGAAATCGTGCTGGCTTCCGGTGACGGTGATTTCGACATGCTGCTCGACCGGGTTACCCACAAGCATGGCGTCGAAGCCGTGGCTTATGGTGTACCAGGGCTGACGGCCAATTCATTGATACGCGCCGCCAGCCGTTATGTGCCGATCGAAGGCGCGTTGTTGCTCAAATAAATGCCAAGACGGAGTTGGAACAGGTTTGGAACGTATAGCGGTCATCGACTTTGAAACCACCGGCATCACCCCGAGCAGCCACTGCCGGGCCACGGAAATCGCGGTGGTCATCCTTGAGCGTGGCCAGATCGTGGACCGCTACCAGAGCCTGATGAAAACCGGCGTGCATGTGCCCGCGTTCATCGAACAACTCACCGGCATCAGCAACGCCATGCTGCGCAGCGCGCCGCCGGCGGAGCGGGTGATGAATGAGGTCAATGAGTTCGTCGGCGTCACACCGTTGCTGGCGCACAACGCCGCGTTCGACCAGAAGTTCTGGGACTTTGAGCTGGGTCTGATTCGCCGGACGCGCTTGCAGAAGTTCGCCTGCTCACTGCTACTGGCGCGTCGCCTCATGCCATCGGCGCCCAACCACAAGCTCGGCACGCTGAACGCCTACGCCCAACTGCCCCACACCGGCAAGGCCCACCGGGCGATGGCGGATGCGGAGATGGCGGCCAACCTCACGGCCCATTTGGCCCAAGAGCTGCGTGGTACGCATGGCTTGCGTGAACTGTCCCACGACCTGCTGTGCACCTTGCAGAAAGTGCCGGCGGCGAAGATCAATGAGCACCTGATGAAGCATCGCGGGTTCTGACCTCGCCACAAATCCGTGTGGGAGGGTGCTTTTGTGGTGAGCGGGCTTTTTGTGGTGAGCGGGCTT